>NZ_JAAGOU010000033.1:0-53907 GCF_010500775.1 Salipiger sp. PrR002
ACCTACGCCGGGCAGCAGATCGGGAAAGGGCCGCCTCAGGGCGGCCCTTTTTCGTTGGTGGAGTGGTGTGCGCCGGGCCGCTTTCGCGGGGGAGCGCTGCGGGCGGCTGAGGCGCAGGCCGTGCCGCAGCCCGGCTTCAGGGACCCAAACACAACTGCGCCCCCGCAGGGCTCTGCGGGGGCGCTTTGCGTCTGGTGCTGTGAAGCTGTGCTGGCGCGGCCCTCAGGCCGCGACCGGCGGAGCTCAGTTCAGCGACTGGATCAGCGCTTCGGTCACGCCGATTTTCTTGGCTGCGCCTTCGGTTTGCTGCAGCGTGTGCGCCACGGCGACGATCTGCTGGTCGCTCAGGCCCGAGAGGTCGGCGTTCGGCACGCTCGCCTCGATCACGCGCGCGGCGTTTGCGGCGGCGGAGGGGGCTGCGGAGGCGACGCCGGTCAGGGCTGCGGTGGCGATGAGAGTGGATGCGATAAGCGTTTTCATGGGAGGTTCCTTCCGTAACTTTGAAGCAGGCATTCTGCGATGCCATTGTGCTTTGATGCGCGTTTGTGCGCGGGGGGCTTGGCGGACGGGCCGGTCAGACCGGCTGGCCCATCCGTCTGGTCTTCGTGCTCACGCCGCGTGGGGCGTGGCAGACACTCAGTTCAGCGTCTCGATCAGCGCCTTTGCGATGCCGGCTTTCTGCGAGGGGTTGTCGAGGTCATTGACGGTCTGCACGACCGAGATGATCTCGGCGTCGCTCAGGCCGGACAGGTTGGCACCGGGCACGAGCTGCTGCAGCTCTTTCTGTGCGGGAGCCGCGGTAGCGGTAGCAGCCGAAGCGGCGCCGGTCAGAGCGGCGGTGGCAACGAGGGCGGATGCGATAAGAGTTTTCATAACGACGTTCCTTTTAACTCCTGAATCTGCGGTGGCGTCAGGCGTCGCCGCGTCCCGTTTCGTTTTGGGATGAGTGATAAATCGTTATTTCACGGCGATTTAGCAAATCACGGGAGCGATCACAGCGGATCGCGAAAGCGTGCACTTGAAAGTGAGCAAGCAAATCCCAATGGGTTTATAAACCGCACAAAATAAGAGCATTTGAACTCTCGGGTTCAGTTTCATCCTGTCCAATTTCGTGAACGAGAGTTCGAAAACCCATGGGTTTCCAAAAAAGAGCCAGAGGCTGTGCGAAAATGAACAGCTGCAAGATCGAGGTGACGACGAAGCGACAACTGCATGAAATTTAAGTAACATTTCATGACTTGCAGGGACTTGCCCTTTGCGGCGTCCAATGTACCTTTTCGCCATGCAAAACCTTGTCCCGCGCCCCGCTGATCTTATCGAAACCGGATTCGTCCTCGACGGGCCCAACGCGGGGCGCAGACTCACGCCCACTGAGGCCCCCGAGGTGCTGCGCAGCGAGACTTTGGGCTGGGTTCACCTCAAGGCCTCACACGCGGATGCGCCGGGCTGGATCGTCGAGAATCTCTCATATCTCGATCCGACGATCATCGACGCGCTGGTCGCCGAAGAGACCCGGCCGCGCATCACGCGGATTGGCGACGGGTTGATCGTTATCCTGCGCGGGATCAACACGATCGAGGGCGACGATCCCGAAGACATGGTCTCGATCCGGCTCTGGATCGACCAGCAGCGCATCGTCAGCCTGTCGCGGCGGAAGGTCCGGGCGGTGGACGACATCGCCCATGCTCTGGAGCTTGGCGGCGGACCGAAGGATTGCGCGGAATTCCTGTCGCTGCTGGTCGAGCGGCTGACCTACCGGATCGAATCCTTCTGGCGCGGCATCGAGGAGGAGGCCGACCAGCTTGAAGAGGATGTGCTGGAAGAGACGCATGACGCCATGCGTCAGCAACTGGTCGAATTGCGCCGCCGTGCGATCATCCTGCGCCGCTACCTGCTGCCGCAGCGCGATGCGCTGAAGGTGCTGCAAACCAGCCATCCCGATTGGCTCGAAGCCGACGACCTGCGCCAGATGGAAGAGGAACTGGACGCGATCGAGCGTGTGGTCGAAGACGCGGATGCGATGCGCGAACGGATGGCGCTGGTGCGCGACGAGCTTGCGGGGCAGCTGTCGGACCGGCTCAATCGCAACATGTATATGCTGTCGGTGCTGTCGGCGCTGTTCCTGCCTCTGGGCTTTCTCACGGGACTCTTTGGGATCAACGTCGCCGGGATGCCGGGCGCGGGTGAGCCCATGGCCTTCTGGATGTTCTGTGGCGGTCTGGCGGTAGTGGTGGGGCTGCAACTGCTGATCCTGCGCCGCCTGCGCTGGATTTAGGGCGCTGGTCTAGGGTACTGGTCTAGGGCGCGCTGGATTTAGGGCGCAGAGCCCCGCAGCGCGCCGCTCAGGCCAGGTTCAGCTCTTTGGCGATCATCGCCGCATGGGTGCGGTTGCGCGCCTCCAGCTTGCGGCTGAGCGTCTTTACATGCAGCTTGATGGTCACTTCCTGCAGATCGAGGTCGCGGGCGATTTCCTTGTTGGATTTGCCCTCGCAGAGCCCGCGCAGCACTTCGCGTTCGCGCGGGGTCAGTTCGGCGGCCTTGCCGTCGGGGGCCTGCGTCATAAAGCTGTAGGGGGCAAAGATCTCGCCCGCCGCCATCACCTGAGCGGCGCTCACGATGGTTTTGGACGGCAGCGTCTTGGGAATGAACCCGGCGGCGCCCGAGCGGATCGCGGCCTGCGCGATATCGGCGGTGGCGGTGCCCGAGAGCAGGGCGACGGGCACGCCGCCGCAGACGTCACGCATCCGATCAAGGCCCGAAAGACCAGCCATGCCGGGCATGTTGTAATCGAGCAGGATCAGATCGAAGGCCAGCCCACGCTCGACCAGCGCGATCGCCTCGTCCAGCGTTGCGGCGGTGAACACCTCGTCGATACCCTCCGAGCGGAGGAAGGCGGCGATCGTCTCGCGGACGAGATCGTGGTCATCAGCGACCAGAATACGCATGTGTCCTCCTGCCAAGAGCTCTGCTTGCAGCAAGCAAGTTCTGGCGCAAAAGTCTTACCGCTTAGTTTCAGAAACTAGTTTGGGCACTGGCAATCTGGTACGTCTTTGCGCTTGGGTAACAGCGACGTATGATATTGAGCGGCAACGAAGTTCGCAAGGAGGTTGGACACTGATGCTCCGCTGGGTGGTTTTGATGTTCGTTTGCCTGTTTTCCGGGGCTTTTTCCGGCTCGACCGCTTGGGCGCAGACGCTGCGCACACCAAGCGGGCCGGTGCTGCTGACCGTGGATGGGCCGCTGTCGGTCTCGAACGTTCCCGAGGGGGCGTCCTTCGATCTGCCCATGCTCAAGGAACTTGGCGAGACGAGCTTTACCACCGAGACGATCTGGACTGAGGGAGAGCAGACCTTCACCGGGGTCTCGCTGCATCGGCTGCTCGAAGAGCTTGGGGTCGCAGATGGGAGTCTCCGTGCTGTGGCGATCAATGAGTATTGGGTCGAGATCCCGGTCAGCGATGCCGAACCTGATGGGCCGATCATCGCATGGGCGCGCAACGGCAAGCCGATGAGCGTGCGCGACAAGGGGCCGCTCTGGGTGGTCTACCCTTACGACGACAACCCCGACTATCGCAGCGAGATCATCTTTTCGCGCAGCATCTGGCAATTGAAGAGGATCGAAATCGAGCCGTGAGCGACGCAAGCGATTCCTCCGCCGGTGGCAGCCTGCCGAACCGCAAACGCTGGGCGGCGCTGAGCGCGCCCTTCATCGTGCTGTGTCTTGCCGCGCTGGTGCTGCTGACCGTCGACGCGGCGCGGCAGATCCAGGGACTCGCGACCGCCAACTCGGACAATGGCCAGTGGTCGCTGGCGCAGATGGAGGTGGAGTTCGGCACCCTGCAGGCCGAGCTTGATAAGCCCGACGGCTATACCAATGCCGATGCGCTGCGTCTGGCGTTCGACATCTTCTACAGCCGGTACCAGACGATCTCTCGTGGCGCGCTTTACGCCGACATCGTCAACACGCCCACCGCAGAAGGGCCGATGCGCACCGTGCGCGAGTTCCTGAAAGACACAGTGCCGCTGATTGACGGTCCCGAGGATGCCCTGCTGGCGGCGCTGCCAGAGCTGCGGGTGCGGGCCGAGCCGGTGCGGCTGGCGATCCGCGAGGTCTCTCTGTCGGGGGTACGGGCGTTCTCGGCGGCGTCCGACACCCAGCGGCGCAAGGTGATGAACTCTCTGGTGCGGCTTTCGGGAATGGCGCTGATCCTCGTGCTGGCGCTTGCGCTCGGCGTGGTGGCGCTCTGGCAGCTGATGCATGTGGCCCGCGATCAGGCGCAGCGCCGGGCCCGCGCCAATCACCGGCTCGAAGCGGTGGTCTCGACGGCGCTCGACGGGATCGTGGTGACCGATGGCGCGGGGCGGATCCTGCAGTTCAACGGCGCGGCGGAATGCATTTCCGGCCATGGCCGCGATCTGACGCTGGGCCGTCCAGCGTCTGAACTGTTGTTCCCGCCCGGTAGCCCGGAGGCACGCGACCTGACCTTCTCCAGACATGCAGGGCGGGGCCGGGTGCGCTGCGAGGGGCTGCGCGCCGATGGCACGCGCTACCCGATGGAGCTTTCGGTCACCGAGACGGAGCATGAGGGAGATATGCTGCGCGCGGTCTATTTCCGCGACATCACCCGCGACATCAGCGCCGAGGAAGAGCTTGTCGAGGCGCGCGACAAAGCGGTCGAAGGCGAGCAGGCCAAGGCCCGTTTCATCGCCATCATGAGCCACGAGATGCGCACGCCGCTGAACGGTATGATCGGTGCGCTGGAACTGCTGACCGAAACGGAACTGAACCGTGACCAGCGCGAATATCTGCAGATCCTGCGCCGCGCCGGGGACGTGCTCTTGCAGCATGTGAACGACGTGCTCGACCATACGCGGCTGGAGACCGGGCGTTTCAGCTTTGCCCGCGCGCCGTTTGATCCGGTGGAGCTTGCGCGGGAGGTGGTGGACGTGCTGCGGCCCACGGCGGCAGCGCGCGGCAACATGCTGCAGGTCTCGCTGCCCGATGGCGGCTGCCCGCTGATGATGGGGGATCCGACGCGCCTGAGGCAGGTGCTGGTCAACCTCATGGGCAATGCGATCAAATTCACCGAGAATGGCGAGATTCACCTCACGCTGGACTGTCCCGAGCGGACCGGCACGCTGCATTTCGAGGTGGCGGACAATGGCATCGGCATCGCCGAGGACCAGCAGGAGCGCATCTTCGAGGATTTCGTGACGCTCGACTCCTCCTACATGCGCGCGGCAGAGGGCACCGGGCTGGGGCTGGGGATCGTCCGGCGGCTGGTCAATGCGATGGGCGGCGAGGTCTCGGTCGAAAGCGCGCCGGGGAAGGGCACGCGCTTTAGCGTTGCGCTGCCTGCCGAACGCGCGCCGCTTCAGGCGCTGCCGCCCGCCCCGGTGCAGAACCCGCAGATGGCCCCTTCGCGCATCCTCGTGGTCGAGGACAATCCGGTGAACCGCCTCGTGGCGAACGCCATGCTGCGCAAGATGGGGCATACGGTGATCGAGGCGCGCGACGGTGCAGAAGGGCTGAAGATCGCGGCAGAAGAGCCCTTTGACCTCGTGCTGATGGATATCTCGATGCCCGGCCTCGATGGTGTCGAAACCACGCGCCGTCTGCGTGCCGGGGGTGGGCCGAACGCCGAAACGCCCATCGTCGCGCTCACCGCCCATGCGCTGCCCGCCGACATCGCGCGGTTCCGCGAGGCGGGCATGAAGGTCACCCTGACCAAGCCGATCACATGGCGCGCGCTGACCGAAGCGATCGCGGGCATTGCCCCGGTTGCTGCTCCGCTCCCCGAGGCGCAGGGCGCGGCGGATATGGAGCCGCAGGACGCCCCGGTGCTGGATGACGTGGCGCTCGACGCCGCGGCGACGACGCTCGGGGCAGAGCTGTTCGCCTCGCTGCGCGACCGTTTCGTGTCCGAGACCGAAGACGGCCTGCGCGAACTGGCGAAGGAAATGCGCGCCGGGATCGACCCGACGCGCTATGCCGAGAAGGTCCACCGGATCGCGGGATCCGCGGCGGTGTTTGGTGCCACTGCCCTGCACGCCGCCTTGCGCGTCGAGGAAGAGCGCGCCCGGTCAAGCGAGACGCTGCCGGTGGGCAGCCTCGACGCGGTGATGCCGGTCTGGCAGGCGACCCGCCGGGCGCTGCTGGAGCTTGAGACCCAAGCGCCCTAGGGCTCGGACGGTGCTTTGCACGGCTCCGAGGCCAGATCGCTGAGGATCGGGCAGTCGGGGCGGTCGTCGCCGTGGCAGGCGTGGACCAGATGCGCCAGCGTGTCGCGCATCTGCTGCAACTGCGCCAGCTTCTCGTCGATCTGCGCCAGATGGTCCTCGGCGATATGCTTCACCTCGGCGCTTGCGCGGCTTTCGTCCTCATAGAGCGCCAGCAGCGCGCGGCAGTCCTCAATGGTAAAGCCCAGCGTCCGCGCGCGGGCGAGGAAGGCCAGCTTGTGCACGTCCTGTTCTGTGAACGCGCGGTAGCCGTTGGCGCCCCGGTGCGGCGTCACGAGGCCGATGTCCTCGTAGTAGCGGATGGTCTTGGGCGGCAGCCCGGCGCGGGTGGCGACATCTCCGATGTTCATGCCTCGGCCTCCTGCGGTGCGGCAGACTGCGACGGGCGCGCGGCATGCTCCGGCGCCATGGCCGGGGCGAGCCTGCGCAGACGCAGCGCGTTGCTCAGAACAAAGACCGACGACAGCGCCATCGCGCCCGCCGCCAGCATCGGCGAAAGCAGCGTGCCGAAGGCCGGGTAGAAGACCCCAGCCGCCACCGGGATCAGCGCCACGTTGTAGCCGAAGGCCCAGAAGAGGTTCTGACGGATGTTGCGCAGCACGGCGCGGCTCAGGTGCACGGCCTCGACCACCCCCCGCGTGTCGCCCGAGACAAGCACCACATCGGCGCTTTCGATGGCCACATCGGTGCCGGTGCCCATGGCGAGCCCGACCTCGGCCTCGGCCAGCGCCGGGGCGTCGTTGATGCCATCGCCGACGAAGCCCACAGCGCCATGCGCGTCGCGCAGCGCCCGCACCGCATCGCGCTTGCCCTCGGGCAGCACCTCGGCCTCCACATGGTCGATGCCCAGCTCGGCGGCGATGGCCTGCGCGGTGGCGCGGGTGTCGCCGGTGATCATCGCGGTCTTCAGCCCCATGTCGTGCAGCTTGGCGATGGCGGCTTTGGCACCGGGTTTGACCTTGTCGGCCACGGCCAGCGCGCCGGCGATCTGCCCGTCGACGGCGACCAGCACCGGGGTTTGCCCGGCCCCGGCGATCTCGTCATGCGCAGCGCTCAGTGCGCCAAGGTCGATCCCCTCGCGCGCCATCAGCCGGGCGGCCCCGACCAGCACGCGGCGCCCCTCGACGCGGGCAACAAGGCCGTGGCCCGCGATGGCCTCGACCTCTTCGGCCTGCGGCAGCGTACCCTCGGCGGCCCGCTCCAGCGCCCGTGCGATCGGGTGCTCCGAGCTTTGCTCGGCGCTGGCCGCAAGGCGCAGCACGGCTCCCTCGTCAAAGCCCGGCGCGGCGGTCGTGCGCACCAGTTCTGGCCGCCCCTCGGTCAGCGTGCCGGTCTTGTCGAAGGCAACGACGCTGACGCTTTCCAGCCGCTGCAGCGCGTCGCCCTTGCGGAAGAGCACACCCAGTTCAGCGGCGCGCCCGGTGCCGACCATGATCGAGGTCGGCGTGGCCAGCCCCATGGCGCAGGGGCAGGCGACGATCAGCACCGAGACGCCGGCGACCAGCGCGTAGGTCAGGGCAGGGGAGGGGCCGAAGATCAGCCACGCAAGGAAGGTGAGCGCGGCGGCGGCCATGACGGCGGGCACGAACCAGATCACCACCTTGTCGGCCAGCGCCTGAATCGGCAGCTTGGCCCCCTGCGCCTCTTCGACCATGGCGATGATCCGCGCCAGCATGGTGTCGGCGCCCACGGCGGTGGCCCGGAAGCTGAGCGCGCCCGCGCCGTTGACCGTACCTCCAACCACGGTGGCGCCGTCCGATTTCTCCACCGGCACCGGCTCGCCAGTGATCATGCTCTCATCGACATAAGAGCGCCCGGTCAGCACCTCGCCATCGACGGCAATGCGCTCGCCCGGTCGGACGTGCAGCACATCGCCCTGTACCACTTCGGCGATGGGCAGCTCGGCGATCTCGCCCTCGCGCTCTACGCGAGCGGTCGAGGGTTTCAGCCCGACCAGCCGCTTGATCGCCGCCCCGGTGCGGCCCTTGGCGCGCGCCTCGAGGAAGCGGCCCAGCAGGATCAGCGTGACGATCACGCCCGCCGCCTCGAAATAGACCGCCCGCGTGCCCTCGGGCAGCAGCCCGGGCAGGAACAGTGCGACGGTGGAGTAGAGCCAGGCCGCCAATGTGCCGAGCGCCACCAGAGAATTCATGTCCGGCGCGCCCTTGAGCAGCAGCGGCAGGCCGATCTGGTAGAACCGCCGCCCCGGCCAGACCAGCACCGCGGTGACCAGAACGAACTGGACCAGCCAAGAGGTGGTCATGCCGATCGTCCCGGCGATCAGATCGTGAAAGCCGGGGATGAAATGGCCGCCCATCTCAAGAATGAACACCGGTGCGGTCAGCACGGCGGCGACGATCAGGTCGCGCTTCAGCGCCGTGTGCTCGGCGTTCTTGCGGGCTTCCTGCTCGGCGCTGTCGTCGCTGGCGAGGCTGGCCTTATAGCCCGCGCCTTCGACCGCGTGGATCAGCGCCGGGGCCTCGGCGGAGCCGCTCAGCAGCTTCACCTCGGCGGTCTCGCTGGCGAGGTTCACAGTCGCCGAGAGCACGCCGGGCACATCGGCCAGCGCCCGCTCGACGCGGCCCGCGCAGGAGGCGCAGCTCATGCCCTCGATGCCGAGGCGCATGGTCGACTCGCCGGCAGGGTAGCCCGCCTTGTCGAGCGCCGCACGCAGCGCAGGCACCCCGGCGCTGCCTTCCACATGCGCCATCTTGGTTGCGAGGTTCACCGAGGCGTCGGTGACGCCCTCGACCCCGGCCAGCGCCTTCTGCGCGCGTCCCGCGCAGCCGCCACATGTCATCTTCGTCACTTCGAAGCGCAGGCTTCCGTCGGCCATGATGCGACTCCTTCCAATCTTGGTCGCCTCACAACATAGGGCTTCCAGTCACTGGAAGGTCAAGGGCGCGGTTTCACTTGGCACGCGTCCGTGATGGGGGTCAGTTCAGGCGGCAATCGAGGCGCGCGCGGCATTCCTCGCAGAGCAGCGGCAGGCCAAGACGCTCGGCGGCGTTGGTCAGCGTCAGAATATGGATGGGGGTGACCAGCATGGTGGCCTCGGCTAGCGCCAGATCGCGGTCTTGCTCTGTGGCGGTCAGCACGAAGCTGGCAATGGCGCGCTCATCGTCGGAGAGGCCGGTCGCCTCCGGCGGGAGGATGAGCGGAGCGTGCCACCCATGCGTGGTGAGCAAATCCGCGAAATCACCCAAGGCGCGCAGGCAGGCGCGGGCGCGCGTGAAGCCGAGCGCGTCGCGCAATTCGAGCTGCGCGGTGGCTTCATCATTCTCGCGCCACAGCCGTAGTAGCCGCACCACCCGCGCTTCCGCGGGGCGCAATGCCACCCGGTCGAACCGTTCATGTCGCATGGAACCTCTCCCAGCCAGTCGCCCCGATGGGGCCGTCGATCCGGGCTGTCCCGGAGGTGGGACTGGCTGGGTGAGGTAATCCTGATTAATTAAATCAGGTTAGTCAAGCCGCGCCGCCGATGCCGCTCTCGGCTTCGATCTGCTTGCGCGATTTGCGGGCGCGTTCGGTGGCCGACTTCAGCTGACCGCAGGCGGCCATGATGTCCTCGCCGCGCGGGGTGCGGATCGGCGAGGCGTAGCCAGCCTTGTAGATGATGTCAGCGAACCGCTCGATCCGCTCCCAGTCCGAACGCTGATAGGGCGCGCCGGGCCATTCGTTGAAGGGGATGAGGTTGATCTTGGCCGGGATCCCCGAGATCAGCTTCACCAGACGGCGCGCGTCGGCATCGGTGTCGTTCACATCCTTGAGCATCACATATTCGAAGGTGATGCGCTCGGAGTTCGACAGCCGCGGATATTCACGCAGCGCGTTCAGCAGTTCTTCGATGTTCCAGCGCTTGTTGATCGGCACCAGCTTGTTGCGCACCTCGTCGGTGGTGGCGTGGAAACTGACCGCCATCAGGCAACCAATCTCTTCGGCGCATTTGGCGATCTCCGGCACGACGCCCGAGGTCGACAGGGTGATGCGGCGGCGCGAGAGGGCGATGCCCTCGCCGTCCATGGCGATCTTCATCGCGTCGCGCACGTTGTCGAAGTTGTAGAGCGGCTCACCCATGCCCATCAGCACGATGTTCGACAGCAGGCGCGGCCCGTTCTCGCCGGTGCCGGTGCCCGGCTCGGGCCATTCGCCAAGATCGTCGCGTGCCAGCATGACCTGACCGATGATCTCGCCGGCGGTAAGGTTGCGCACCAGCTTTTGCGTGCCGGTGTGGCAGAACGAGCAGGTGAGGGTACAGCCCACCTGAGAGGAGATGCAGAGCGTGCCGCGATCTTCCTCGGGGATGTAGACCACCTCGACCTCATGGCCGCCCGCGATGCGCACGAGATATTTGCGGGTGCCATCCGCCGAGACCTGCTTCGAGACAATTTCGGGCAGCGAGATCGCAAATTTCTCGTCGAGCAGGGCGCGGTAATCCTTGGAGAGGTTGGTCATCGCCGAGAACTCGCGGACGCCCCAGTGATAGACCCACTGCCAAATCTGGCCGACCCGCATCTTCGCCTGTTTCTCCGGCGTGCCAGCCTCGATCAGGGCGGCGCGCAGGGCGTCACGGGTGAGCCCGATCAGGTTCACCTTGCCCTCTTCGGGCTGCTTGCGGGGGATCGTCACCACGTCCTGGGTGATCGGCGCGCTGGCGGTCATCTCGTCATCCTCGGAAAAAGAAGGCCTCTCCATACAGGATTCGCCTGCAAAAAGTCAAAGGGAACGCGCAGGCGCGTTCCCTCGGTGAAGCTCATCTGTGGATGGCTCCTGAAATTTCAACCGGCCTGTGCGTGGCAGCGCTGGAATTTGAGTATTTTCGGAAAGATGAAAGCGCTTCGGGGTGCCTTTCATCTTTCTCCAATTACTCCCGCGCTGTCGGCTTAGTTGGTGCAGCGCTTCTCCGCATCCTCGACCGCGGCGGTGAAGCCCAGCAGCGAGAAAGTGTCCTTGGTCTGCGTGCCACGGCTCGACCGCGCGGTCAGCGTGGCATCGGAGCCGCGCTTCATCGCCGCGATGATCTTGGCGTCGTCCTGCGGCGTTGCGGGCCACGCCCATTCGCCCTCTGTGTAGAGCTCGAAGGTCTCACCCGAGACATTCGCCTCGACGGTCGAGCCACCCGCGAACGGGTACCCGCCGGTGAAGGCGACCTGACCCATCACATTGGCTTCGGGGCGGTAGAAGACCATCAGAAGGATATCACCGCGCTTCACCGAGACGACGCGGCCGTCCTTGGTGTTGACGCTTTCCTTGTAGGTGGTCACCGCCCAGCATTCGCGCGGGCTGTTGCCTTCGAACACCGACCAGTCGGTGATCGCATTCACCCGGTTGGTGCTTTCTTCCTGTGCGAGACCCGCCGTTGCGGTCAGCGCCATCGCTGCGCCCAGAACCCCACCGAGAATTGACTTCATACCTGCAGCCTCCAGCCGTGCTTGCCTCTAGATGTGTGGCGCGCCTCCAACCTGTTCCGGTCCCTTGACCGGCGCGACCATTCGTGCTCGACGGCGGGACAATAGACCGAAACACGCGGGGCGAGAAAGCCCCGATGGCAGATTATCGCTCGTTTGTGAGGACCCCCATGCGTCAAGAGCCCATCACCGCCGCCGTACCTCTGGTGGAGGTCCGCCGCGGGCCGCTCGCGGAAAGCCTGCATATGGGGCACGCGGTGATCTGTGACGCCTCCGGCGGCATCGTACACGCTTGGGGCGATCCGGATGCGGTGGTCTATCCGCGCTCCTCGTCGAAAATGATTCAGGCGCTGCCGCTGGTCGCCTCGGGTGCCGCCGAGGCATGGCATCTGACCCCGCCGCAGCTGGCGCTCGCCTGCGCCTCGCATCAGGGCGCGCCGATCCATGTGGCGGCGGTCGAAGCGTGGCTGGCGGATTTGGAGCTGTCGGAGGCGGACCTGCGCTGCGGTGCCCAGCCGAGCCGCGACAAGGCTCTGAAGCTGCAGATGAACCGCGAGGGCGAAAGCCCCTGCCAATTGCACAACAACTGCTCGGGCAAGCACGCGGGCTTTCTGACGCTCAGCCAGTATCTGGGGGCCGGTCCCGAATATGTGCTGCCAGAGCATCCGGTTCAGGTGGCGGTGCGCGATGCCTTCGAGGAGGTAACCGGCGCGGTAAGCCCCTGCTTCGGGATCGACGGCTGCTCGGCCCCCAACCACGCCACCACGATGGCGGGCATGGCGCGGGCCATGGCGTGGTTCGCCAGCGCGCAGCAGCGCGGCGATACGCTCAGCCGTGCCGGGGTGCAATTGGTTGAGGCGATGTATGCCTATCCCGATCTGGTGGCGGGGGAAGGCCGCGCCTGCACCTTGCTCATGCGCGCCGCGCTGGAGCCGCTGGCGATCAAGACCGGGGCGGAGGGCTATTTCGTCGCCATCCTGCCGGAGCGCGGTCTGGGCGTTACGGTCAAGATCATCGACGGCGCCACGCGCGCGGCGGAATGCGTGATGGCCGCGCTGCTGGTGCGGCTTGGTGTGGCGGACCCGGCGCATCCCGACGTGCACCGCTTCCTCAACCCCGAGCTGCGCAATTTCGCAGGCCATCTCACCGGGGAAATCCGCCCGCTGGACACGCTCTTCGCCGCGTGACGGAGGTGAAGCAGGAAGGCGCGTTCCGCAGGTTGGGAGAGCGGGTAGCGCTTTAAACGGTTGGAAAGCGTCGCGGACTGATCAGCGGCTGGCTCTGCCTACTCCGAGGTCTTCCCCGTAGGCGGCCTTCACCCGGTCTCGGAACGTCTCCACCTTGCGCATGAAATCCTCCTGCTTCTCGAAATCCTCGAGATTCAACTCAAGCCTGAGCAACTGCCAGTCGCCGCCTTCACCTTTGCGCGGCGTTGTGGTGCAGTCCTCGGGGTCGCTCGTGTTCCAAAGGGTATCCTTGGCATCGAAGGGCTGCTCTGCCCCAAGCCACTGGTAGGCGTAGATGGAAAAGCTGGTTTCGGTCTCGGTCTCAGACGGGAGCGCCGAGGGGGATGGGCTGACACCGGGCGTGTCCTGCATGGTGTCCCAAAAGCCAGAGTCGGCGCAGGGTCACAGGTAGACGATGCATTCTCCCGGCTTGATGGTCCAGTAGCGCGTTCCCACGCTGTTAAGCGCGATTGCGCAGGATTGCATCGGAACGAAATCCCAGCTCCACTTTCGCAGCGGGTCGACCCGTTGAGGCGGCGCCACGTCATGTTCTGTCGCGAACCAGCAGGCGAAATTCAGCGGCTCGAATTCGCGCCGAGCTAGTTTCATCATCGCCAAGGTGCGCTGCTGGTAGGCGGCGACAACGCGATAGGCGGTGCGCACGTTGCGCAGCGAGTCGGTCCAGGTCATTACCATATTTCCAAGCTCTCCAGTCCAAGTTCAGCGGTGTTGGGAAGCGGGTGCAGGCGCTTCAGACCGACGTCGAAGTCAACGTGCACGAAGCCGAAGAAGGAAAGCGCCTTCTCGAGATCCGACAGGATGCGCGCTTCGGCGGGGCTGACCTTGGCTTGCAGTTTCGTGACTGCGCGCGCGATATCGGCCCAGCTGAACCACGCGACCTTCACGTCTTCCCGGACAGCAGCGGCTGCGGCGCGAAAGGCGGCCATGTCGCTTACCCTGCCGCCGACACCGAGAACCCCCAGGATATCGGCGGGGGTCTCGTACTCTTCGCGCTGCCGTTGCAGGTAGCTCTGGAGTTGGTCCTGCCATTGTCGGGGCCATTGCGTGGCATGTTCCTGCTTCGCCTCAACGATGAGATCGAGCGTCTTCGCAGGGTCTCCGACCGTCAGGCGGATGAAGACGTCGGGCTAGACGCTGGTTCTGCCTGCATCGGGCGCGGGCCAGCGGGGCCAGAAGTCTACGGTCGCGAATTCGGCTGTCTTCCAAGCGAAGAGCTGGGCGCCGTCCGCAGAGTCATGCCGGGCGGCCTCGCGGAGCAGCTTCATCGCTGTGGGCCCCGACAGGTAGCTGAGCCTTTCGATGAAGGTCGCGGTAATATGGTCTTCTCTGGTTTGAAAGGACTCGCGCCAGAAGATGCGATCTTCCTCGCCGGCGCGGCCGGCTTTGGAGTGCAGGATGGAATTGAGCATTGTACCTCGGATTGTTCAGCCTCATCAGCGAGATGAACAGGTCTGACCGGCGCAGATCAACCCGGGTGCTTTCGGCTTTCGAACTTACGTGTTGATATGCCACATGTCGCTGGAAGCTAATCGACTGCCGAACCGCCGCCGCCCTGACGCCGCGCTCAGCCCGCGAATTCGTCGCGGGCGTAGCCCTGCAGGAACAGCAGCGCGGTCAGATCGCCGAGGTTCACCCGCAGAGCGCATTCCGCCTGCACCGAGGGTTTGGCATGCAGCGCGACGCCAAACCCGGCGCGGCCCAGCATCCCCAGATCATTCGCGCCGTCGCCCACCGCGAGCACGTCGGCCTCGGTGATGCCGAGCCGTGCGGTGATCTCCTCCAGCGCCTGCACCTTTGCCTCGCGCCCGAGGATGGGCCGTGCCGGAATGCCGGTGAGCTTGCCGCCCTCGACCAGCAGCGTGTTGGCGCGGTTCTCGTCGAAGCCAACCTGCGCCGCCACTTTCCCGGTGAAGGCGGTGAACCCGCCCGAGACCAGCGCCGCATAGGCACCATTGGCCTTCATCGTCGCCACGAGGGCAGGGCCGCCCGGCATCAGCGTGATGCGGGTCTCCAGCACCTTGTCGATGACGCTTTCCGGCAAGCCTTTCAGCAGCGCCACCCGCTCGGTCAGCGCGCCTTCGAAGTCGAGCTCGCCGTTCATCGCCCGCGCGGTGATCTCTTTCACATGCGCGCCGACGCCGGCTTCCTCGGCCAACTCGTCGATGCATTCCTGCTGGATCATCGTGCTGTCCATATCCGCCAGCAGCATCTTCTTGCGGCGGCCATCGCCCGGCAGCAGGTTCACGTCTGCCTGATCGGCGAGCGAGGCGCGCACCTCTTCGAAGTTGCTAGGCGCGGTCTCGATCGGGAATTCCGCCGCTTCGCCATCCGACAGCACGGTGACGGGGCCGCCGCCGAAAGCGTTGCGCAGGCTGTCGACCAGCGCGGTATCCAGCGTGCCGGGGCGGGCGATGAGCGAGACGATCTGCATGAGGGCACTCCAATGACTGACGCGGCGGCTTCTGACACGGCGCGCGCGGCATTTCCAGTCTTAGCAGCTCCGGTCTTGGCCGCGCCCCGCACACGTAAAGCGCACGGGGCGCGCACCGGGGCGTGACTTGCATTCCAAAGATCCGCCCGACATATCCCAAGAGGTACTGGAGGACCGCTACATGCTGCGAAACATCCTGATCGTTCCCGCCCTCAGCCTTGCCCTCACAGCCGTGCCGGCGCTTGCCGAGACCTCGGCCAAAGTGCCGCAGAGCAAGGCGGAGATTTCCCTCTCCTTCGTGCCGCTGGTGAAAAAGGCGACCCCGGCGGTGGTCAATATCTATGCCAGCCGCGTGGTCGAGGCGCGAAGTCCTTTCGCGGGCGATCCGCTCTTCGGCAACCTGTTCAGCGATTTTCGCGGGCGGCCGCGGGTGCAGAACTCGCTGGGCTCGGGGGTGATCCTGTCGGCGGATGGCATCGTCGTGTCGAATTACCACGTGGTGGGGCAGGCGACCGACATCCGCGTGGTGCTCAACAATGGCGCCGAATATGACGCCGAGGTTCTGCTGGCCGACGAGGAAGCCGATCTGGCGATCCTGAAGCTCGACGGCGCCAAGGGCATGCCCTTCCTGCCGCTGCGCGACAGCGATTCCGTCGAGGTGGGCGAACTGGCACTGGCCATCGGCAACCCGTTCGGCGTGGGGCAGACCGTCAGCTCGGGCATCGTGTCGGGCCTTGCCCGCTCGGGCACCGCCACCGGCAATGCGCGCGGCTATTTCATCCAGACCGATGCGCCGATCAACCCGGGCAATTCCGGCGGCGCGCTGATCGACGTGAAGGGCCAACTCATCGGCGTGAACACCTCGATCCTCACCCGCTCGGGCGGCTCGAACGGCATCGGCTTCGCCATCCCCTCCGCGCTGGTGAGCCAATTCGTCGAACAGGCGGAGGCGGGCAACACCTCCTTCGAGCGGCCTTGGGCCGGGATGACCGGACAGAGCGTAGATGCGGACTTGTCGGAAAGCCTTGGCATGGGGCTGCCCGGCGGTGTGCTGATCTCGGAGCTGCATGAGGCCAGCCCCTTCGCCAAGGCCGGGCTCGACGTGGGGGACGTCGTGCTCGAGGTCGACGACCAGCCGGTGAACACGCCGGCAGAGATGCTCTACCGCATGTCGGTGACGGGGCTGGGCCATAAGGCGCAGATCACCTATCTTCATAACGGCGCGCAGAACGAAGCCAAGGTCGCGATGATCGCCGCGCCCGACGAGCCGCCGCAACAGCGGGTCACGCTGGACGAGCGGGCGGTGCTGCCGGGGCTGACGCTGGCACGGCTGAACCCGGCGGTGCAGACCGAACTTGGCCTGCCGCTTGCGGGAGGCGAAGGCGTCGTGGTGGTCGATCCCGGCCCGTGGGGCGCGCGGATCGGTCTGCAGCGCGGGGATCTGCTGCGGGCAGTGAACGGCCATCAGGTCGCGCTGCCCGGCGAGGTGGACGGGCTGTTGAAGGACGCGGTGCCGCGCATCCAGATTGACGCGCAGCGCGGCAATGGCCGCATCTCGCTGCGCTTCAGGGCCTGACGCGGCAAAAGCTGAACAGGGCCATGGGAGGGGCCGACACAGATGGCCGATCTATTCGACGACCCCTCCGGGGCTGCGACGCCCGCACAGTCCGGCCCGCGCCCGCTGGCGGACCGCCTGCGCCCCAAGGCGCTGGGCGAGGTGATCGGCCAGCAACAGGTGCTCGGCCCCGAGGCGCCACTTGGGGTGATGCTGGCGTCGGGGGCGCTCTCCAGCCTGATCTTCTGGGGGCCGCCGGGGGTGGGCAAGACCACCATCGCGCGGCTGCTGGCCGATGCCACGGACCTGCATTTCGTGCAGATCAGCGCGATCTTCAGCGGTGTGCCCGAGCTGCGCAAAGTGTTCGAGGCGGCGCGCCACCGCCACGCCAACGGGCAGGGCACGCTGCTCTTCGTTGACGAGATTCACCGGTTCAACAAGGCGCAGCAGGACGGCTTCCTGCCGCATATGGAAGATGGCACCATCCTGCTTGTGGGGGCCACCACCGAGAACCCCAGCTTCGAGCTCAACGCCGCGCTCCTGTCGCGCGCGCAGGTGCTGGTGCTCGAGCGGCTGGGCCTTGCCGATCTCGAGAGTCTCGCGCAGCGCGCCGAGCGGGAATTGGACCGCAGCCTGCCGCTCGATGCTGCCGCGCGCGCCGCGCTCCTCGAGATGGCCGATGGCGATGGCCGCGCGCTGCTCAACCTCATCGAGCAGATCATGGCGTGGAAGGTCGATGCGCCGCTGGCCCCCGAGGCGCTCTCGGCCCGGCTCATGCGCCGCGCCGCGCAATACGACAAGAGCGGCGATGGCCATTACAACCTCATTTCGGCACTGCATAAGGCGGTGCGCGGCTCGGACCCGGATGCCGCGCTCTACTGGTTCGCGCGGATGCTGGAGGGCGGCGAGGACCCGCGCTTTCTTGCCCGGCGCCTGACCCGCATGGCGGTCGAGGACATCGGTCTGGCCGATCCTCAGGCGCAGGCGATCTGCATCGACAGCTGGCAGACCTACGAGCGGCTGGGCAGCCCCGAGGGCGAACTGGCGCTGGCGCAGGCGGTGATCTACCTCGCGCTGGCCCCCAAATCCAATGCTGCGTATGTGGCCTATAAGGCCGCCAGAAGCGCCGCCAAGCGCACCGGCTCACTGATGCCGCCCAAGCATATCCTCAACGCGCCGACCGCGATGATGAAGGATCAGGGCTATGGCAGCGGATATGCCTATGACCATGACGCCGAGGATGGGTTTTCGGGGCAGGATTACTTCCCCGAGGCCATGGACCGCGGCAGCTACTACGCGCCGGTCGAACGCGGCTTCGAGCGCGACCTGAAAAAGCGCGTCGACTATTTCGAAAAGCTGCGCCGCGAGCGAAACCCCTGACCTTCGTCTAGGCTGAAATATCCCGGGGGTGAGGCGCGCAGCGCCGAGGGGGCAGAGCCCCCCCTATGCTTAGCGGCGCGGAAACTTGACAATTCCCCAGTCGCAGGACATTTCCGCCCTATGATCCTCACGGTTTTACAGGTCGCGCTCGGCGGAGCGCTGGGTGCCAGCGGGCGCTATCTCACCGGGCTTGCCATGGCGCGCCTGCTTGGCAAGGGATTCCCATGGGGCACGCTGACGGTGAACATCGTCGGCTCCTTTGCCATGGGCGTCATCGTGGTGCTGCTGGGCAATCTTTCGGCCAACCGTTTCGCGCCCTTCCTGATGACCGGCGTGCTTGGAGGCTTTACCACGTTTTCCGCGTTTTCCCTCGACTTCGCAACGCTTTATGAGCGCGGCGACGTGGCCGTCGCCGGGGCCTATGTGGCGGTCTCAGTGGCTGTCTCGCTTGCAGCGCTTTTTGCCGGCCTGCTGATCACCAGGAGTTTCTTCGCATGAGCCGAGTACAGACCGTGACCGTGGGGCCGGGCGATGGCGATCAGCGCCTCGACCGCTGGATGAAGCGCCACTTTCCGCATGTGCCGCAGGGCCGCATCGAGAAGATGTGCCGCAAGGGCGAGATTCGCGTGGATGGTGGCCGGGTGAAAGCCTCGACCCGCCTCGCGGTGGGCAATCAGGTGCGCGTGCCGCCGCTGCCCGAGCCCGAGGAAATGGCCAAGACCGCCCCGGCAAAGCCGAAGGTCTCGGAGGCCGACAGCAAGCTGATCCAGTCCTGCGTGCTGTGGAAGGACGATCACATCATCGCCCTGAACAAGCCGCCGGGGATGCCGACGCAGGGCGGCAGCAAGCAGACACGCCATGTGGATGGGCTGGCGGAAGCGCTGAAGTTCGGCTTCGAAGAAAAGCCGCGCCTTGTGCACCGGCTCGACAAGGACACCTCGGGCGTGCTGCTGCTGGCGCGCACCCGCGAGATGGCGCAGGCGCTCACCGCCGCGATCCGCCACAAGGAAACGCGCAAGATCTACTGGGCGCTGGTGGCCGGTGTGCCCACGCCCTATCTCGGCGAGATCAAATACGGGCTGGTGAAGGCTGGTGGCCATGGCAAGGGCGGCGAGGGCGAGAAGATGCGCGCCATCCACCCGCGCGAGATCGACAGCACGCCCGGCGCCAAGCGCGCCCATACGCTCTATGCCACTCTCTACCGGGTCGCGGGGCGGGCAAGCTGGGTGGCGATGGAGCCGGTGACCGGGCGCACCCACCAGCTGCGTGCGCATATGGCCGAGATCGGCCATCCGATCATTGGCGATGGCAAATATGGCGGCTCCGGTCAGGAAAACCTCGGCGATGGCTGGGGCGCGCAACTGGGCGGCATCATCTCGAAGAAGCTGCATCTGCACGCCCGCTCGATGACCTTCCTGCACCCGGTGACCAAGAAGCCGGTCACCGTCACTGCGCCTCTGCCCGAGCATATGACGCAAAGCTGGGAGACCTTCGGCTGGACCGAGGATCTGGCGGCGGACGATCCCTTCGAAGAGCTGCACTGAGCGATGGACCTGAAACTGATCATCTTCGACGTCGACGGCACGCTGGTCGACAGTCAGGCGGATATTCTCGCGTCGATGCGCGGCGCTTTTGCCGAGGTCGGGATCGAGACGCCGAGCCGCGAAGAGATTCTCGGCATCGTCGGCCTGTCGCTGCCGGTGGCCGTGGCGCAACTGGCACCGCAGGCCGATGCGCGCACCGTCGAGGCGATGGTCGAGGGCTACAAGGCCACCTACATGCGCCTGCGCGCGCAATCGGGCACGCCGGTCAGCTCGCCGCTCTATCCGCATGTGCACGAGATGCTGGAGGCGCTGCACGCGCGGCCCGAATGGCTGCTTGGCATCGCCACCGGCAAGTCGCGCCGCGGGCTCGACAAGCTGGTCGACGGGCACGGCATCCGCAACCTCTTTGTCACCCAGCAATGCGCCGACGATCACCCGTCAAAGCCGCATCCGGCCATGCTGCAGGCGGCGCTCGCCGAGGCGGGCGTGGATGCCCGCGATGCGGTGATGCTGGGCGACACGAGCTTTGACATGGACATGGCCGCCGCTGCCGGGATCCACGGGATTGGCGTCAGCTGGGGCTATCACGACCGCGCGCGCCTTGCCTCGGCGCGCAGCATCATCGACGATATCCGCGCGCTTCCGGCGCTGCTGGACCAACTCTGGAGCCAAGCCGCATGAGCGAATGGGCCCCCCGCCGCTTCTACAAGGACGCCACGGTCGAAGAGGCCGAGGGCGGTTTCACCGTGCATCTCGACGGGCGCCCGCTGCGCACGCCGGGCAAGGCCGCGCTGGTGGTGCCGAGCCGGGCCATCGCCGAGGCCATGGCCGAGGAATGGCGCGCGCAGGACGAGAAGATCGACCCCTCGACCATGCCGTTCACCCGCACCGCCAACAGCGCCATCGACAAGGTGGCGACGCAGCACGCGGATGTGGCGGACATGCTGGCGGAATACGGCGACAGCGATCTGCTGTGCTACCGCGCCGACAGCCCCGACATGCTGGTCCAGCGCCAGCAGGCGCAATGGGACCCGCTGCTCGACTGGGCCGAGCGCGAGCTTGGCGCGCGGCTCGAAACGCGGCAGGGGCTGATGCATGCGTCGCAGCCCGAGCCCGCGCTGCGGGTTCTGCGCGAGCGTACCCATGCGCTCAGCCCGTTCGAATTGGCCGCCTTCCACGATCTCGTGGCGCTCACCGGCTCGCTGGTGCTGGGATTCGCCGCCACCGGCAAAGAGCATGACGCCGAGGAAATCTGGGCGCTGTCGCGGCTGGACGAGAGCTTTCAGGCGGAACTCTGGGGCGAGGACGAAGAGGCCACGGAAGCCGCTGAGATCAAACGCGATGCCTTTCTGCACGCGCACCGCTTCTTTGCCCTCTGCGGTACTGCCTAAACGTATATCTCTTCCAGAATCGTTGCGTAAGATGCAGGCATTTGCATGCCTTTTTCGCGCCGCACCGGCTTGACCTTGCCGAAAGTTTCCTCCCAAACTCCCCCCAGCACAGGGAGGGAGCCCCTGGCTGCACAAACCGATCCAGCAAGGATCAAGAGCCGGTCCACAAGGGGCCGGGCAACAGGAAGAGGTTAACATGAAAAAAACCGTAACTCTGGGCGCTCTGACGGCTGCCGCCTTCGTGGCTGGCGCTGCAGGTGCTGCGACCCTGGACGACGTGAAAGCGGCCGGGGAGCTGAAGTGCGGTGTGTCGACGGGTCTGGCCGGTTTCTCGGCACCCGATGCAAACAACGTGTGGCAGGGTTTCGACGTGGCGTACTGCCGCGCGCTCGCCGCAGCCGTTCTGGGCGACCCGATGAAGGTTGCCTTCACCCAGACCACCGGTCAGACCCGCTTTACCGCGCTGGCCTCGGGCGAGATCGACGTTCTGGCGCGTAACACCACCTGGACCTTCTCGCGGGATGTCGACCTGAAGTTCGAATTCGTCGGTGTGAACTACTACGACGGTCAGGGCTTCATGGCTCCGAAGTCGCTGGGTGTGGCTTCGGCCAAAGAACTCGATGGCGCCACCGTCTGCATCCAGACCGGCACCACCACCGAGCTGAACCTCGCGGACTTCTTCCGCGCCAACAACATCAGCTACGAGCCGGTTCCGATCGAGACCAACGCCGAAGCGCAGCAGCAGTATCTGGCTGGCGCCTGTGACGTCTACACCACCGACGCTTCGGGCCTCGCAGCGACCCGCGCAACCTTCGAGAACCCGGGCGATCACGTGATCCTGCCGGAAATCATCTCGAAAGAGCCGCTCGGCCCGCTGGTTCGCCATGGCGACAGCGAGTGGGGCGACATCGCCCGCTGGACCCTGAACGCGCTGGTCGCCGCTGAAGAATACGGCGTGACCTCGGCAAACATCGCAGAGCTGTCCTCGGCTCCGACGAACAACCCCGAGATCAACCGTCTGCTCGGCACCGAAGGTGAACTGGGCGCGATGCTCGGCCTCGACGCAGAATGGGCCAAGCGCGCCATCATGGCAGCCGGCAACTACGGCGAGATCTTCGAGAAGAACATCGGCGAAGCAACCCCGATCGGCCTGTCGCGCGGCCTGAACGCGCAGTGGACCGAAGGTGGCCTGCTCTACAGCCCGCCGTTCCGCTAAGATCGACTAAGGCGAGGGGCGCAGGGAAACCTGCGCCCCTTTCCACCTAAACAAGAAAAACATCGCGTTTGCGTGAGGGGACGGACGGCGGATCAACCGCTGCGGTAACCCACACAGCAAATGTCCGGGGAGACATTTATGGCGACCATGACGGATCCGCCGGAGCGAGGCTTCCGGCTGAGTCAGCTCATTTTCGACACGCGCTATCGATCGATGACCATCCAGGTGGTGGCAATGATCCTGATTGCGCTTTTGCTGTCGTGGCTGATTTCGAACACGATCCATAACCTCGAGGCATTGGGCAAGGATTTCGACTTCGGTTTCCTCGGCCAGCCTGCGGGTTATGACATCAACCAGCAGCTCATCGACTACAACAACCAGATGTCCCACGGACGTGCGGCGCTGGTGGGCATTCTGAACACCCTGCTGGTGGCCGTGCTGGGCTGTGCCCTCGCCACCGTGCTGGGGGTGATCGCGGGCGTTCTGCGCCTGTCGAACAACTGGGTCGTCTCGCGTCTGACTGCGGTCTACGTGGAAGGCTTCCGCAACGTGCCGCTGCTGCTGTGGATCGTGCTGATCTTCGCGCTGATGACCGAATCCATGCCGACACCGCGGGACTTCCGCGGCGAAGACGGATCTTCGATGATTCTGGGCGAGAGCGTCGCGATTACCAACCGCGGGGTCTATATCCCGAACGTGGTGTTCAGCCGCTCGCTGGGGGGCAATGAGGTTGCCGCGCCCGAAGCGCCCGCGCCCGCCGCAGCCGCGAGCCCGAGCACCAATATGGCCGGAACCTATGGCGCCAGCCGCATCGCCACCGGCGGGGCCGGTGTGCAGACCGGTCAGAACAATGACGCCACCTCCACCGCCGCAGACGCCTCGGGTGGCGCTGAGGCAGGTGAGGGCGGAGAGGTCATCCCCACCTCTTCGGTCTGGGACTGGCTGCTGATCCTCGCCGTACTGATCGCCGGGGGTGTCGGTGCCAAAGTGCTTGGCACGCGCGCGACCCATATTCAGGAAGCAACCGGCAAACGCCCCATGACGCTGCCTTTCCAGATCGCCTCGGTGCTTGTGCCGGTGATCGTGGTGCTGCTCCTGCTGGGCGCGTCTCTCGACAAGCCTGAACTGGGCGGCTTCAACTTCGACGGCGGCGTGCATCTGCGCAACTCGCTGATCGCCCTGTGGCTGGCGCTGTCGCTCTACACCGGCGCGTTCATCGCCGAGATCGTGCGTGGCGGTATCCTCGCCATCTCGAAAGGCCAGACCGAGGCCGCCTATGCGCTGGGTCTGCGTCCGGGCACCACGATGAACCTCGTGATCCTGCCGCAGGCGCTGCGGGTGATCATCCCGCCGCTGATCTCGCAGTTCCTCAACCTGACCAAGAACAGCTCGCTCGCCATCGCCGTGGGCTACATGGACGTGCGCTCGACCTTGGGCGGCATCACCATCAACCAGACCGGCCGCGAGCTTGAAGGCATGTTGCTGCTGGGCCTGTTCTATCTGGTGCTGAGCCTGCTGATCTCGGGCGTGATGAACATCTACAACTCCTCCGTGAAGCTGAAGGAGCGGTGACATGAGCGATACACACGCACAAACCGTCGCCTATGTCCGCGATACGATGCTCGACCAGCAGGACCCGCCGCTGACGCAGGTCGGTGCGGTGAAATGGATCCGCGAGAACCTGTTCTCCGGCTGGCTCAACATCCTGCTCACCGTGCTCTCGCTCTGGGTCATCTATGCCGCCCTGAGCCACCTGCTGCCTTGGGCCCTGCGCGGGATCTGGGATGCCTCGAGCCTCAGCGAATGCCGGGCGATCCGTGACGAGATCTACGGGGCCGATGCGTCGGTGGCCTGTTGGGCGGTGCTGGCCGAGCGCTGGCCGCAGCTGATCTTTGGCTTCTACCCCAAAGACCTCTACTGGCGCCCGATCCTCGCCTTCCTGATCTTCCTCGCGGCGGTCGCGCCGGTGCTGTTCAGCTCGGTGCCGCGCAAGGCGCTCTGGGTGACAGCTCTTGCGCCCTTCGTGCTGTTCTGGCTGCTCTGGGGTGGATCGCTCTGGGGGCCGATCGCGGCCATCCTCGGCTTCGTCATCGGCTGGGCGATCATGAAGTTCGCCGCGCCGAAGCTTGGCTCTCTTGTCTCGGTCATCCTGACGATCATCGTTCCGGTGCTCTACTGGCTCTTCGTGGCCGGGCCGCTGACCGGGGCGCTGGCCTCGGTGGTGCCACTGGCGCTGCAGAGCGTCCCGACGCAGAACATGGGCGGCTTCATGCTGGCGATGATCATCGGCGTGTCGGGCATCGTGCTGTCGCTGCCGCTGGGCATCCTGCTGGCGCTGGGGCGTCAGTCGGACATGTTCATCATCAACAAATGTTCGGTGGCCTTCATCGAGATCATCCGCGGCGTGCCGCTGATCGTCTGGCTGTTCACCGCTTCGCTGCTGCTGAACTACTTCCTGCCGCCGGGCACCAACTTTGACCTGATGCTGCGCGTCATCATCATGGTCACCCTGTTCTCGGCCGCCTATATCGCCGAGGTGGTCCGCGGTGGTCTCGCCGCCCTTCCCAAAGGGCAGTATGAGGCCGCGGATGCGCTGGGTCTGGACTACTGGAAATCCATGCGGCTGATCATCCTGCCGCAGGCCCTGAAGATCTCGATCCCGGGGATCGTGAACACCTTCATCGGTCTGTTCAAGGATACCACGCTGGTCGTCTTCATCGGCCTGCTGGACCCCATCGGCCTGTCCAACTCGATCCGGGCGACCACCGACTGGAACGGTGTCTACTGGGAACTCTTCGTCTTTATCGGTCTGTGCTTCTTCATCTTCTGCTTCAGCATGGGCCGCTATTCGCTCTTCCTCGAGAAAAAGCTCCGCCGAGAGCACCGCTAAGGAGACCTCCAATGTCTGAACTTGCAACACGCGAAGTCGATCGCAGCCAGATGAAGGTCTCCGATGAGGTGGCCATTCAGATCACGAAGATGAACAAGTGGTACGGGACCTTCCACGTGCTGCGTGACATCGATCTGACCGTCTATCGCGGCGAACGGATCGTCATCGCCGGGCCTTCGGGCTCGGGCAAATCGACGATGATCCGCTGCATCAACCGTCTTGAAGAGCATCAGGCGGGCAGCATCATGGTCGACGGGATCGAGCTGAGCTCGGACCTCAAGAACATCGACAAGATCCGCTCCGAGGTAGGCATGTGCTTCCAGCACTTCAACCTCTTCCCGCATCTGACCATCCTCGAGAACTGCACGCTGGCGCCGATCTGGGTTCGCAAGATCCCCAAGAAACAGGCCGAAGAAACGGCGATGCACTTCCTCGAGAAGGTGAAGATTCCCGAGCAGGCCAACAAATATCCCGGCCAGCTTTCGGGGGGCCAGCAGCAGCGTGTGGCCATCGCCCGCTCGCTGTGCATGAAGCCGCGGATCATGCTGTTCGACGAGCCCACCTCGGCGCTCGACCCGGAGATGATCAAGGAAGTGCTCGATACGATGGTCGAACTGGCCGAAGAGGGAATGACCATGCTCTGCGTCACGCACGAGATGGGATTCGCCCGTCAGGTGGCGAATCGGGTCATCTTCATGGACGCCGGACAGATCGTCGAACAGAACGAGCCCGAGGAATTCTTCAACAATCCGCAGCACGAGCGCACGAAGTTGTTCCTTAGCCAGATCCTTGGGCACTAACGCCTAAAAAATCTGCATTATTTCAGCGAGTCCCATTAAATTTGGGGCTCGTTTTTTTATCATTTGTGTTACGTTCTGTGACACGGAGTCGCACGGCGGCTCCTCCGGTCTCTGACCGGATGCAATCTGTGCCGGTTTCATGAGGGGACGATCCGCGAAAGGTCGTCCGAGTGTCGCCCGCGTTCGGATCGTTGCGTGGGAGGATGCGCGATCTGATATGGCTGACCCGGACCTTTCGAATGGTCCCTTCAAACCGTGACCGGCTACAGGGGCGCTCGTGGTCCTTTGGGAGGGGGATCGCGGGCGCCACTTTATTTTCAGACGCATTGTTCGGGACTGTCCTTGGCCCGCGTGGGGCCCGCGTGCAGGGTCAGACCAATTCGCGCGGAATGGTGAAGGCGTGGCTCGTCGCCTTGCCCAAACGCGCATCCGCCCACTCGTCGATGTCGAAATCCGCCACCAATGTTGCGCCCGTCGGGTAGTCGGCGAATCGCGGGTGGTTGGGGCCGCGCGACACAACGGCATTGGCAAAATCGCAGATGCCGGGGTTATGCGCGAGCATCAGCACGGTGGTTCCAGTGGCGGCCTGCAGGCTCTTGAGCAGCGCCGAAGGGCCCGCAAGATAGAGCCGGTCTTCGAAGCGTGTGGGCAACTCGCCGAGATGCAGCAGGTCGAGCGTTTCGCGTGTCCGCGCCGCCGATGAGCAAAGCACCTGATCGGGAAGGATGTCTTCGGCGCGCAGCCAGTCGCCAAGCGCTTCGGCGCTGCGCCGTCCGCGGTCATTGAGCGGGCGCGCGTGATCCGGCGTGCCCACCGACCAGTCGGACTTGGCATGCCGCATGAGAATGAGCCGTTTCATGATGGTCCCTCCGCCTCATGCCAGTTTCCCATGAAGCTCGCCATGTGGAAAGCCGCCTGTTCGGGCTGGCGCTGCAGGGCCGAGGACAGCGGGCAGGCGCGGCGCACGAGGCAGCCGTGGATGCGGCATTCAGCGCCCTCGTCGCTGCGCAGATGGGCTTGGCAGGCGGGCACGTCATAGGGCGTGCCATCACCAAGCGCGCCGACGGGGCAAGCCCCGACACAGGGCCTCGCGCAGGGCGCACAGGGGCTTTCTGAGGGGGCATCAGGCAGGGCGAGGCGTTCGCGCAGGGCGATGGCGCCGCGGTAGCTGATCAGCAGCCCCGCCTCGGTGTGGACGAGCATGCCCGGCGGCGCGGTGGAGGCGGAGCCGCTGGCCTTTGCCCAGTTCAGGAACGACGGGTAGGGCGGCCCGTCGGAGGGAAAGATCGCCGCCCCGCCAAACCTCTGCGCCAGTGCGCCGACGACCCGCTTGGACCAGCGGTCCATCGAGTCGGGAGTGCGGTCACGGTATTCGGGAGAACCCGAGAAGATCGGCCAGAAGCGCGGCTCGTCTGGTCCCAGCAGGACCAGCGTGCCGCAGCGATCCGGCGCGCCGTCGCCCTGTGATGGATGGAACGCGCCGCGCAGCGCCAGCCCCTCGGCCCGCGCTGCCTCGGCGATCCTTGCGAGGGTCACTCGCGCGGGCGCACCGGTTCCAGATCGGCGCGGCGGATCAGCGAGCCTGCGCCATGCTCGGTGAAAAGCTCCAGCAGGCAGGCGTTGGGCACCCGCCCGTCGAGGATGACCACCGCGCGCACGCCTTCCTCGACCGCTTTCAGCGCGGTCTCGGTCTTGGGGATCATGCC
This sequence comes from Salipiger sp. PrR002, assembly GCF_010500775.1. Lineage (NCBI taxonomy): Bacteria > Pseudomonadati > Pseudomonadota > Alphaproteobacteria > Rhodobacterales > Roseobacteraceae > Salipiger > Salipiger sp. PrR002. The sequence goes on from NZ_JAAGOU010000033.1 coordinate 27,808, forward strand.
GCCGGCGATGGTGCCATCCTCGGTCATTGCGCGGACATCCTCGGGGGTCATCTGCGTGACCACTTCGCCCGCCTTGTTCTTCACGCCAGATACATCAGTCAGCAGCAGCAGGCGATCGGCCTTCAGCGCCCCGGCAAGCGCGCCCGCGGCGGTGTCGCCATTGACGTTGAAGGTCTCGAGATAATCCATGCCGGTGGCGACGGGTGCCACGACAGGGATGATCCCGGCCTTGAAGAGATCGTGCAGCACCTGCACGTTGCACTCCACCGGGCGGCCGACAAAGCCCAGTTCGGGATCGTCCGCCTCGCAGACGATGAGATCATCGTCTTTGCCCGAAAGGCCGACGGCACGTCCGCCCTCATCCATGATCGCCTGCACGATGCGCTTGTTCACGAGGCCGGTGAGCACCATCTCGACCACTTCGACGGTGGCCTGATCGGTGACCCGCTTGCCGCGTTTGAACTCGGATTTGATGTTCAGCTTGGCCAGCATGTCGTTGATCATCGGGCCGCCGCCGTGCACCACAACCGGGTTCACCCCGACCTGACGCATCAGCACGATGTCCCGGGCGAACTCTGCCATGGCGTCGGTGTCGCCCATGGCATTGCCGCCGAACTTCACCACCACGATCGCGCCCGTATAGCGCTGCAGGTACGGCAGGGCTTCGTTGAGGGTGCGGGCGGTGGTGATCCAGTCTCGGTTCATCGTCTGCTTCTTCATCTTGTGGTGCATCCTCGATGCGGGAAACGTCTCTCGTCCCGCAGAGAACTAGACCCTGCGTCAGGATTTGCGAAGGGGAATCTCAAGAAAGTCCGTGGATGATCGCGCGAAGTGTCGGAATCCCTTCGCCCTTTTCAGAGCTGGTGAGCACGATTTCGGGGTAGGCGGCGGGGTGTTTCGACAATTTCTCGCGCACTTGGCTCAGGATCTTGTCGAGGTCCTTGGCCTTGAGCTTGTCGGTCTTGGTCAGCACGGCCTGAAAGGTCACGGCGGATTTGTCGAGCAGATCCATGATCTCTTCGTCCACCGCCTTCACGCCGTGGCGCGCATCGATCAGCACGAAGGCGCGGCGCAGCGAGACACGGCCAGAAAGATACTGCTTCAGCAGGCGCTGCCATTTCTCGACCACCGCAACAGGGGCATTGGCAAAGCCATAGCCCGGAAGGTCGACGAGATAATGGCTCTCGTTCAGCGTGAAGAAGTTGATCTCCTGCGTCCGGCCCGGCGTGTTCGACGCGCGGGCAATGCCCTTGCGACCAGTGAGGGCGTTGATCAGGCTCGACTTGCCGACGTTGGAACGCCCGGCAAAGCAGACCTCGGGGCGGTCGTCGGGCGGCAGCCCATCCATGGCGACCACGCCCTTGAGGAATTGCACGTCACCGGCAAAGGCCTTGCGCGCCGCCTCGCGGGTGGCGTCATCGGGGTCTTCGGCGATGGGAAAGGGAAGGGGGGTCGTCACAGCAGAGTTACCTCGTCGTCCAGGGCGATCTCGCCGCCTGTCGTCACTTCGGCCTGCACCGAGAAATCAGTATGCCCCCAGTGCCGCAGCGCGCCCAGCGTATCCGCATCGCGCTGGCCTGTCTCGGGGTTTGCGGTGGTGGCGGCGCAGCGGCCGGTGCGTTCGCGCACGGTGAAGATCGCAGAGCCGATCTTCACCTGTCGGCCAACCCAGTCGAACTCCTGCCACGGCGCCAGCCCATCCAGCCAGATGTTGCCGCGCCAGCGGTGGATCGACAGCGGCTGACCCATCTGCGCTTCGACCGCGCGGTGCGAGGCCATGTTGCACAGGGTGATCGACGGAAAGGGAGCGTCGGTCATGCCGCGCGCCTGCGCCCGAACCAGCCGCGCCGATTGCGCCCGGTCTTCGGGCATCAGCGGGCGGACCCAGTTTAGGAAGGCATCGCCGTCGCGGTCGGGATTGATGGTCAGATCGGGGCGGTCCGGGTGGTGCAGGGTGATGGTGCCCGCCGCCTCGTTCAGCTCGGCGCTGATCGCCATGAGCTGGGGCGCCTTGGCGCCCCGGCTGAAATTGCCGCAACGGGCCCATTCGGACCCGTCGACAGCAGAGTTCTCATGCGCCACCGCCCAAGCCCTGTCGAAGGGCAGGCAGTGGTGAGCGGTGAGCGTCACCCGATCCAGCGCCTCGCGGCCATGGGCCTTGATCGGGTGGCGCCAGATCTGGGTGACGCTTGCGCTCATTTTCCGTCCGACTTCGCGTCCTTGGGCTTACGCTTGAAGCCGGATTTGATGTTGCCGAACACGTCAGGCTTCGCCCCATGGCTGCGCATGATGATGTACTGCTGGGTGAAGGTGATCGTGTTGTTGGTGATCCAGTAGAGCACCAGACCCGAGGCGAAGCCGCCGAGCATGAACATGAACACCCAAGGCATCCACGCAAAGATCATCTTCTGCGCCGGGTCGGCGGGCGCCGGGTTCAGCTTCTGCTGCAGGAACATCGAGATGCCCAGCAGGATCGGCAGGATACCGATGAAGATCATCGCCAGCGTCGTGCCCGGCTCGGGCGCCGCCCAAGGCAGCAGGCCGAACAGGTTGTAGAGCGAGGTGGGATCGGGCGCCGAAAGGTCTTGGAACGGGCCGAAGAAGGGCGCGTGCCGCAGTTCGAACGCGACGAAGATCACCTTATAGAGCGAGAAGAAGATCGGGATCTGCAGCAGGATCGGCAGGCAGCCCGAGGCCGGGTTGACCTTCTCGCGCTTGTAGAGCGCCATCATCTCTTGCTGAAGCTTCTGGCGGTCGTCGCCCGCCTTCTTCTTCATCTCTTCCATCTGCGGCTGCAGTTCCTTCATCTTCGCCATCGAGACGTAGGATTTATACGCCAGCGGGAAGAGGATCGCTTTCAGCAGGATGGTCAGGCCGATGATCGACAGACCCATGTTGCCGATCAGCTGGTGGATGTGGTGCAGCAGCCAGAAGATCGGCTTGGTCAGGAAGAAGAACCAGCCCCAGTCGATGCTGTCGACGAAACGGTCGACGCCCTGATCCTGATACTCGTTGATGATCTCCCAGACCTTGGCGCCCGAGAACATGCGGGTCGAGACCTCGGCGGTGGCGCCCGGCGCGATGGTCTGCGTCGGCATGACCACTTCGGCCTGATAGATGTCACGCGCTTCGTTATATTTGATCGCCTGACGGTAGCTGGTGCCATTGTCGGGGATCAGCACGGTTTCCCAGTAGTGCTCGGTGAAACCGATCCAGCCGCTGTCCGAGACCTGATAGGTCTCTGCGAGGGTGCTCGCGTCTGCGCTGGGATCAAAGTCGCGGATTTTCTTATACTTGTTCTCGGCGAGCGTGCCGTCGGTCATCGCAATGGCGCCTTCGTGCAGCACGAAGAAGTTCTTGAGATCGGAGGGCTCGCCATGACGGGCGAGAATGCCGTAGGGCGCGGCGGCCACCTCGGCGTCGGTGGGGTTCTCGACCGACTGGGTGACATCGAACATGAACTGCTCATCGACCGCGAAGGTGCGGCGGAAGATCAGGCCCGAGGGGCTGTCCCAGCGCAGGGTGACCGGGCTGTCCGCGCCGAGCGTCTCGCCATCTTCGACGGTCCACTCGGTGTTCGGGCCGGGCACGTCGCCAGACTGCAGCCCGTTGCCGGGCGCCCAGCCGTAAACGGCGTAATAGGGGTTTGCGCTGCCCACGGGCTCGAGCAGCTTCACCACCGGCGAGCTCTCGTCATTGGTTTCGTGGTAGTTGCGCAGGCTCAGATCGTCGATCCGGCCGCCGGTGAGGGCGATCGAGCCGACAAACGCCGGGGAGTCGATGTCGACGCGCGCGGTGTCGACGGTCGCCTCGGCCGGAGCCGAGGTGCCAGCGGCGGGCGCGGTCTGCGCGCTGCCGTTTGCGGCGGGGGTGCTCACGCCCTCGGCGGACTCGACGGTCTGCTCGGTGGTCTGGGCGGTCTCGTCAACCGGCGCTTCCGGCGGGGGGAAGAGCAGGAACCAGACGAGGATCACGACGAAGCTCAGCGCCGTTGCGATGAGCAGATTCTTGTTCTGATTGTCCATGCGAGAGACTGCCACCTGTCCTTGGAAAGTCAAAGCCGGGTTCAACAGGGCGGACCCCCAAAGGTCAAGCTGATTCATACCCTGCAAGGGGCTTTGTGACTTATTCCAGTGATGGAGCGTGGCGTTATCCGGGGCATCCTGTCCGCTCGGGGCAAAGCGCCGCCGAGGGTTGCGGGGGCCAAGTAGCCGTTTTTGTGGTGGACGCAGGGCCGCCGGAGGGCGCTCAGGCGGGGCCGCGCCCCAGCTTTTGCGCCGCGGCGATACGCTCTGTATGCGCCATCGCCCAATCGGCCAGTTGCGCGGCGGGCATGGGCCGCGCGATGCCAAAGCCCTGCGCATGATCGCAGCCAAGCTGGGCCAGAAGCGCGTGTTCGCCGCTGCTTTCCACGCCCTCTGCCACAGTCTCGAGACCCAGACGGTCCGCGAGGCCCAGCACGGCGGCCATCATCCGGCGCTGGTCTTCGCTCCGGTCAACCCGCGCCACGAAGCTGCGGTCGATCTTGAGCCGATGCACGGTGAGACGGCGCAAAGTTGCGATGGAGGCGTGGCCGGTGCCGAAATCATCGAGATCGATCCGGCAGCCAAGCCGCGATAGCTCCATGATGTTGCGCGGGATGATGCCCTCGGGGCTTTCGGCGATCACGGTTTCAAGCACCTCGATTCCCAGCCGCGTTGGGGGCAGGCCGAACCGGTCGAGATCCCATTTCAGCCGGTCGACAAGACGCGGGTTGCGCAATTCCACATCCGAGAAATTGATGCTGAGGCGAGGGATCGACACCCCTTGAGCGTCCCATTCCCTGAGGGCCGTCAGCCCGTGGTGAAGGACGGTTTCGGTAAGTTGGTCCATACGCCCCGACTCGTGCAGGGCCTCTAGGAACTGGGCCGGGGGGATGATGCCCCGCTGCGGGTGTATCCAGCGCACCAGCGCTTCGACGCCGCTGATCTCGCCGGTCGAGGTGCACAATTGCGGCTGATACCAAGGCTGTATCTGCCCTTTTGCGAGCGCCGCCTCGACCTCGGTCAGCAGTTCGGTGCGGGCACGCCGCTCCGAGCGCATGCCTTCGCTCCACGCGCGGATCGCAGATGGCGCATTGTCCGAAGCCTCGCGCAGCGCGGCTTGCGCACAGTCGAGCATATCCGCGCCATCGGCGCCCGGGCGTAGCCGTGCCGAGCCGCAAAACCCTATGGCCACAGAGAGATAATGTAGCCCACTGTCAGTCACGGCCGGTTCTTCGAGGATGCGCTGGAGGCGGTCGGAAAGGGCGATCAGCGCCTCGAGATCCAGCCGCAGCCCGGGGGCGATCAGCACCATGAACCGGGAATCGCCGATCCGCATGGCGGTGTCTTCGGGGCGCAGCGCCTGACGCAGGCGCCGCAGCAGGAGCACGCGCAGGGTTTCGGCCACATCCTCGCCCATGCGGCGCGAGATTGTTTCTATCCCTTCCGCCTCGAAGAGCAGACAGGCGGTGTGCATCTCGGCGGCGCGCGCCTGTTCAAAACTGTGCTGCGCGAAATCCTGCGCGGCGGCCATGCTGACAAGATCCTGCCCGGGGCGGCGCCGTGCCGGGTGTCGCTGCGCCGCTTCCGTGCTGCAGACCAGCCCATAGACCAGCGGCAGGGTCAGCGCGACACCGAGAAGCGCCAATTCCCCGCCCAGCCAGTAGCCCGCCAGCGACAGCGCCGGGATGAAGGCCAGCATATGCGGCCCAAGCGACCAGCGCTGCAGCGCGCTGCGGAGATAGGCGATCTTATGAGTGATATCCGGCGGCATGGCCCGCCCCCTGCATCTTCAGAGACGGGGACAGGCCTAGCGCAAGAGAGTAAGGCTTCGCTTAACGCAGGTCGGGAATTCCGTCGTCTGCATCGGGTGCGCGCTTGTTCATGTCGCGCATCAGCCCGGCGAAGTCGAAGAGCTTGGGGTCCATCATGTGCGACGGGCGAATGTTGGTCAGCGCCTTGAACATCACCTGACGGCGACCGGGCGAGTTCTTTTCCCAACCGTCGAGGATCTGCTTCACCTGCTGGCGCTGCAGCCCGTCCTGCGAGCCGCAAAGGTCGCAGGGAATGATCGGGTAGTTCATCGCCTTGGCGAATTTCTCGCAATCCACCTCGGCCACATGCGCCAGCGGGCGGTAGACAAAGAGATCGCCCTCTTCGTTGACCAGCTTCGGCGGCATGGTCGCGAGGCGCCCACCGTGGAAGAGGTTCATGAAGAAGGTCTCGAGAATATCGTCGCGGTGATGGCCCAGCACGACCGCCGAGCAGCCTTCCTCACGCGCGATCCGGTAGAGGTTGCCACGGCGCAGGCGCGAGCAGAGCGCGCAATAGGTGCGGCCCTGCGGGACCTTGTCCATCACCACCGAATAGGTGTCCTGATACTCGATCCGGTGCGGCACCTGCATCTTTTCGAGGAACTCGGGCAGCACCGTCGCCGGAAAGCCCGGCTGGCCCTGATCGAGGTTGCAGGCGAGGATCTCGACCGGCAGCAGGCCGCGCCATTTCAGCTCGTGCAGCACCGCCAGCAGCGTGTAGCTGTCCTTGCCGCCCGAGAGACAGACCAGCCATTTGGGCATGGTGCCGTCCTCGCGCCGCTCGATCATGCCGTAGTGTTCCACCGCCTCGCGGGTGTTCTGCACGATGCGCTTGCGCAGCTTCTTGAACTCGGTGCTCTTCGGAGCGCCGTAGAACAGCGGGTGGATGTCGTCGGCGTCATCGTCGAACATGGGCGGCCTCAGTCGGGTACGTTGTCGATGCCGGACCCGCCCAGCGGGTGGCAGCGCAGAATGCGGCGAATCGCCAGATAAGAGCCCTTGAACGCGCCGTGCTTTTCGAGGGCTTCCATGGCGTAGGCCGAGCAGGTCGGCTGGAAGCGGCAGCCATGGCCAACCCAAGGCGAAAACACCAGCCGGTAGGCGCGCACGGGCAGGGCAGCGATATGGGCGAGCGGGCTCATGCCTCGCTCTTTTGGCGCGGCTTGCGAGGGGGCTTGGGGCCAGAGGCGTCGTGGATTCGGCGCAGCGCGTAGCCCAGATCGTCCTGCAGCGCCGCAAAATCGCGCTCGGCGGTGGCGCCCGCGCGTCCGATCAGCACGTAGTCCCAGCCCGGCTTGCCCAGCTGCGGCAGGTTCAGCCGCGCAATCTCGCGCAGTCGGCGCTTGGCGCGGTTGCGGGCGACGGCATTGCCGACTTTTTTCGAGCAGGTGAACCCGACGCGGATGCCGGGGGTGCCGTCATCGCGATAGCGTGCCTGCAACAGGAAGGACGACACCGGCTGGCGTCGCGCACGCGCCGCCGCGAGGAAATCGCTGCGCTTGCGCAGGACCTCGAGCTTGGGCGTGTCGCTGTCCTTGGCAGGACTGCTCATGTCTGGGGCCGCGTCTGAACCATTCGCACGGACGCCAAGCGCAAAGGCCGCTTCGGTCTGTCCCGAAGCGGCCTTGGCCGGTGTCTTGTGCTTCCGCTCCGCCATGGGCAGAGCGCTCGGCTCAGGCGCTGAGCTTCTTGCGGCCGCGGCCGCGGCCGCGGCGCGCGTTCAGGATCGCGCGGCCGGCTTTGGTCGCCATCCGGGCCCGGAAGCCGTGGCGGCGCTTGCGAACGAGGTTCGAAGGCTGAAAGGTGCGTTTCATCGCGCTCTTCTCCGTCTGGTCGGGCCTCTCTCGAGGCCTGTCTCACATAATGGTCTCATTGCTGCCTGCGGCGCTTGCCCGAGGTGCCAGTCGCTGACAGCATGAGCTTACATCACAGACGGCCCAAAGCGGATTCGCTGGGCCGGGTCATTCGAGGCCCGTGCTATAGGCATGACCGGGCCGCGTGTCAAACCTCTATCCTATGCGCGTCGCAACATTTCCTGCGCGGGCCCTTTCGGGGGTGTATCATGGTGCGCGGGGGCAGGGGAAAGCCCGCCGCCGACGTCACCGCCGATCAAGGCGGCGTGATCGGGCTGTGCGCGGAGGATTCTAAACGCCATTCTAGGGACATGACAGATCCGAAGCAGACCCGTGACAGCTCAGCCGCGCGCCCTTGGCGCCACCTTCCGCTCGCGCTTATCGCATTAGTGGCGGTGATCGGCGCGGTGACCCTGCGTGACTACATCAGTTTCGAGACCTTGGCCGAGAATCGTGCGGCGCTGCTGGCGCTGCGGGATCAGAACTATCTGCTGATGGCTGGGGGATTCGTCGCCGCCTATGTGACCATCGTGGCGTTCTCGCTGCCCGGAGCGGCGGTGGCCTCGGTGACCGGTGGGTTCCTCTTCGGGCTCTGGGCGGGCACGGCCTTTAACGTGATCGCCGCCAGCCTCGGCGCCATCGCTATCTTTCTCGCGGCGCGGGCGGGGCTGGGGCAGACGCTCGCGGCGAAACTGGACGCCTCTGAGGGGCGCATCCGGCGGCTGCGCGATGCCCTGCGTGAAAATGAGATCAGCGTGCTGCTGCTGCTGCGGCTGGTGCCGGCGGTGCCCTTTTTCGTTGCCAACCTTCTGCCCGCTCTGGTGGGCGTGGGGCTCGGCAATTTTGCTTGGACCACGGCGTTGGGAATCATCCCCGGCGCGCTGGTCTTCACCTCGATCGGGGTTGGCGTGGGCTCGGTCTTCGACCGGGGTGAGACGCCGGATCTCAGCCTGTTGTGGGCACCGCAGGTCATCGGGCCGCTGCTTGGTCTCGCCGCGCTGGCAGCCTTGCCCATCGTTCTGCGCGCATGGCGCGCGCGCAAGGGAGTATGAGTGCCATGGAAGAGATCAAGACAGACCTGTTGATCATCGGTGCCGGGTCCGGCGGGCTGTCGGTGGCCGCGGGCGCGGTGCAGATGGGGGCCAAGGTGGTGCTCGTCGAGCGCGGCGAGATGGGGGGCGATTGCCTCAACTACGGGTGCGTGCCGTCCAAAGCGCTGATCGCTGCGGCCGCGCAGGTGCATGCGCCGGGGCAGGCGGCGGCCTTCGGGGTGGATGTGGACCCGGCGCGTGTGGACTGGCTGCGCGTGCGCGCGCACCTGCGGCAGACCATCGCGCGCATCGCCCCCGTCGATTCGCAGGAGCGGTTCGAGGGGCTGGGCGTGCGGGTCATCCGTGCGCACGCGCGGTTTATCTCCGAGCGCGAGGTCGAGGCAGGGGCTCACCGCATCCGCGCGCGGCGCATTGTGCTGGCCACCGGCTCTTCGCCCTTCGTGCCGCCGGTGCAGGGGCTCGAGGATGTGCCCTATCTCACCAATGAGACGCTCTGGGACATCGACGAGCTGCCTTCTCACCTGCTGATCCTCGGCGGTGGTCCGATCGGCATGGAGATGGCGCAGGCCTTCCGACGGCTCGGGGCGCAGGTCACCGTGGTCGAGGGGGCAAAGGCGCTGGGGCGCGAGGATCCCGAGATGGCGGCCATCGTGCTCGACCACATGCGCAGCGAGGGGGTGACGATTCTCGAAGGCGAGACCGTGAGCGAAGCGCGCCGCGACGGTGGCGCCATCGAACTGCTCTTGCAGAGCGGCAAGCGACTCACCGGCTCGCATCTTCTGGTGGCGGCGGGACGCCGGGCGAATACCGACGGGCTTGGGCTGGATGTCGCGGGCATCGAGACCAGCAAGACCGGCATCGCGGTGGATGTCGGCCTGCGGACGAGCAATCGCAAGGTCTACGCCATTGGCGACGCGGCGGGCGGGCTGCAGTTCACCCATGTGGCGGGCTATCACGCGGGCATCGTCATCCGCTCGGCGCTTTTCGGCCTGCCAGCCAAGGCCAGCGACAGCCATATCCCGCGCGCCACCTACACAAAGCCGGAGCTGGCGCATGTGGGGCTGACAGAGGTGGAGGCGCGTCAGCGCTACGGCGACAAGCTGGAGGTGCTGCGCGAGGCCATGCAGCACAATGACCGTGCGATTGCTGAGCGCGAGACGGTCGGACTGATCAAGGTGATGGTCCACAAAGGCCGCCCGGTGGGGGCCAGTATTGTCGCCGCGCAAGCGGGGGATCTGATCTCCACTTGGGCGCTGGCGCTCTCGTCAGGCGTGAAAATCAGTCAGTTGGCAGGCATGGTCGCGCCCTATCCGACGATGGGGGAGCTTAACAAACGGGTTGCCGGAACCTATTTCACACCCAGATTGTTTGAAAACCGCACGGTCAAGGCTGTTACACGAACAGTTCAGCGTCTGCTTCCCTGACCGCCCCAGAAGGCCAAAGACTGCACTCCATGTTCAATTCGCTCTCCGGCCGCTTCCTAGTGCTCACGACGGTGTTCGTGATGTTGGCCGAAGTGCTGATCTTCGTGCCCTCGGTGGCGCGATTCCGGCAAGATTATCTCAACGACCACCTCGAACGGGCGCAGATCGCCTCTCTGGCGCTTCTGGCCGATGACGTGCTGGCGCCGGAACTGGAGGCAGAGCTTCTGGAAAACGCCGGGGTCTACAACGTGGTGTTGCAGCGCGACGAGCGGCGCGAGCTGGCGTTGTCCTCGCCGATGCCCGGGTCTGTCGATGCCAGCTTTGATCTGCGCGAGGCCGGTCCGCTGATTCTGATGAAAGACGCGCTGGTGACGCTGGCCGATACGACGCCGCAGTTGATCCGCGTGCTGGGCTATCCCAAGGACGATGGCGGCGAGCTGATCGAGGTCACCATGGACAGCGCGCCGCTGCGCACGGCGATGATCGAGTTCGGCCTGCGCGTGCTGCTGTTCTCGGCGATGATGTCGATCGTCACGGCGGTGCTGCTGTTCCTCGCGGTGCGGGCGCTGCTGATGAAGCCGATCAAGGGCGTGGTCGGCCACATGCAGCGCTACGCCGAAGACCCCGAGGATGCGCGCCGGATCATCAGGCCCACCGCCGGAGTGCGCGAGATTCGCGAAGCCGAGGAAGCGCTGAAATCTCTGGAGACGCAGCTTTCGCAGTCGCTGCGTCAGAAAGAGCGGCTGGCGCAGCTTGGCGGGGCCGTGGCGCGGGTCAGTCACGACCTGCGCAATATCCTAAGCTCTGCGCAGCTGTTCACCGACCGCATCGAGATGTCCGAAGACCCCACGGTCAAGCGTATGGCGCCCAAGCTGGTCAGTTCGATCACCCGCGCCGTGTCGCTGTGCGAGACCACGCTGGCCTTTGGTAAGGCAGAGGAGCCCGCGCCGCTGCTGACCCATTTCAACCTCGCCGAACTGGTGAGCGAGGTGCTCGAGGCCGAGCGGCTGGCGATCGGCGACCATGAGGTCAGCCTGTCGGAGGATATTCCCGCGTCGATGCAGGTGCGCGGCGACCCCGAGCAGATTTATCGCGCCATCGCGAATCTGGTGCGCAACGCCCGTCAGGCGATCACCGGCTCGGGTGAGGAGGGCGAAATTGCCGTGTCCGCCCGCGCCGAGGACGAGGATTGGGTGATCGAGGTGACCGACACGGGCCCCGGCCTGCCGCCAAAAGCGCGCGATCACCTGTTCCAGCCGTTTCAGGGCGGCGCACGCAAGGGCGGCGCGGGACTCGGTCTCGCCATCGTTGCGGAGCTGGTGCGGAATCACGGCGGAAAACTGCAGCTCCTGCGCTCCGACGAGCATGGCACTTGCTTCGAAATTCGCCTTCCTACGGGTGACTTAGGGTAAGTTTGGAAGTTTTTCGAAAATCTCTCTTGCGTATCCTCCGCACAAACTCTAAACCCCGCCGCAGACGGACCGATAGCTCAGCTGGATAGAGTACTTGACTACGAATCAAGGGGTCGGGGGTTCGAATCCTCCTCGGTCCGCCACTTCCCTCCTGTGGGGTGTCAGGCAAAACTGACTTTCATGTCAGATGCCTGACCCCGCAGGCGGAACTTCCAGAATGCGGAGTGGCGTTGCCCAGTTGAGCTCGCGATCGTAAGGTCAGGACATTCCTGCCTTTGTCTGATCCCGGAAGTCTCGTTTGGCCAAGAGCCTCCCTGCCATCCCCGGAAATACCTTTCCTCAGTTGCCGCTGACCGTGCCGCATGCCGCTTTCGAGCCGGCATCGTCTTTGCTGTCCCGACTCGCGGCGAGGGGCGGCGCAAGCTCCATGCAGCGATTTTGTGGCGACATTGCCTTTCCGATCGATCCCCTGTTCCGCGGGGAGAAGGTCGCGATCGAGCAATTGGCGCAGCTGGCGGGGTGCGATGCGGCTGCGTTGGAGTGGGTGTCAGTCCGCCACCTCGGAAAAGGGCATTTCCGACTGCGAGACGAATTTGCCTCCCTCCAGAGCTTTCAACGCTTGCGTGTCCGTGTCTGTCCCGAGTGTGTAAGGGCGGAGTCGCCGTCTGCAGCTGAATCGTGGCGTGTTCCGCGCCGCCTGCAGTGGAAATTCTCGTCGATCAAAAGCTGCCCCGAGCATGGCTGTATGCTCGTGACCCTCCCGCCAGAGAAGTTTAGCAAAGATGCCAGGGATTTTTCGGCGCAGCTTCGGAAGCACTACGGGTGGATCTTGGATCAGCCGATGATCCCCGCAGGCCACAGCCCTTTCGAGCAGTACCTCACCGACCGCATCCTGAAAGGGCGGGGCGATCGATGGATCGACCGTCTCGAGCTCAATGTGGTGTCCCGCGCGTGTGAGGTGCTGGGGCTGCGCATCGCCAAGGGGCCAGACGCTTCGCTGGCGGGGCACAGAGAGGCCGACTGGATGAATTTCGGCGCCATTGGCTACGACGTTCTGAAAGATGGCCGTGTGGCCCTCTCAGAGTGCCTCGCGGCGATGGCGCGTGAGGAGGGCGTGGATGGGCGTTTTTTCGGTCGGCTTTTCGGCCCCTGGACCTCATGGCTGAAAAGCCGGAGCCTCGGTGACGAATTCGAACCCCTGCGTGACGTCGTGCGGCGGCACGTCTTCGACCATTTCTCTGTCAGAAGGGGAGTGCTGGTGCTTGGGGTGCCGTCGGAGGGAAAGGCTGCGTTGAACGCGCAGAAGCCATTTCCGCTCAAGGGCTTCGCCAAGCGCAACGCAGAGGACTTGGTACGCCGCGGCCTCGCTCAGTGCCAGGCTGATGGCACCATTGTTCCGATGGGCTTCGTGACGCAGCGAATGCTTGCGGCGTACGAGCGCGAGAAGAAGTTCTTCCCAGCTCGTAAGGGCTCTGGTGCAAGCGTAGCTGGCGAGGCGCATGGTGCCGACGCTGAAGAAGCGGCGGGTGAGGCCCATCTCTCCATCAGCGCAGTCGCACAGGAGCTACGAGTCACCGCAAAGACGGTGGGATACCTGGTTGAAAACGGATTGCTGCACGGTGCTGATGCTTCAGAGCTCTACCGACGAGGGACGATCGTAGTTACCGCTGGTAGTCTGATGCAGTTCCAAGGAACCTTTATATCTTTGGGCGAGCTTGCCGACGTCGCTCAGCGCCCACAGGGCGCTTTGGCTATGAAGCTTAGAAATGCAGAAGTAGCGCTCTTGGCGATGCCACACGATTTGAGCAGAATTTACTGGCGCGAAGATGTGTGCGCCCACATGGCGACAGGGCAGTAAAACTCTGCCCTGACCGGACATTCGCTGGCCTGGTGCGCGCAGCGGCGCGGCTTCATCTAAGAGGCCGTTCGGGTCTCGGCGCAGCATTTCCAACGCTCCGAAGTCCGCAGTGCGGACCTTCACCCAGTCGATTGCGCGCCGTGATCCAGGCAGCAAGTCCTGCTTTAAGCGGACCTCCGATCGGCACAGCCCCGACAGGTCCGCCTCGCTACCCTTTCAGGAAATCAATCAGGGCGCGCAGTGCGGGCGGGCTTTGTCGGCGGCTGGGGTGGTAGAGATGAACGCCGTCAAAGGGCGGCGTCCAATCCTCCAGCACCGCTTCCAGACGGCCCGCGCTAAGGTCCGCGGCCACGTCTTCCTCCATGTGGAGACTGACGCAGCCACCTTGTCGAACGAGCGACAGCGCAAGATCCGAGGAATTGCAGATCAGCGGCCCCTCCACCCTTTGCCGCAGCTCGCGCCCGTCCTTCTCGAACTCCCAGGGCGCGATGCCCCCGCTGCTCAGCTTGTGGTAAGCAACGCAAGGATGCTCACTCAGGTCGCGTGGCTGCGCCGGGCGGCCATGGCGCGTCCAATAGTCTGGCGTTGCCACGACGAGATGCCGCAGCGGCGGGCCGACACGCACAGCGATCATGTCTTTTTCGACGTCCTCGCCAAACCGCAGCCCAGCGTCGAAGCCATCCGCGACGATGTCCTGCAGCTTGTCGTCCACGGTGACCTGCACGGTGATGCCAGGATGCGCCGTCAGAAACGCAGGCAATCGCCGCGCCAGAAAGGTCTGCGCGATCCAGTGAAAGGTGGTGATCCGGACGATCCCCTCGGGCTCGTCACGAAAGGCGGCAAGGTCCCCCAAGCCGGCGTCGATCTCTGCCAAGGCCGGGCCGAGGCGATCCAGAAGGGACGTTCCCGCCTCTGTAGGGGCGACGGAGCGTGTCGAGCGCGCCAGAAGACGGACTCCGAGGCGTTCTTCCAGACCCCGCATCGCATGGCTGAGGGCAGAGGGGGATACGCCCAGTTCCGCAGCCGCCGCGGTGAAGCTGCGCGTGCGGGCGACCGCGGCGAAGGCGGCCAGATCATTGAGCGGCATTCGCGCCATTGTTGAAATTTCCTCACAGGCTCATGGCACAGGTACCATCTAATCCGCGACGGTACAGCCTCTTACCTTTGCCGCGACAAAGGAGAACACCATGCACATGACCGATTACCGACCCTTCGGCCGCTCCGGCCTCATCGTCAGCCCTCTGGCGCTTGGCACCATGACCTTTGGCGCAGGTCGCTGGGGCACTGACGAGCCGACCGCCCGCGCGATCTTTGACACCTATGTCGAGGCAGGCGGCAACCTGATCGACACCGCCGATGTCTACAGCGGTGGAGAAAGCGAAAGGATGCTGGGCCGTTTCCTGAAGGACAGCGGCATGCGCGACCGGCTGGTGATCTCGACCAAGGCGGGCTTTTCGCGGTCCGAAGGCACGCCGATGCACGCGGGCAATGGCGCCTACAACATCCGCCTCGGCATCGAAGGGTCGCTGAAACGGCTGGGCGTGGACCGGATCGACCTCTTTTGGGTCCATGTCTGGGATCAGTTGACCCCGGCGGAGGAAGTGCTGCGCACTCTCGCCGATGCTGTCGCGCGGGGCGAGATCCTCTACTACGGCTTCTCGAACGCGCCTTCCTGGTATGTGGCCAAGATCGCCACGCTGGCCGCGGCACACGGCCTGCCCGGGCCCATCGGCCTGCAATACGCCTGGTCTCTGGTGGAGCGCGGGGTTGAGTTGGACCTGATGCCCATGGCCCGCGAATTCGGCCTTGGAATGATGCCGTGGAGCCCGCTGGGTGGCGGGCTGCTGACCGGGAAGTACGGCCGGGAAAAGCTCGCCGCCGCATCCGAAGGCGCCACGGTGCCCAATGCAGCCGACACTGCCGAGGATCAGCCGCGGGAACGTCTGAACGGGGCAAACCCATATGGCGGAATGCTGTTCACCGAGCGGAACTTTGACATCGTGGACGTCGTTCGCGACATCGCCGCCGAGCTCGAGGTGCCGATGGTGCAGGTTGCCCTGGCCTGGGTGCTGGGCCAACGCGGCGTGACCTCGCTTCTTCTGGGGGCGAGCCGACCGGAGCAACTGAAAGGCAACCTTACCGCTCTGTCGCTGGAGATGACGGAGGATCAGCGGGCGCGCCTCGACGCTGTGAGTGCGCTGCCGTCGCTCAATCCTTATTTCATCTTCAGTCTTCCCAGCGAACTTCTTCATGGCGGCATGCAGGTGGCCCGGCCTGCGTGAGCTAGGGCGGATGCACCGGGCCGAGGATAAAATCATTCTTGGCCTGGGCCGGGCTCAGTTCAGTCTCACCGCGCCGCAGCGGCCAAAGCCAGGTTTACATGCCGTAATACGGCGTTCCCGGCCCTGACCTGCCGTTCAGTCCCTTGCCGATCGCCGCGGTGCAGCTTCACCAGACCGGCCATTCGTCTATCGCGCAACATTATCGGAGAATGAAGGTCGGCACGGACACAAGGCTGACTTTCGCTCGACTGCTCAGATTACGCTGCCCCTGAGCAGACACGCGTGAGAAAGGCGGACGGAGCAGGCGCTTTTCCAAGCCCACTCCCCACGACGTGCCCGAATGCCCAGGCTATGCCTTCTCCTCGATGATCTCAGTTTGCTCCCCCACGAGGATGAGGGTGTTCTCATGGTCGAGGAATGTTTTCTCGTCGGGGAGAACCTTCTGCTCGTAGGTCTCTGACTCAAGCACGGTTTTCATCCCCTCGGGGCTGTCGAACCAGATCTCGGCGGTGCCATCGAAGTCCGCCTGTGGGACAGGAAATTCGCCTTCGGTCGGGTGTGTCTGAATATAGCGCAGCACATGAGTCTTTGCCTCCGGGATCGAGCGGAACAAGGGCCCGTGCGTCTCGCGATGGTGCCGCACGAAGGCCGCGTGGTCGATATCTGGATTGCGCTTCAGAAGCATTGTCATCTTGATCATGGTCTTGGTCCTTCAGGGGTGGGGGGTCCAGCGGGGTGCCGGGCTGTCCATGGGCAGGTCGATGCCGCCGGGATAGGTCAGCAGCTCAAACAGCGTTCCCCAGGGCGCGTGCCCGTAAATGCCTGCATTGCCGTCATTGTCTTCGTTGTTGGCAAGCGGATGCGGGCCCTTCAACAACGTACCGCCGGCGGCCGTGAAAGCGGCGCATGCCGCATCAATGTCGTCGACGTAGAGGCCGAGATGAGTGAGCCCGAGATCCTGAAGGCGCGCAGGATCGGACTGTGTCCCGTCCTCCATTCGGAAAAGCTCGAGGCACGGCCCGTTGCCAATCCGCACGAGGCGCATGTGTGTGATCCGTGTGCCTGGCGAAAGACCAAGTTCCGCCTCCGGCCCTTCGCCTTCCATGTCGGGCCCTTCCTTTGGCAACACGTCGTAAAGCGTAACCGCCCCGAATGCGTCGGACAGAAAACGGGTCGCGGCCTCAATGTCCGGCACCGTAAGGCCCGCATGGTCCACGGCCCGAATGCCCGGGGCCGAGACCTGTGCGCCGGCAAAGCAGGCAAGGTCGGTCACACTCGAAGCACCTCCTGTGGCAACCTCCTCGAGCGCTGCGTTGAACTCTTGGGTATGGGGTTGGGAAAGGTGCGCCTCGAAGGCCGCGTCGTCGCGGTATTCCTCGAGGATCACCACTGCACCGTTGCCTTCGCTGAAGGCCTCGAAGCGAATGTTGCCCGCTTCACGGCGCACCTCCTCGGCCAGTGTTTCCACCAGTGCTGCCAGCCTGTCGGTCTGGCCCACCTTGGGCGTTGCCCTTGCGATCATCGTGCGTGTCATGGTCATCTCCGCCTTGGGATGCTGCGCTGCGGCAGTCACTCGGCCAACACGTACCCGAGACCGTCCGTTCCCTTGAAATCTGGACTAAATGAATGTTTCGGCTAATTTTTTCTGAAACTTCAGCGATGTGGAAATTTCCCGATGATCCAGTCCGTCACCCGCGCCCTCGAGATGCTCGATACGATCGCCCATGCAGGCGGTGCTGCCTCTCTTGGAGAGATCGCCGAAGGGGCAGGCCTGAAAACGACGACCGCACACAATATCCTGAGAACCCTCCAAAATGCGGGCTACATCCGACGCCGCCCCGGCGACATGCGCTATCATCTCGGGGATCGCATCCTGAACCTTGCCCGGGTGGTAGGCGATGACGATGCCCTGCGCCGCCGGCTGCGCCCCGCTCTGGAGGAGATGGCTACCCGAACCAGTGAAACTGTATTCCTCGCCGTCCCTTCCGGTGACGAGGTATATTTTCTTGACGCGATCGAGAGCCCGCGCACGTTACGCGCCTCTAGCCAGTGCGGAGAGCGCCAGCCGATGGCAGGCTCGGCCATCGGTCTTCTCTTCCTGGCATTTCTTCCGGCCCTGCGCCGCCGGATGTTCGAGGTCCACGCGCCCCGCATCGGCTCGGGGATAGCGGCCGAGATTGACGCCATAGCAGCACGAGGCCACGCCCTTGACCGAGAGAACTGGTGCCCCGGCCTCAATTGCGTTGCCGTTCCTTGGCACGACGATGGCGAAGTCCGCGCGGGCTTCGGTCTCGCCGGACCGAGCAGCCGCCTGACTGCCACGCGGCTGGACGAGATGGCGCAGATCATGCGGGAGCTTGCCTCAGACGCGTCCGCTCCATATCGGGGCTGACACATGTCGCAAAGGGCTCGAAGCGGACTCCGTCCGCGGAGCGATGCGAACACCCGGCGAGCCGCGGCGGCCGTCGCTCCCGGCCCGAAGCCGACCTTGGCCAGGATCACCGTTGCCGCAGCGCAGCTTCCCCACGCCGGACCTTCGTGGCACTGAGCAGGAAGGTCCAGGATCCCTAGGTTGGCAGTGCGGACAAAGTGTGAGTTCGCTGCGGCTGCGCTAATGTCGCAAATGATTTACATGACCTATCACGTGGGTATGGCTGTTTAGGAAAGCGCGACCAACTCCTTGAAGTCGGTCTCGCGAATGATGCGCAGTTGTTGACCCGCTTCGACCAGTTCTTCCGCTTTCCGGTGCTTCGACGATTTGTCGTGACCCGCGAGCTTCGTCACATCCACATCCCCCACGACGAGCATGGTCGTTTTCTTGGTGACGCTGTTCGCCACATTGCAGCCTACGGAAGCCGCAAGATTTGCGGCCTCACGGCGGGGTATGTCCAGCGCGCCCGTGAATACGATCACCTCACTTGCAAGCGGGCCGTCCGGGTTCCCGTCGCGCGTGATCGCAGCGGCTCCGCTCGACGACGGGTCGATGGGCTGCAAGGCGCGTTTCTGGATCGCATCGAGATCGAGACCGCTTTCCTTCATCGCAGCGAGCATGACGTGCCCCGCGGCCTTTGCATCCTCAAGCGCGTTGTGATGCTCGAAGGTGTAACCGATCATTTTGCAGACGTTCGCGAGGCCGTAGCCCGATTTCGCGCATTCCGCCCATGTTCTCCGGGCGACGCGGGCCGAGTCGAGCCAGGTGCAGGCCGGGGTCGAAATTGCCCAGCGGCCTGCAGCTTGATGCATCGCAACACGGTCGAAATGTGTGTGGGTGACAACGACCTGCGAGCCAAGAAGCCGTTCGATGTCCACGGCGACTTCGTTGAACGTCGGCGCGCCTTGCACATCGCCTTCCGTGATGCCGTGGATCGACATGTTGACGGGATCGAAGAAGTCGTCCGGGTCTATAAGCGAGTACCATTCAGACGCAAGGGTACCGTTCTCGAAGGCGGCGACTCCGATTGAACAGATGGACGCCATGTCGGCGTTTGCGGTTTCAACGTCTATAGCAACGAATCTCATAGCGAAATTTATCCCTCATTGGTCTAGCTGGAAACGTAACGATGCATGTTTCGTCAGCCAACGCACTCCGTTGATCTGTCCAAGCATTTGCCTTCACCAAAGTCGCCCTCCATGCAGATCGCAACATCGGTCCCTTCGGGCTGGGAGCGTACATGCGGCGGTGCGCCGACCTGCTCGCCCAGGTTAGGCGGTCCGCCTGGCGCAAGCGGCCCGTTGCGGTCATTCGTCTAGCTGGCCGCGCTGCGTCGCAGCTTCGCCAACCCAGAAATCGGTGGGATCCTGCAGCAAGATTTGGCCCGCCAAGGTCGGAAGTGCGGACATTCTGGACATTCTTAGCGCAAACTCACATCCTAGATTGTGCGGAGCGTCTCGAGCCAAACCAGGGAGGGGCTGTACACCTGAGCTTTTGGTGCATACTTCCGATTAGGTGCGACTGGTCTAGGTTCAGGAGGTCAGCCCTGGAAGATGGTACCGCAGACCAGAATAGAGGTCTTCAGTTCTTGCTCGATTTGCTGCGGGACGATGACCCCCGCTGGCTGAGCACAAACGAATTCGACGATCTACTCGCCAACATACAGGCTCTGGAGGCACTGATTTGGGCGACGACCAAGAGCCCAATCCTGTGGAAATGGGTCATCATCGCAGCTCACACTACCCTTCAAAGTCTAGCGATCTGCAAACTCACGCGCACCGATGGGTTCGGCGCAAAGAGGGACGACATTGAAAAGAAGGTGGCTGCCTTCTACGCAGCGGGGAAGAATACCCTTCATGACAACGAGGAATTCTTGGCGCTGTCTGCAAAGGAGAACATGGCGAACTTCCCTAGCCTGATGCGCCGGCTGGGTTATGACCTACCAAAACCCGAAGATGCTCACTTGGAAAACAGTGACACAAACCTAGCGCTCTTCTTTCTTCACGACTTCCGATCAACCTATACGCACTACCCCCCAGTACAGTTGACTCTGAGGGCCTCACAGGTGCGCGCAATTGTGCGGATCGCGGTCGATGTCATTGACTTGGAAATTAGTAAAGGCGATTGGAGGCGCTTTCCTTTGATCACGGTCGATGAGGTGGCGCCATTGCTCGACAGCATTCGACGCAGGTTCGAGCAGATCGACAAAGGTTGAGTGAGCGTAGGCCGACAAATACTCGTTCCTGCAACCCACCATGGGCGTTGCACGAAATTGAAGAACCTGCGATCTCCTCGGATGCATTCTACACTTGGCCGCTCCGGGCTCCTTCCCGACCTTCGCTGCGCCGCCGGGCCAAGCGCCTGATCGCGCCGTTCGTGCGGCGTCGTTCCCGGCCCGAAACGGTCATTCATGACCCGCGCAGAGAATGACCGGTTTCAGCCCTAAGCGGACCTGTGCGCCTGGCGCAGCAAGGCCAGCAGGGTCGACACGAAGGGCGGAGAGCTGCCGTTCGCTGCACACAGCATGAATTACCGGGATGCGCGCGTTATCCGACATTCGAACCTGTCGCCGCCAACGCCGGCCTGTCCACTTAGACCCATCAGCGCATTCTCACAGTCCAAAGTGGCCCAAAGTGCTTGTGCTTGTGCAACTGTGCTCTTACTTTCCACAAGAAAAAGCCGGAGGCGATATGGTAGAACGTTCCAATGAAATCATGTCTATGCCGAATTTCGCTGAAATTCTTAGATTGGCTATGAAATCCCAGTGGCTGGAAAGCAAATCCAACGCTGTCAATGAGATTTTTAGTTTGTGTGTGACACCTGAGCAGAAAAGTTTGGTCACAAATTTAATCGAGCGTTTTCATTATGCAACGCCAAATGATCAGCTTCAATATCGCAGGTCTATCGCGTTTCACATTGTTAAGACGTTAAAGATATCTCCGGCGAACTCCATTATTATCGCGCTTAATGATAGGGAGCTTGCTGATAGCTCTTCTTCCTACGTGCAGCAAATGAAGGGTGTATTGGCTGAATACGATGGATGGACAAGTGGAAATTTTGTGGACAAATTAATTTCTGCCGTCAGCGCGGCCGAAGACGGGAAGTCCATCATTATTGTAGACGACTTTGCAGGAAGCGGCGACACTATTGCTAAGAAGTCCGCGTGGCTTCGACAAAAGTTGGAGGCCTGTGGTAAAGATTGTAATATATTTGTCGCCGTTGCGTCCGCTATGGAAAGCAGCAAGGACAAGGTCGTTCCGTTAGTTAAAGACTATTATGCCGTAAACTGGCTCAGGAAGGGGTTAACGGATTTCTACGATGGCGAAGACGCGGTGTCAATGTCGCTCGCGATGGAACAGCTTGAGGAAAAACTTAAAAAACGATCAAACGGAAAAAGTATAAATGACTACTCCTTTGGCTGGAAGCGTAGTGAGGCCACGTATTTTCTAGAGGGTGACAATCCTCCGAATAACAACTTTCCTATATTCTGGTGGCCGGAACTCAAAGGGGGCGCAAAAAGAAACCGCCTCACGCCGAGGATATGATGTACAATTCACAGCATAGGATTGTCCTGAGAGCCCTTTTTGCAGAGAGCGATTGGGTAGACTTGTACCGCCTCCACAAGGAGACCTTGGTGGCGCCAGGGCAAATAGCTGCATTGCTGTCATTCATGCTGGAACGAAAATACTGTCTGGTTGAAGGCTTGAGAGCTCGGATTACCTCAAGCGGAAGAGCTTGGATTTTGCAGAACAGGAAGCAAATATTTTGCAAAGTGCATGCAGAATGGAGGGAAGGCAGTAAGTCCGAAAGGCCTTCTGAGCTTCGGCCTAGCTCGCCCTACTTGCCAAATTTAGCATATCTAGACCGAGATTTTTTTACTAGAAAAGCTTGAGA
The DNA here is from genome assembly GCF_010500775.1 of Salipiger sp. PrR002. Lineage (NCBI taxonomy): Bacteria > Pseudomonadati > Pseudomonadota > Alphaproteobacteria > Rhodobacterales > Roseobacteraceae > Salipiger > Salipiger sp. PrR002. The sequence goes on from NZ_JAAGOU010000033.1 coordinate 49,850, forward strand.
TCCGAGATGTTTTCTGCTTGGCTCACTTGGGAGGGCGGGCATGGATAGAACTTAGAGGCGCATTCGCCTCGGTTGTTCAGGCTGACTTTAAGGCAGCCTCCCTCAAGAGGGAGGCTGTTGTTCCTGCGGAACAACACGGTGCCCATGAAGGGCACCATGCAAATATCATATTTTTGATATGATATAAATTATTAGGTATCCCCCGCCCTTCATCTCGGAGTTTGAAGTTGAGTAAAAGCTCGGAAGAATGGCGACACTTCTTTGAGGAAAGTGGTGTTAAAGACAAAAAGGCTCTGCCTGGATATCTGCAGTATATCGAGGATATGGAGGCCAAAGGCTTGCCGCCAATCTTTGAGATGCAGCATCTCTCAGAACTCATTGGAGTGAATAAATCTTACATAGCAGCAGTAACGAAGGATAGTTCTGCATTTTATCGTGATTTCGAAGTCAAGAAGAGAAGCGGCGGCGTTCGAGTTATTTCCGCTCCACACCCGACCCTCCTTCTTTGCCAGAGATGGATCAACGGAGAAATTTTGCAACATGTTCCCGTCCATGACTCCGCCTTTGGCTTTGCTCAAGGGCGTTCAGTAGTCGACAACGCGAAGATGCACATCTCTGGCAATCACCTTTTGGGCATGGATGTCAAAGACTTCTTCCCGTCAATTCACATAGACGCTGTTCAGGATACCTTTCTGGGTCTTGGATATCCCCCTAATGTATCAGCGATAATGGCGCGCCTATGCTGCAAAGATGGCAGGCTACCCCAGGGTGCCCCAACGAGTCCGGCGATCAGCAATCTTGTATGCCGAAACATGGATAAAGAGATATCTGATTTAACCAAAGCCCGTTCCTTAACCTATACACGATATGCGGACGACATATCTGTCTCTGGAGAGGAATTAGGATCTGACGTGCTGGGTAAGATTGAGTTCATTCTCAAGAGCTTTGGGTTTTTGGTGAATGAGGGAAAAACTAGGATATCCAAGAACGGACAGAAGAAGATTGTCACAGGGATTTCCATAGGGACTGGCCACCCTAAGCTGCCAAGAAAAGAAGTCCGAAGCATCAAGGCTGATGCATACGCGCTGTTGAGTTATGGCCTTCTCCCTTATATTGAGAGAAGTGAGAAGCCAGACCCGCTGGTAGTGGAGCGCTTAATGGGAAGGGTTGCTTTTTGGCTCCAAGTAGAGCCAGAAAACCCAACGGCCGTAAAGCTAAAGAGCAATCTGCAAGCCCTTTCCGATCAAATGGATCGAGGCAGATTTAGGTTGTGATTTTGTGATCTGTGTCGGCTATCAGCGCACTGCAGGCTCTGGCAACTTGCGAGGCGACAGATGGGCTCGCCCTTTGGGTCAGCGCGCGGTTGCATGCGGCGCCTGGGGCGAATGTCAAAGAAGGGGCTAGAATCGGTCATGCCCCGTGCCAAGTTCGAATGTCCGCAGAGGGCCGGGCGCGCCTATGAAGTGAGGCGCGCCAGCTCGACCGGGCACGTCCGCTTCCTGCGCATTGCAGCCTTTCGTCCACGGCGCAGCGAATGACCGCTCCCCGCCCTATTGACCGTCAACGCGCCTTAGCAGGCTGCTGAAAAACTCCGGCAGCGAAAGAAGAGGTGCATAGCGACCCCACTCAGGCGCGATCTCGTGGAGCTGAACATCTTAGCCTCGGCTGCGGTTCGACGAGATCGGCGAAATCGGATGCCTCGACCAAGTTTATCAGCAGCCTGTTAGAGGGCCCTTCTCCCCCTATTGCCCGTTAGAATATGTCTGGCGGCCTTGAGTACGGGCAGCTCGGCAACGACTGAAAACAAGAAGAGCACGATCACACAGAAGGCGCCGATGAATGCCCAGTCCGTGCCGTTGACCCCGAAGCCAAAGGGGAGCCCCAGCCCCAGCGCGACATGCTTCGCGGCGAAGTACAGCGTTGCGCTGAGAAAGGCGTAGTCGCGGGCCTTCAGAAGATGCTGGCCAAGGGGAGAGTAGTTCCGCTCCCTGGATTCCAGACCCTCTCGCCTAAGCTTCACCCAGAAACTTTCCTCCACCGCAGTCTCCGCCGTTGCGCTTGGAGACAGCTCAGCGCCGTCCAGCCCAATCGCGGCGGCCAGTTGGTCGCTGGCAAGAGGGTCGATCTTGAATACCTGAATGATAGCCAGCCGCGCAGCCTGGGGCAGCTCGCGTTCCCCGCGCTCGTAGCGGCGTAGGGCGCGGTCCGAGAGCCCGATGGCCGCGGCGAACTGGGCCTGGCTCAGTCCGGTGGATGCACGAGCGGCCAGCAGGTTGGCCGCACCAACCCGCCGAGCAATCGATTCGTGATCTTCCTGTGGAGTAGCCAAATCCGGTGAATCCAGTGCCTGAGCTGTTCGTGCCTCTCAGGAACCTTAGCTCGGCCACGCTGGTCAGCGGTCAAGAAAACAACGCGGGCGGACCATTTGGTCCGTGCGGACCGAATGGTCCGGATGGTTTTTTGTTTTAAGACAGTGTCTTGCAAGATTGACTGGTTTAGATGGAGTTCCTTAACTGGATGGAGAGTCCTGCTTTTTTGCCCTCTCAGAACCAGGAGATCGCCCCGATGCGCACCCCGACAAAGGAAGATCTGGACGCTCACGAGCGTCTGAAGGCGGAACTTCGAATCCGCGGAACGTCACTGGCGCAGATCTCGCGAGAACTTGGCGTCAGTGACTCTGCGCTGACCTTGGTCGGCAAGCGTATGTGTCGGTCTAAGCGCATCGAAAAAGCCCTTGCTCGGGCCATGGGTATGCCGCCGGAGGAGTTATTTCCGGCGTGCGAAGAGGAGGGAGCAACCATGACCTAGAAAAGCAAAGGGCCCGAGGAGTTACCGCTCCTAAGGCCCTTCAGGTGTATCAAGTTGAACCCAGATACACCTCATTCATGACCCAACTTTAGGCCCCGGTCAAGCGCGCAGAGACTTCTGCGGGCCGGAGCTCAATTTCTCCATGAAAGAGGACCCCGTTGCACCGGCAGGTGTGCCTGCGGTGCCGGGAGCAACAGCCTATGTATGACGAAGATTTCGGGGGGCCTTACGTCCCGCCCGAGCGGACGCGTGCGACCCGGATGTTCCCCGCCCGATCGCGGGCGAGTGCACGAGGGTTTTTGGTCGCGAAACTACGTGCCCAGGCCGCCTGGCGGCAGCTGATCTTTGAGAGCCACCTTGAGCGAAAATGTCTCTTGGTGCTACTCTCCCAGCATGCGGTCGTCGACGTCTGGGATCAGCCGCCTCAGATCACCTATAGAAACCAAGATGGGAAGCTGAAGCCTCACACCTTCGATTTCCTGGCCACGTTGGACGACGGCAAAAGGATCGCGCTTGCCGTCAAGCCGGATGGGCTGGTCGAACGAAATGGTTTCGACCGTGAGTTCGTGCTGATCAGGGCTCAGACCGCGAAGCAATTCGCGGACGATGCGCTGCTCGTTACAGACAGTAGCTTCTCCGCAGCCGAAGTGCGCAATGCGGAGCTGCTGCACATGTTTCGGCAGGTCGAGGATGCTGAAGCAGACGCGGCGATTCAGCAGGTGCTCCGTGGCATGAACCGCGAAATGTCTCTGGGGCAGGTTGTTGCCGCGACCTGTCTGGAGGGGAGGGCATTCCGCGCAGGCTTCAAGGCGATCTTCAACGGGGCTGCCATGACGAACCTGTCCGTTCCTGTGACCGAGGCCAGCATGCTCTCGATGCCGGAGGTGCGCTGATGGCAGTCAGGCTACGGATCAGCAAATCAGATGCGCTGGTAGTGGGCGGCACCGTGCATGTGGTCTGCGGCGTCTTGGATAGCACGCTGGAACTGCGTCCATTGGACGGCAGTTCGGATTTGCTCTGCTTCAGCCATGCCGATGTCAAACGCATGATCGATGAGGGCAAGGCGTCCATTGAGTACGGCTATTTTTCCGGTGCGCAAGCCGCGCGCCGCGCCTTGGCGAGCAGCGCGCTCATCAGCCGGATGGACGCAGCCGAAAAAGCCGAGATCTTCCGCAAGCAGCTCTATGTCGATTGCTTTTGTGGCGCGACATCGCAGTTGAGTGCTGAGCGACATCGCAGGTGGATGACGG
>NZ_JAAGOU010000034.1:0-53470 GCF_010500775.1 Salipiger sp. PrR002
GAAATCCTGCAGCACGATGGGCACATCCGCGCCCAGCGTGCGCGCGACTTGGGAAAAATAGCCAAGCGTCTGCGGGTCGGTCTTGAGGCTGCCCGGCGTGGTCACCATGCAGCCCGCCGCGCCCATATCCATCACCGCCTTCCCAAGCTCGCCAATCGCCGCGAGGCCCGGGGCCGAGACGCCGACGACCACCGGCTTGCCCGCGGCGCGCTTGATCACCCGCTCGGCGACGGCGCGGCTTTCGGCCTGCGTCAGCTTCGGCGCTTCGCCCATCATGCCAAGGATGGTCAGCCCGTCGGCGCCCTTCTCGAAGTAGAAATCCACCACCCGGTCGAGACTGTCCCAATCGATCTCACCGTTGTCGGTGAAGGGCGTGACGGAGATGACGTAAACGCCGCGGGCGTCAGAGGTGAGAAGGGTCATTGAGCCTGTCCTTGATCGGAAAACCAGCCGGTCGCGCCCCGCGCGAGATAGCGGCCGCTGCCGGGTGCGCTGAGGATATTGGTGCCGTCCCAGACCTGCGCGCCGCGCAGATAGGTCGCGGTGACCCGGACGCCAAAACTGTCGCCGTGGAAGGGCGACCATTTCAGCCCGTCAAGCGCGCTGGCTTCGTCAAAGACGAAGCTGCCCCGCTCGAGGACGGCAAAATCCGCATCCTTGCCCGGCGCGATGGCGCCCTTGGTCTCGAGGCCGAAGAACTGCGCCGGACGGGTGCAGAGCTGCGCGGCGGCGAGCTGTGCGGCGTCGAGCCCGCGCGCCTCGGCAAGAGTGTAAAAGAGCGGCAGAAGGGTCTGCAGCCCCGGCACTCCCGCGCCCGCGTCAAAGATCGAAGCGGTCAGTTTATTGTCGATCGGCCAGCTGGAGTGGTCCGAGGAGGTAAAGGCGACCTGGCCTGCCTCGATTGCCTGCCAGAGCCCCTCGACCCGGCCCGCGCGGATCGGCGGGTTCACTTTCATCCGCGCGCCTAGACGGGCGCCGTCTTGTGCCGCATCAAGGCAAAGGTAATGCACGCAGGTCTCGCCCGTAACGCGCGCGCCGAGCCCGGCGAAGGCGGCGACCTGTGCAAAGCCCTCGGCCCCGGTCAGATGCACCGGATGGGCATGCGCGCCACTTGCCTGTGCCAGCGCGAGGAACTGTGCCGTGGCGGCGAGTTCGGCGGCCATGGGGCGCGCCTCGGCATGGGCCTCGATGCCGTCACGCCCCGCAGCGCGGGCCTCGGCCATGCGGGCGCGGACGATCTCCTGATCCTCATTGTGCAGACCGAGAGGCAGATCGGTGTCGGCCAGCACCTCCATCATGTCGAGCATGAGATCGGCGGCGATGCGCGGAAACCGGGTCGGGCTACTTTCGAACGAGGAAATCTTGAAGGCGCAGACGCCCGCGTCGATCAGCGCCTGCATCTCGGTGGTGCCGGTCTCGCGCGTGGCCGTGCCATAAAGCGCCATATCGGCGTGAGCATGTTCGGCGATGGCGGCGGTCTTTTCGGTCAGTCGTTCGAGCCGGTCCAGAGGCAGCGGGTTGTCGAAGGGCATATCGACCAGCGTGGTCACCCCGCCTGCGAGCGCGCCGCGGGTGGTCTCGGCGATGCCTTCCATGCCTTTGCAGCTGGTGGCATGGGTCTGGCCGTCGACCACGCCGGGCAGGATGAGCGCCTCGCCATAGTCGATGGTCTGCGCCGCGGCGGGCGCCTCCGCGCCCTGACCAGTGGCGACGATGCTGCCGCCTCTCACCGCGATCCAGCCATTTTCCAGCGTGGCCTCGGGGGTGACGATCGTGCCGCGAAGGAGAAGGTCCAAATTAGCCAAGTCAGCCATGTCAGGCTCCGGTTCTTGCAAATGCGTAATAGTCGAGATCGAGCGCGGTCACCGCTGCCGCGACAGCCGCCTGCACCGGATCGATCACCGGCAGGCCAATGGCCTCTTGCAGCGCCGCGCGGTGCAGCCCCATGCCAGCGCAGCCGAGGATGATCACGCTGGCTCCGTCGCGATCGCGCAGCGCCTCGGCGGTGGCGCGGATCTTCGGCAGGCTGTCGGCTCGATTGCCCTCGGCCACGCTCATCGAGATGTCGCGGTCACCCGCGAGACGCGAGAGAAGCCCCAGTTCGTCGAGCCGCGCAGCATGGCGGGCGATAGAGGAGGGGCCGAGCGAGATCACCCCAAAGCGCTGCCCAAGCTGAAGAGCGGCGTAATAGGCCGCCTCAGCGATGCCGATGATCGGCCGACCGGGCAAAGCGGCGCGGGTGGAGGCGACGCCCGGATCAGAGAAACAGGCGATCACGGTGGCATCGGCGCCGAAGTCGGCGGCGCGCGCCTGCACCATCGGTACAACCTGCGCGACGTCGGCGTCGGTTTCGATCCCGGCGGGGGCTCCCGGCAGGTCGGCGCAGCAGATCTCGTGCCGGGTCAGCTGGCGCTGCGGCGCGAGGCAGGCCGAGATCGACTCGGTGATCGCCGCCGAACTGTTGGGGTTGAGGACAAGGATGCGGGACATATTGGGCTTTCGAAGGAGCGAGGCGTTAGGCGCCCTGCATGACAAGATGCCCGGGCGCGACCTCGGCATAGTTGCGGATGGGGGGCACAAAGTCGGGCGGATGGATCGGGCTCTTTAGCTCCGTGGCCTCGATCACCCTGCGGGTCAGGCGGCGGGCGGGATCGGGCTCGGGCACCGCCGAGAGCAGACGGCGGGTGTAGGGATGCTGCGGGCTTGCGAATATGCGCTCTCGCGGGCCAACCTCGACGATCTCGCCAGAGAGCATCACCGCGACGCGATGGCTGATGCGCTCGACCACCGCCATGTCGTGGCTGATGAACAGATAAGAGAGGCCAAGGTCGGCCTGCAGTTCCATCATCAGGTTGACCACCTGCGCCTTGATCGTCACGTCGAGCGCCGAAACGCTTTCATCGGCCACGATCAGCCGGGGCTTCAGCCCCAGTGCGCGCGCGATCGAGATGCGTTGGCGCTGGCCGCCGGAAAACTCATGCGGCCAGCGCCCGGCCATCTGCGGATCAAGCCCGACGCGGCTCAGCAGCCGGGCGACCTCGGCGGGGGCCTGTGCGCGATCGAGCAGACCGTGGACGATCATTGGCTCTGCGATGGCCTCGCCGACACGCATGCGCGGATTGAGCGAACTGAACGGGTCTTGGAAAATCATCTGCATCGCCTGCCGTTCGCGCAGCAGCGCGGCGGGCGGCATGGCCAGCAAGTCCTGCCCCTCGAAGCTGATGCTGCCCGAAGTCGGCTCGGTCAGCCGCAGCACCGAACGGCCCGTCGTGGATTTGCCGCAGCCGGACTCGCCGACCAGCGCAAGCGTTTCGCCGGGGTAGAGATCGAACGAGACATTCTGCACCGCGTGGACGCGGGCATGCACCCGCCCCAGAACCCCCCGGCGCAGGTCGAAACGGGTGACGAGATCGCGCACTTTCAGAAGCGGCGCGGCCTCGCGCTGGACCGTATCGACTGCGGGGGGCAGCTCGGCGCCGTCTTCAGGGTAAGGCCGGGGCAGGGCGCTGCCCGCCAGATCCCCAAGCCGCGGCGCGGCGGCGAGCAGGCGCCTTGTGTATTCGGTGCGCGGCGCGGCAAAGACCTGCTCGGTCGCGCCTTCCTCCAGCAGCTTCGAGCGGTACATAACAACGGTGCGCTCGGCGATCTCGGCGACCACCCCCATGTCGTGGGTGATGAACAGGACGCCCATGCCGTCTTCGTCCTGCAGCTCCTTGATCAGCTCGAGGATCTGCGCCTGGATCGTCACGTCGAGCGCGGTGGTCGGCTCGTCGGCGATCAGCAATCGCGGCGCGCAGGCCAGCGCGGTGGCGATCATCACCCTCTGCAGCATGCCGCCGGACATCTCGTGCGGGTATTCCGCAGCGCGGCGCGCGGCGGCGGGGATGCGGACCCGGTCCATCAAACGCACCGCCTCGGTCATGGCGGCGCGGCGCGAGAGACCCCTGTGGCGCACCAGCGGCTCTGCAATCTGCCGGCCAACGCTGAGCACCGGGTTCAACGAGGTCATCGGTTCTTGGAAAATCATCGCGATGTCGTTGCCGCGGATCCGTTCCATCTGGCGCTCGGGCAGCGTCAGCAACTCGCGATCCTCGAAGCGGATAGACCCGCTGGCTCGGGCCAGCCCTTCGGGCAGCAGTCCCATGACCGAAAGCGCGGTGACGCTCTTGCCCGATCCCGACTCGCCGACCACGGCCAGCGTCTGTCCGGCGGCGACATCGAAGCTGACGTCATCGACCACGCTGCGCCAGCCGTCCGGCGTGCGGAACTGCGTGGTGAGGCCAGAAACGGAGAGAAGGGTCATGGGGACTCCGGTGAAACGCGACGAGGGGATTTACAGCCGATCCGATCTGTGGTGTCAAATATAAATGTACCAAGTGATATATCACGAACGCACCATGAGCGGAGATCGACCATGCCAAGACCCGATGCCGAGACCCGCGCCAAGGCGCTTCTGACACCGGCGCAGCTGCACGCGATGCTGGATGGGCCGCTGCCGCCGGTGGTGATCGCGGTGCAATCGGTGAACCCCTATACCGGTGTCCCTTCGCGCAGCGGCCGCTGGATTCCCGGCGCCGTGGATGCAGAGGCTTATGCCGACTTCGCGGCCCCCGCTGCGCCCGAGCTTGGCCAGCGTCCCTTGCCCGATGTGGCGGCGCTGCAGGCGGCCGTGCGCCGCTGGGGCATCACCGGGGACAGACCGGTCGTGCTTTATGATGCCGAGCGTGCAATGACCGCCGCCCGTGGTTGGTGGGTGTTGCGGTGGGCCGGAATCGCCGATGTCAGGGTGCTTGATGGGGGGCTAGACGCTTGGGTGAAGGCCGGGCTTCCCACATCTCAAGCTGCTAAAATTGCTGCACAAAGCGACATCGTTTTGTCTCCGGGGCAAATGCCTGACCTCACCGCCGAAGAGGCGCTGGCGCTTGCGTCGGAAGGGGGGCTTTTGGATGCGCGTATCCGGCCCAACTATATCGGCGGGCCGGAACAGGGGGGCGATCCGAAGCGCGGACATATCCCCGGCGCACAAAGTGCTCCGGCACCCGACAATTTCACCGACGAAGGGCCGCTGACCTCGTTCGAGACGCTGGCCGAGATGTACCGCGGGCTTGGGGTCACGGGGGAGCGGCCGGTTGGGGTCTATTGCGGGGCTGGCATGTCGGCGGCTGTCACAGTGCTGGCGCTGGCCTCGATCGGGGTGGAGGCTGCCATGTATGTGGGCTCGTGGTCTCAATACATCCACGATCCCTCGCGCCCGGTAAAGCGCGGCCCATTCCCCTGACCTGGCTCAAGATGCCGTGGCGGCGCCTGACATTGCCTATTCTTTGAGCGGCGCTGGATTGGTGCGAAAAAATCCGTCCTGAAGGTGCCAGAGTCTCAAAAGAAATATTGCACCTGATATATCACCAAGCGCAATGTCTCCATGCATCCCCGCGACTCGGTCGCGCAACAAGGGCCGCGGCCCAATCCAACACAGGAGCGAAAGATGAAACTGACGCGCAGATTGTTCGGAGCTTTCTCCGGCGCGGCGCTGGTGCTGGCGACGGCGCCGCTCACCGCCCAAACCGCGCTCGCGCAGGAAGCGTCGACGCTGGTCATCGCGGTCCCCTCTGATCCCGCCGGGCTGGAGCCGGGGATCAACAAGGCCGAACCGATCGGCTCGGAGATCATTCTCAACGTCTTCGACACGCTGGTCGCGTGGAAAGCGCCGGACTTCTCCGAGCTTGAGGGGCGGCTGGCAACCGATTGGACCGTCTCCGAGGATGGCAAGACCTTTGACTTCACCCTGCGCGACGGCGTCACCTTCCACGACGGCACGCCCTTCAACGCCGAGGCGGTGAAGTTTTCGCTCGAGCGCACCACCGAGATGAACCCCTACGTCGAGGCGACGCTGGGCCTGATCGAGAGCATCGAGACCCCCTCGGATACCGAGGTTGTGTTCACCCTGTCGCGGCCCTATCCCGCCTTCCTGTCGATCCTCGCGCAGCCGCAGTCGGCGATCGTGAGCCCTGCGGCGGTCGAGAAATTCGGCGATGACTTCGCCAACAATCCGGTCGGTACCGGCCCGTTCAAGTTCCGCGCCTATCAGGCAGACACCCGTGTGGTGCTTGACGCGAACCCCGATTACTTCCGCGGTGCGCCAAAGCTCGAGCGGCTGATCTACAACATCATCCCCGAGGCTTCGACCCGGCGCCTCGAACTGGAAAACGGCGGCGTCGACATCATCCAGCAGGCGGGCCAGCTTTCGGCGGTGCCCTCCGAGGAGATGGCAGCATTCGCCGACAATGCCGACATTCAGATTCTCGAAAGCCCGTCGCAGATCATCCGCCAGCTCGAGTTCAACAACTCGCTGACAGAAGGTCCGTTTGCCGATGTGCGGGTGCGCCGCGCGATTGCTATGGCAATCGACTATGACGGGCTTCTGTCGGGCGTCTTCGACGGCACCGCAGAGCACGTCTATGGCCCGCTCACGTCCAACAGCTGGGCTTTCGATCCCGAGGTGAAGGACCTTGCGCCGAAATATGACCCCGAGGCCGCGAAAGCGCTGCTTGAAGAAGCGGGCGTCAATCCGGCGGATCTGTCGGTCAAACTCTACAGCTTTCAGGGTGCGCTCTGGGGTGCGGTGGCGACCTTCGTGCAAGCCAACCTTGCCGAGATCGGCGTGAATGTGGACATCGCTCAGACCGAGTTCCCCTCCTATCGCGCGCTGCATGTCGCTGGCGAATGGCAGATGGCTCTCGACGGTCGCCAGCCTTGGTACAATGATCCCGACGCGCATGTGACCATCGGCTATCTCTCGACGCTCAAGGACAGCGCCATGACCTTCCGCATGCCGGAGAACGCCGAGCTTGACGCCAAGATCCTGCAGGCACAGGGCGAGGCAGACATGGAAAAGCGCAAGGCCCTCTACTCTGAAATCCAAAAGCAGATCGTTGAGGACGTGCCGGGCGCCTATCTCTTCAGCCCCAAACTGATCGTCTTTGCCCGTTCGAACGTCGAAGGACTGGTGGTCAACAGCGCGCCGCCGCTCAACGAATATTGGAGCGTGTCGAAGAACTGATCTTCGCCGCCGATCCCTAAAGCTGGCACCGGCTCGGACCCTCGCTGTCCGGGCCGGTGCTCCCCTCTCTGACCGGACTATCCGATGTTTGCCTTTCTCGTGCGGCGCCTTGTGTCGCTCATCCCCGTCCTTGCGCTGGTGCTGGTGATCGTGTTCTCGCTGGTCCGGCTGATCCCGGGCGACCCGGCGGTGACGCTGCTTGGCCCCGGTGCCACCGACAGCCAGATCGCAGCGCTCCGCGCCCAGCTCAACCTTGACGAACCGGCGCTGCTGCAGCTCTGGCACTATGTGGCGGGCCTCGCGCAGGGCGACCTTGGTGTGTCGCTCAAATCCGGGCAGCCGGTGCTGGACGAGATCCTTCTGCGGCTTCCGGCCACGCTGGAAATCTCGATCGCGGCGGTTCTGGTGGCGATCCTCATAGGCACGCCGATTGGCGTGCTCTCAGCGACCCGGCCCAACTCTGGCTTCGATCACGGCGTGCGCATCCTGTCGCTGACCGGCGTGTCGATGCCCGCCTTCCTTCTGGCGCTGCTGCTACAGCTGATCTTCGCCACCTGGCTCGGCTGGCTGCCGGTCTCGGGACGGATGTCGAGCTATCTTTTCGTCGACAACGTCACCGGTTTCGCCGTCATCGACGCATGGCTCTCGGGCGAGCCGGGCGCCGTGCAAAGTGCCCTGCTGCACATGATCCTGCCGGTCACCGTACTTGCCGCCTTTCTTGCGGCCACTCTGGGCCGCTTCGTGCGGGCCACAATGCTTGAGACATTGGGCGAGGACTATGTGCGCACCGCCCGCGCCAAAGGTCTCAGCCACCGCGAAGTGATCTATGGCCACGCCCTACGCACCTCGCTGCTGCCCGCGATCACGGTGGTCGGCCTGAAGTTCGCCGAAATGCTCGGCGGCGCGATCCTGACCGAGACGATCTTTAGCTGGCCCGGCATCGGGCGCTTCATGTTCGAGGCCATCCGCAATCGCGACTACCCGGTGATCCAAGGCGCGACGCTGGTCTTTGCGCTGCTCTTCATGCTGACCTCGCTGCTGGTCGACGTCCTCTACGCCGTGCTGGACCCGCGCGTCCGCCGCAAGATGAACTGAGGGAGGGACGCCATGAAAGAGTTGATCCATTTTCTCCGCCGCAACACATTGGCCATGGTCGGAGCGGGCATCCTCGGAGCGCTGCTGCTGGCGGTGCTGGTCGGGCCCTTCCTCGTCAAATCGCCCGTGGCGATCGACATGGGCGCCAAGCTGCTGCCACCGGGGCCGGGCCATTGGCTGGGCACCGACAGCTTTGGTCGCGATATGCTTTCGCGGCTCGTGCACGGTGGACGATACACGCTGGCCATCGGCATCCTTGTGGTTGGCATCGCCTTTGTAGTCGGGGTGTTCTTTGGCGTGATCGCGGGGTTTTCCGGCGGCTGGATCGACATGCTGATCATGCGCATTGTCGACGCCATGCTTTCTTTCCCGGCGCTGGTGCTGGCGATCGCTTTGGCCGCAGCCTTTGGGCCCAGTCTCGAGAACGCGATGCTCGCCGTCGCGATCACCATGGCACCGCAATTCGCCCGTGTTGCGCGCAGCCAAGCGCTGGCGGTCTCGTCGCGGCTCTATGTCGATGCGGCACATGCGCTTGGCCTGCCGCAGCGCCGGATATTGCTGCGCTACGTGCTGGTCAATGCCATCGGACCGCTGCTGGTGCAGGCCTCGCTGAACGTCGGCAGCGCCATCCTGCAGACCGCCAGCCTCGGCTTTCTCGGTCTCGGCGCGCAGCCGCCAATGCCGGAATGGGGCGCTGATGTCTCTGCCAATCTCGCCTTTGCCCGCTCCAGCCCATGGACGGCGCTTGGCCCGGGCTTTGCGATCCTGCTGGCGGTGCTCTCCTTCAACCTGATCGGCGACGCGCTGGCCGATTGGTTCAACCCTCGCCGCCGGAGCCAGATCGGATGAGCCACCCTCCCGTCCCAACCATTGCTTTGGAAAAAGTCGATTTCCTGCCGCCCGACCGGGTCACGGATGATTGCAGCGTTCTGACGCTGAAATCTCTGGTGCTCGAGCCGATGCTGCGCTGGCAGGACGGCATGATCCGCCCCGGGCTGTTTGCCGAATGGGATCTGGACTCGACCGGCTGCCGCTGGAGCCTGCACATCCGCCCGGGCAAGACATTCCACGACGGCACCCCGGTGCGCGCCGAAGACGCAGCGGCGTTCATCACCCGTATCCTCGACTCGCGCGACATGTTCGGCATGCCGTGGTCTTACGCCCGCTACCTTGATGGCGCCGAGATCACCGCCGAGGCGCAGGTGCTGACCATCGTCACGCCCAAACCTTTCCCCGATCTGCCCGAGATCCTTTCAGAATTCTACCTGCCGAAGATGGATGCCGAGGGGCGCCCGGTGATCGGCACCGGCCCGTGGCGGGTGGACGCCTTCACCCCCGGCGCAGAGGCCGTGCTGCACCGGCGCAGCGACGGGCGCAGGCTGCGCTTTGTCGCGATGCCGGTAGCCGAGGACCGTCTCGCGGCGCTGCGGGCGGGCGAGGTTCAGGCGGCCACGCATATGGAACGGCTGCAAGAGCCGCGGCGCGGTATCGAGGGCTTTGGCTGGCAGGAGCAGGTCAGCACCATGTCGGTCATGGCCTATATGAACGGTTTCGAGGGGGCCTTCTGCGATCCTCACGCGCGGCGCGCCGCCAATCTCGCAATCGACCGCGCCCGGCTGGTGCGGGAGGTCATGGGCGGGCTTGCCATCCCCTCGGACACGATTGTCAGCCCTTGGCACTTTGGCCATGCCGAGGCGGGACTTGCGCCGCTGCGTTTCGACCCCGAGGAAGCGCGCCGCCTGCTTGCGCGCTCTGATGGGCCGCGCGAAGTGGTGCTGCGCAGCCCAACCTATATGCCCGAGCGCGCGCCGGAATTTGCGCGGTTCATGCGCGAGGCCTGGAACGCTGTCGGCTTCGAGACCCGCGTCGAGATCGCCGAAGACCGTCCGCAATACGCGCGCGACATCGGCGAAAAGCGCATGGGCGACGCGGCAATCTTTGACAGCTCGCCGCACAGCACATTCCGCGTGCTCGACGACAAGATCTCTGGCCTAAGCCGCGCGGTCTGGTGGCAGGGCGTCAGCGATCCGCAGGTCGACACCGGCTTCGATGCCGCGCGCCATCTGACGGATACAGCCGCCCGCGCCAGCGCCTATGGCGGGCTGCTCCGGCGCCTGCAGGAGGCCCCGCCTTGGGCTTACCTCTTCCACCCCGTGCTCTGCCTCGCGCATGTCCCCGAGTTGCAGGGGCTGAGCCTCGATCACAAGGGCATTCTGCGCATTGCCTAAGCGCTGCCCAAAGACACAACGACGAAAGGAGCCGATCATGCTCAAGGAATGCGCGATCACCTTCTATTACTACGAAGACATCCACGCCGTAGCCCCCTTCTACGAGGAGGTGCTGGGCTTCGAGCTGGTGCTCGACCAAGGGCTGGCGCGGATCTATCGCATCGCCGGAAACGCCTATTTCGGCATCGTCGACGGCAACAAGGGCCACCTCAAGCACCAGCCGCAGAGCGCGACGCTGCTGACTGTCGTCTCCGAGGATGTGGCGGGCTGGCACGCCAAGATGACCGAGGCTGGCGTGACGGGGCTTTCGGAGATCCTGCGCGGCACCTATTGCGAGCACTTCTTCTTCGAGGATCCGGCGGGTTACGCCATCGAGATCCAGCGCTTTCACAACCCGGACGTGGCCAAGCTGTTCAAATGACAGAGCTTCCGATCCTGCCCCGCCTCGTCGGCTTCACCCATGAAGACCGCGCCGCCAAGGGGCTGCGGGTCTTCGCCGAAGGGGCAGAGCCAGAGGTCGCGGTGCAGTTCACCGCGCCCGAGATGATCTCCATGCACCGCGCTCAGCTGCTGCACGCGCCGCGCGGCGGCGGCAAGACGACGCTGGCGCGCTGCCTTGCCGAGGCGCTGACCGCCCAACGCGCGAATGATCCCGCGCGGCCCCCCGAAGCGCTCTGTCGTCCGGCGATCCGCAACCCGCAAGGTCTCTCGCTGCCGCAAGTCTGGGAGGCGGGCCTGCCGCTGCCCTGTGTCTCGACGCCGGGCCAAGGTAGGGCGGCGCTGGCGGCTGCAATTGCCGAGAGCGGCCAGGTGCTGCTTATTCTCGATGGGTTTGAGCACGAGCCCGACCCTTCGGCACTGCTGCAGCAGGCGATGGCATGGATCGCAGAGACGCCCGAGGCGCGGCTGCTGATCCTGTGTGAGAGCGGCGCGCTTGAAGGCATCCGGCTCCACCCCGATCTGCGCGCCCATGCGCTGCTTCCCTTGCTTGCGCCCGAACGGGCCGCGGCGCTGGCCGGACGCGCCGATCCTTGCTCCGAGATCTGGGTTGAGCCCGGTCTTTGGGCGCTGTCGGTGATCCATGGCCGGACGCTGTCGCTGGCAGAGGCGGCGGCACTCCCCGCCACAGAGGCGTGGCTGGATGAGGCGCGCGACGCCGAGGCTCTGGACAGGCTGCCGCCCGCGCAGATCGCCGAAATGGTGGCGCAAGACCCCGCGCGCTGGTCAGGCCCGCTGCGCTTGGTGGTCCGTCGCCGGGGCGAGGATGCGGGGCTCGCCTCCGCGCTGGCCGGGATGGGAGCGCTGCCGCTATTGCTGGCCGCTGCCGATCTGACCGCCGCCGGAAGCTCGGAAGCCGCGGACATCGCAGCAGCACTGTCCGGGGCGATCGAAGCAGGCGGGGCCGCCCCCGCGCTCCGTCGCCGGGCCGGGGAGGCGCTGGCAAAGCTCGGCGTCCCGCGCGCGCTCGATGCGCTCGTGACGGTGCCAGCCGGGCGCTACGACATGGGAGGCGATCTGCATCCCAATTCGGCCCCTGCGCATCAGGTCATGCTTCAGAGCTTTCGCATCGGCGCGTACCCGGTCACCTGTGCCGCCTATCTGCGCTTTGTCCAAGCGACGGGGCGGGAGTGGCTTTCCGCCACTGGCCGTGCGCCAGAGCGCGCCAGTCACCCGGCAACCGACCTCACATGGCACGACGCGCGCGCCTATTGCGACTGGCTTACCGAGACGTGGCGGGGCGAGGGCCGGATCATCGCCGAAGACACCGTGCGTCTGCCGACCGAACGCGAATGGGAGGCTGCCGCGCGCGGCCATGCTGGGCTGACCTACCCATGGGGCGAGGTCTGGGCGGCGGAACATGCGAATGACGAAGAGACCGGCTTCAACGATATCTGCACGGTCGGTCTCTTCCCCGAGGGCGCTTCGCCCTGCGGTTGCCACGACATGGCCGGTCAGGCCTGGGAATGGTGCACGACGCTTTGGGGCAGCGACATGTCAAAGCCAAGCTTTGCCTTCCCCTGGGCCGAGGATGGCCGCGAGGCGCTTGGTGCGGCGCCGGACGTGCGGCGTGTGCTGCGCGGCGGCTGCTTTTCTTCGGGTCGGCTCAAAGCCAACGGCATCTATCGCGGGAGCCTCGAGCCGAACGGCTTTTGGCGCGGCAATGGGTTCCGGGTGGTGGTCGCGCAATCGGGCTGAGCCGCTGCACGCGGGGCAGGTCCGAGATGCGCTCTGCGCGCTGCCAAGCCCGCTCGGAAACGACGCGGGCTTGGCGCCCAGCTTGGCGGAACGGGCGCGCTGCGCCCATAAGCCAAGCTGGACAAGCGTGATTTAGGCAGCGTCCATAAGGCTGAGCATGGCGTGGCTGAGCGCCCGCACGGCGGTGGGGATGCAGGCCTCGTCGAGATCGAAATCGCTGCGATGAAGCATGGTCTTGTGATGCTCCAGCTGCGAGCCGATGCGCAGGTGCGCAGAAGGCTTACGGCTGGAAAACTCGGCGAAATCCTCGCTGCCCATGGAGCCTTGCGGAAGTTCGATGACTTTGTCCGCGCCGATAATCTCGCGCGTGGCGTCGAGCACCGGATCAAGGATTTTGCGATCATTGACGACCGGCGGAACGCCGGTGTGGAAAATCGGGGTGACCTCGACGCCGAACTGCGTGGCGATGCCGGCGCATTGCGCCTCGATCGCTTCGCGGATCTGCTGACGTACCGCCGGGTCCTGGCTGCGGGTGGTGCCTTCGAGGCGCACGGTGTCGGGGATCTGGTTGCGGGCGGTGCCGCCTTCGATGCGGCCGATCGACAGCACCGCAGAGGACAGCGGCGCAACCTGACGGCTGACAATGGTCTGAAGTCCGCTGACCAGCGCCGCGGCGGCCACGATGGGGTCCTTGGCCAGATGCGGATGTGCGCCATGGCCCGATTTTCCGGTGATTTCCACGTCGAACGGATCGGTCGAGGCAAAGGCGGTCGCCGGGTGCCATCCGATCGTGCCGCCGGGGATCAGCGGCCAGTTGTGGTAGCCCAGAACGATGTCGGGGTCGCAATGGTCGAACAGCCCGTCCTCGAGCATCGCCCGCGCGCCGGAGAGCGTTTCCTCGCCGGGCTGGAAGATGAACATCGCCTTGCCCGGCAGGCTGCCAAGCCGCGCCAGCACGCGCACCACGCCAAGCAGGATCGCGGTGTGGGCGTCATGGCCACAGGCGTGCGATTTCCCGGCGGTCTTTGAGACATACTCGGGGCTGCCGGTTTCGTGGATGGGCAGCGCGTCGAAATCGCCGCGCAGGGCGATCACCGGGCCAGAGCCGTCGCCGATGGTGGCGCAAAGGCCGGTGGTGCCAAAACCGCCGGTCCAGGAAATGCCGAACTTGTCGAGCTCTGCCTTGATCATCGCCGAGGTCTGGACCTCTTCGAAGGCGAGCTCGGGGTTTTCGTGCATCCAGCGGCGAATGCGGATCAGGTCCTCGGTGATCTCTGCGGTGATCGCGTCGATTTCGGAGACGAGGTTGGTGGCTTGCGACATGGTGTTCCTTGGACAAAGCGGGACCACCCCTCCGGCGCGTGCCGAAGGGAGGGTCCGATTTTTAGTTTTGAGAGGGAGGTGCGGGGCTTAGTTCTTGCCGATCTCGGCGATCTGCTTGTAGACGTCCTCGCCCCAGATTTCGGTGCCAAGCTCGTCGCGCACCGATTGGGTCGCCTCGATGAAGGGCGCCTTGTCGGGGTAGGTCACGGTCACGCCAGCGGCTTCCATCTCGGAGAGGATTTTCTCCTGCTCCTGCGGAAGCATCTCTTCGATCACCTTGGTGGATTCCTCGTTGGCGCGAACCATCAGCGCCTTGTCCTCGTCAGAGAGGCCCTGCCAGAAGCTTTCCGAGATGGTCACATAGGCGGGTTTGACGATGTAGTCGATCATCGCAACGCCCTTCTGAACCTCGTGGAACTTCTGCGCATAGATCGTCTCGATCGGGTTTTCCTGCCCATCGACGATGCCGGTCTGCAGCGCGGTGTAGACCTCGGCAAAGGCCATCGGGGTCGGGTTTGCGCCGAGCGCCGAAAGCGATTTGACGTAATAGTCACGCTCGGGAGCGCGCAGTTTCAGCCCCTTGAGATCGTCGATGGTGTTGATGACCTTGTTGGCGCTGATCTGGCGCGGGCTGCGCGGCATGAAACCCAAGATGCGCACCATGCGCTCGTCGACGAGGCGCTGGTTCCACTCTTTGCCGAAATCGGTGTCGAGCACCTCGGCGTAGTCGCCCATATCGCCCATCAGGTAGGGCAGCGCGAGATATTCGATCTCTTTCAGGCCCGGATCGCCCGAAGCAAGGATCTGCGTCGAGCCGAGCGCCATCTGCGAATAGACTTCCTTGGGCTTGCCAAGCTGGTCGCCGGGGAAAATCGTCACGGTGTGATCCGAGTTCGCCTCGACCACTTCCTTGAACTTCTCGGCGCCTGCATAGGGCGCTTCGCCGGGCTGGGCCCAGGTCGCATAGCGGATCTCATCGGCCTGCGCTGCAAGCGCGGTGCTGGCCAGAAGAGCGGCGGCAATGGTGAACTTTTTCATGTTTTACTTCCCTGTTTTCGTCATGGCCGGAACCTTCGGATCGCTCTCGCGGAAGTGGGCGATGAAGTCAGTGCAGAACGCCACGAGGTGCTCTGCGATCTTCTTGCCCTTGTCCGCGGACGAGCGCGCGGGATCGCCGGCCACGATCCCGTCGGGGCAGCGGTCGTCAACATTGACCGGCATGCCGATTTCGATGTCCTTGAATTTCACCCCGGCGAGACCCGCCACAGGCAGACCCGCAAGCTTGCCCGGCGCGTCCGGCAGCTTGGCGCGGTCTTCGTGGGTCAGCTGCGGGAAATAGTGCATATAGACCGAGGTCACCGGGTCGCCACCATGCGAGAAGGCCTTCTTGCCGAAGTCGCCGTGCAGCTCGGTCCAGAGCGCGTCGGGGATCGAGCGCCAGAGGTTGATGCAGGGCACCAGCAGGTCATGCTTCTTGCGCACGCTGCGGATCACCTGATCGACCAGCGGGTAGTTGCCGCTGTGGCCGTTGAGGATGACGATCCGGGTGAAGCCGTGGTCGAGGAAGTTGTCGAGGATGTCGGTCAGCGTGGTACGGAAGGCGTCGGCCGAGATCGCGATGCCGCCGGGCACGGTGCGGAAGTATTCGGCATAGCCGAAGGGCAGGGTCGGGGCGGCAATCGCGCCGGAGGTTTTCGCCACCTCGGCAGCGACCTCACGGGTCAGCATGAAGTCTCCCATCGGAACCATCGGGCCTTGGATCTCCTGCGACCCAAGCGGGATCAGGATGACCGGCTTTTCTTCGGCCTTCGACCAAGCGTCGAATTGCTCGAAGGTCATGTTCTCCAGAAGATTTTGATGTGCAGTCGTCATTGTGGTCTCCGTTCGGCTCAATCGCCGAAGACGAGGTTGGGAAGGAAGAGGCTGATCTGCGGGAAGCAGACCAAGAGGATGATCGCCAGCACCAGCGGCACGTAGAAGGGCAGCATGGCGCGCACCATCTGAAGGTGGCTGATCTTGGCGATGTCCTGCGCGATGAACAGCAGCACGCCGACCGGCGGGGTGGCGCCGCCGATGATCAGGACAAAGACCATCAGCACACCGAAATGCACCGGGTCGATGCCGAACTGCAGGATCACCGGCACGAGGATCGGGGTCAGCACGATCTCTGCCGAGGAGGCGACCATGAGCAGGCCGACACCCAGCAGCATCAGCACGATCAGAAAGAGCGCGATCAGCGGGTCCTCAGAGATCGAGGAAATCGAGTTGGCGATCGCCAGCGGCACGCCCTCGCGCACCATGATCCACGAGAAGGCCGATGCGACGGCGATGATCGACAGGATGCGTGCAGTGCCAAGTGCGGTGGTGGTCACCGCGCCAAGCATGTCGCGGACGCTGACGTTCTTGTAGATGAAGCCAAGGCAGAGCGCGTAAAGCACGGCGACTGCTGCGGCCTCGGTCGGCGAGAAGATCCCAAGCAGAATGCCCGACACGATGATCACCGGGAACATCAGCGCGGCAAAGCCCTCGGCAAAGGCGGTGCGAACCTCGGGGAAGGAGGCGCGCTCGTACCGCGGCAGCTTGGCGTAGCGTGCGTAGAAATAGGTGAAGGCCATCTGCGTGCCGATGATCACCAGCCCCGGCAAAATGCCCGCCAGCAGCAACCGCCCGACCGAGACATTGGCCAGCGTGCCATAGATCACCAGCGAGACCGAAGGCGGCACCATCGGGCCGACCATCGAAGAGGCGACGGTGACCGCCGCAGAGAAGGGCGCGGGGTAGCCTTCGCGCTTCATCGCCGGGATCAGCACCGAGCCAAGCGCGGTGGTGTCAGCGGTGGGCGAGCCGGACATGCCCGAGAAGATCAGCGAGGCAAAGATGTTCACCTGCGCCAGCCCGCCGTGGATGTGACCGACGCAGACCTTCGCGAGATTGATGATCCGGTCGGTCAGCTTGCAGGCGTTCATCAACTCGCCGGCGAGAAAGAAGAACGGGATCGCCAGGATCAGGAAGGAGTCGACCGAAGAGGTCATGCGCTGGGTCAGCAGCGCGAGGTTGATGTCCGAGAAGTAGAAATAGGTCAGCGAGGCGGTGCCGATCGCAAAGACCAGAGGCAGGCCCGTAAACAGCAGGACCAGCAGGAGCAGGATAATCAGGGTCGTCAGCATGGTCTGGCCTTACATCGCGTCGTTTTCGACATGCGCCGGATCGATCCGGCTCAGCCCGGGGCGGCGGTAGAAGATCCGGGCAAGGATACCGATCACCATCAGCGCGCAGCCAACCGTTGCAGCGAGACGAATGTGGCCGATCTTCAGCGGCAGGGCGGACATGTCCTGCATCATCTCGATCTTCACCAGCGTGATGGAATGCCAGCCGAGCACCCCAAGAAAGATCAGCGAGACAACCGCGTTGAACACCCGCATGGCGGCGCGCAAGCGCGGCGGTGCGGCCTTGAGGAACACCTCGACGTTCAGGTGCCGTCCGTCGTAGCAGACCGCAGAGGCCCCGATGAAGGTGATCCAGACGATCAACAGGCGCACGAACTCCTCGCTCCAGATCAGCGGCGAGTTGAAGGCGTAGCGCATGATGATCTGCAGCAATGTCGTGGCGACCACGACGATGAGCATGATCGTGACGATCCATCGGACCGGTCGAAAGAGGTCGAGAGGTTCTTGGCGAGTCATTTCCGTATCCTGTTGGTTGCCGCAGACCAGCAGCCTTGTGTCTTTAAGTCCAATATATGAATAGTATGTATTGATCTGTTTTGGAGAATAATTCGATGAAAGGCGTTGAAGTCCGTCACTTGCGCTACTTCATGCGTGTCGCACAGGAACTGCACTTCGGGCGCGCCGCCGAGATATTAGGCGTTAGTCAGGCCCCGCTTTCGCAGCAGATCCGCCAGCTTGAGGAGCGCATCGGCGTGCGGCTCTTCGATCGGACGACCCGCACGGTGACGCTGACACCGGCGGGACGCGCGCTTTTTGAGAAATCGGGAGAGGCGCTGCTCAGCTTTCAGGATGCGATCGACGAGGCGCGGACAGTGGGCGGGCTCAAGGCCGGACGGCTGCGGATCGGTGCCATGTCTTCGGCGATTTACTCTGTGCTTCCAAAGGCCTTGCGGGCGCTTTCGGCGCAGGCTCCTGCGGTGCAGTTCGACATGAGTTTTCACACCACAGAGGAACAGCTCCCGCTGCTCGCAGAGCGCAAGATCGACGTCGCCTTCATCCGCCCGCCGCGCAGCATGAGCGGGCTACAGACGCTCGAGGTGCACCGCGAGGGCTTTGCCGCCGTATTGCCCAGCACCTCGCCGCTGGCCGCGCGCAAGTCACTGCGCGTGCAGGACCTGAAGGATGAGAACTTCATCGGGTTCAGCGACATCCGTGGCATCTCCTATCAGGAGATTGTCTTTCAGCACTGCCGCGCCGCCGGGTTCTCGCCAAATATCGTGCAGCGGGTCAGCCACACCAAAGCGGTCGTGGTCCTCGTCGCCGCAGGGCTTGGCATCGGGGTGGTGCCGCGCTGGGTCGAGCAGGAGCCGATGGACGGGCTGGTGGTGCGCCCGCTCGACGAACTGCCCGAGGTCATCTCGCTGGTCGCTGCGTGGCGGGCCGATGGGTTCAACCCCTTCGTCGAGCTTTTTGTGCAGTGCCTGAAGGATGTCGCCCGCGAAAAGACGATGAAATAGCGGCGTCCAAAGAACCGGCGGCAAAAGTCATCCAACGGCCACTGCGCCGGTCTCAGCCCGCAGCGAGTTCTTCGGCGCAGCAATTCCGCGCCGCCGAGGCGAGGGCGGCAAGCGTCTCAACTTCCGAGCCCGTCGACAGGGCGCGGTCGAGGTCGTCGATCATCGCGCGCAGCTCGCGTTCGGCCTTCGCTTCTTCGCTGGAGGTGAGCGGCATGCGCTCATAGCGCGCGACGAAAGCGTCGGCGCGGCTTGCGATCAGATGCAGCGCGGTGGCCATGCTTGGCTGCGCAACCGCCGATTTGCGTGCCGCGGTGGCAAGCGCCCCATGAGCGCGCAGGCCCTTGCCGTGGCTTTCAAAAGTCTCGATCAGGTCGTCAAACATATCTGCCTCGTTCTTGGTTGAAGGGTTTTGCGCAGGCGCAGCGGCGCGCGCGAAATAGCTCTTGAGCACATCGACCCCGACCATCAGGTCGGCGATTTCCATGGCCTCTTGCGGGTTGTGGCTGCCATTGCGGTTGCGCACGAAGACCATGCCGGTGGGCACGCCCGCGCCCGCGAAGACCGCCGCATCGTGACCTGCGCCCGAGGTCAGGACCAGACCGCGCCCGGCCACCTCTGTCATCGCCCGCTCCAACGCAGCTGTGACGCCGGGATCAAGCTCGGCGGGCTGAGTTTCGACCACCGCGCCGGTCAGGAAGCGGACCTTGCGGGTTTTGGCGATGCGGCTCATCCGTGCCTCGACCTCAGTGCGCAGCTCTGCAAGGAGCGCCTTCGAGCCAGAGCGAATGTCGAGCGAAAAGGACACGCTGCCCGGAATGCGCGCAATGGCGTGCTGATCGGGATCGGTGCCCACCACGCCCGAGGTCATCACCAGATCGCTGCCGCGCGACAGCCGTTCGAGGCAATGGGTTTCCAGCCCGTTCATGAAGTCGGCATAGGCCAGAACGGCATCGTGGCGGTCCTTCTGCGGCACGGTGCCAGAGTGCCCGGCCTGCCCGATGCACTGCACTTGGCGGAAGCGGAAATTGCCCCGGATCGCAGAAACCACGGCAACCGGAAGCTCGGCCTCCACAAGCTGGGGGCCTTGCTCGATGTGCAGTTCCACATAGGACAGCACGCGCGACATATCTCCGAGCGGCGTTCCCGCCGCGACGGCTTCTGTATCGACGCCAAGCGCATTGAGATGGCTGCGCAAGGGACGGCCATCTCCTTTGTGCGGCGCGTTGAGGTCCTTCTGCGTGAGCTGTCCGGTCAGCATCTTGGAGCCGAGATAGCAGGTGCCGAACCATGCGCTTTCCTCGGCCCGCAGGGCGATGCATTTGAGCGGCCTCTTCAGATGACTGTCGCCGCGATGCGCGCTCAGCAGCACCAGAAGCCCCGCGACAATACCGGCAAGACCGTCGTAATTGCCGCCGCACGGCACGGAATCCACATGGCTTCCGATAAGGTCCCACGCCTCGGCTTCGGCATGTTCCGGCAGGCTAAAGACAAGATTGCGGCCCGCGTCTTCCTCGACCACCAGTCCCTGCGCGGTCATCTCCTGCGCCAGATAGGCCAGAACGCGGCTCTCATCCTCCGAAAAGGCCGGACGGGAGACGCCCTCGGCATCGGGCGCAAGTCCGCGAATATCGTTGAAAAGCCGAGCGGCCAGCGTGTCGAGCGGTTGGGCGGAGGGAGCGGGAGCGTTCATTCTGTTTCTCGCTTTCAAACGGCCAAAAGGGGGGTGCCGCTGGCCCAAAGGGGCCAGCGCTCAGGGAGCTTCCGAAGGAGGGGTGATCAGCCGTAGAGCATGTCCGGCAGCCAGGTCGCGAGGACCGGCGCGGCGATCAGCAAGCCGACCAGCACCAGCATGCACAGCACGAAGGGGATCGCGCCCAGCACCACGTCGCGCACGTCCGATCCGGGTTTGCGGATGCCCTGCACGACGAAGAGGTTCATGCCGACGGGCGGCGTCACCAGCGACAGCTCGCACATGATGACCACGAAGATGCCAAACCAGACCGGGTCGATCCCCTGCTGTAGCACGATCGGGGTCACGATCGGCAGCGTGGTGATCAGCATCGAAAGCGTTTCCATGAAACAGCCGAGGACGAGGTAGAGACAGATCAGCAGCAGCAGGGTCATCAGCGGACCGGTGCTGACCGTATCGACCCATTGAGCGACGGCCTGCGGGATGCCGATGAGACCCAGCACGAAGTTCAGGAAGAAGGCCGCGACGATCAGCAGGGTCACCATGCCGGTCACCTTGATCGTCGATCGGAATGCCTCGGCGAGCATCGCGCGGTTCAGTCGGCCGCGGGCCGCAGCGAGCCCGGTGGCGGCCACGGTGCCAAGCGCGGCAGCTTCGGTCGCGGTGGCAAAGCCGGAATAGAGGCTGCCCATGACCACGGCGAAGATCAGCAGGATCGGCAGTAGATCGACCAGCAGCGCCAGCCGTTCGCGCATCGGGGCGGGGGTGCCGCCGCGGCCCGCCGACGCGCGGTCGAACCGTGTCCAGATCACGATGACCGCCGAGAAGAGCAGCGTCATCAGCACGCCCGGCACAACCCCCGCCGCGAAGAGACGGCCCACAGAGGTATTGGTGATCGCGCCATAGATCATCAGGTTGATGCTGGGCGGGATCAGGATGCCAAGCGTGCCGCCCGCTGCGATGGAGCCGAGGGCGAGGCGCTCGTTATAGCCGCGCTCGGTCATATTTGGCATGGCCACGCTGCCGATGGTGGCCGCCGTCGCGACGCTCGACCCGGAGGTGGCCGAGAAGATCGCGCTGGCGAAGATATTGCTGTGCAAAAGGCCGCCGGGCACGCCGCGCACCCAAGCCGAGAGCGCATTATACAGCCGGTCGGTGATGCCCGAGCGCAGCAGCAGCTCGCCCATCAGTACGAACATCGGAAGCGCGACGAGCAGATAATCGTTCGACGTCGACCATGCGAGACCGCCGATGTTCATCACGACAGCGGGCCCGAAGGTCAGCAGCGCGCCGATCACACCAAGCATGGCCATGACGGCGGCAACGTGAAAGCCAAGAAGCGACAGGCCGACGAGCAGGGCGATATAGAGTGCGGCGAGGGTTGTCGTATCGATCATCTCAAAGTCCTTCCGGCGACTGGCGCCTCTTGAGCGAGGCCAGCTCGGCCTGTGTCTCGGCAGAGACATCGTCGATGTCGAGGTCGCGCGCCGCCGCGGTGATGCCGCCTTCGCCGGGGATTTTCGCAAGCGCGCGGACCAGCCGGGCGGCGATGACGAGGGTGAAGCAGGCCAGAGCCACGAGCCAGATGCCCTGCGGATAGACCAGCTTTGTGCCGAGCGGGGTCGGAGAGACCGCGCCAAGCTCGTAGGAGCGAAGCCATTGCGCTCCGCCGCGCCACGTGAGCAACAGCGCGAAGGCCAGCAGGATCGCATGCGACAGGACATTCAGCACCAGCCGCACCAAGGCCGGAAAGCGGGCGACGATCAGATTGATCCGGATGTGGGCATTGGCCACATAGGCGGCGGTGAAACCGACGGCGGCGCCGATGGCATAGATATAGCCACCGATCTCGTCCACACCGGCCAGCGAATGGTTGAACAGCTTTCGGCTCAGCACTTCGTAGGCGGTCAGAAAGGCAAGGCCCAGAAACCCGGCCCCGGCCACAATCGTCACGATATCCAGAAGTTTCCGCATCCACTGCTCCATCGCACTTTGGTCATTGCGCCGTTCGTCTCTTAGGCGTGCGGCACCACGTGAGTCCCAGAAAAAAGGCGCCGGACCGACGGATCGGCCCGGCACAGGTCGGACCGGCCCGCGCGGGGCCGGTCACGGGGAGGTCATTTGATGCTGTAACCGGTTGCGGCGCCGACGGTCTCGTTCCAGATCGCCGAGCATTCGCCAAAGGCCGCGTCGCAATCTTCGGCCCAGCCGGGCAGAACCACGGAATTCACCGCTTCGATCAGCTTCTCTTCGTCTTCGGCGGAATATTCGACAAGCTTCATGTCGGCGGCGTCACCAAAGGTGCACTCACCTTCGCCGGTGTTGCAGGCGATGCCCTGCGCGGTGGCATCCTCGGCGACCGACCACATCTCATCTTCCATCTTGGCAAACTCGGTGGTGAGCGCCGCGCGGTCGTCTTCGGGCAGGCCATCCCAGAATTCGCCATTGGCGACATGAAGCTGGTTCGCCCATGTGAGCGGCAGGGTGAACAGCGTGTCGGTCACCTCATGCCATTTTGCCTCATAGCCCGAGAGCGAGGCCGCGATGGCGCAATCGACGACGCCGCGCTGCAGGCTGGGATAGACCTCCGAGAAGGGCAGGGTCACGCCGCTTGCACCGAAGTAGGACACCAGATCGTTGAGCGCCGGCGAGAAGACCCGCACCTTTTTGCCCTTCAGATCGGACAGGCTGTTCAGCTCGCCGCTGCAGAACAGCATCGAGGCGGGATAGGGCCAGATCGTCAGCAGTTCGCCGTCGAACTTCTCGCGAACCCGCTGGGCAAGCGGCCCGCGAAAGGCCTCGATGGCGGCGCGATTGGTGTCCAGTTCCGGCATGATGCCGGGCAGGTCGAGGCCCATCACAAAGGGATCATCCCCCGCAACATAGCCCGGCGAGATTTCCATGATCTGGAACACGCCCGACTGCAGTTGCCGGAAACCGTCGTAGCCCTTGAGGCCCAGCTCGTCGATCGAGCGGAAGCGCACGGAGACGGCACCATCGGTCGCCTCTTCAAGACCTTCAAAGAAGGGCTTTTCGATTTCGGCGTTCTGGTATTGGTTCGAGAACCCGCCCAGCACGTTGACGGCGGTCTGCGCCGAAAGCGTGGCGGGAAACAGCGCGGCGGTCAGGGCAAAGGCGCCGAGCGCTTGGCCGAGCTTGGAGCACGAGGGCTTCATGAGGGTGGTCCTTTCTGTTGGAAACATCACTGGTCCGCTTTGGTTGTTCCGTCTTTCACGTCGCGGAGAAACGAATGGAAGACGGTGTCAAACTCGGTTTTCGATTCGAGCATGGGAGAGTGGCCGCAGTCCTTGAACACATGCAGCCGCGTATTGGAAATACCCGCCATCAGCAGCTCGGCGTGTTCCATCGGGCGCCCGGAGTCCTCGGTGGGATGCAGCACCAGCGTCGGCGCTTCGATCTTCGGAAGGTCGTCGACCAGATCGGTGTCCAGCAGGCTTGCCTGAATGTCGATCACCGCTTGCATCGGCGCTTGCATGGCGCGCTCGACATAGGCGTCAAAGAACCCCTCGGGCGGCTCTTTGTAGAACCACTTTGCGCTGATGCCGCGCATGAGTTCCTCGGTGATGCCATTCGCCTCGCGCATCGTGGCCAGCAAGCCCCGTCCGGTGTTGTGCCCCTTCATGGTCGGGCCGCTGCCGACCGTGACAAGGCCGCCGATCACATCCGGGTAGCTGATCGCCGCCTGCTGACACACGACGCCGCCCATGGAATGGCCCACGATGACCGGGCGCTCAAGGCCGAGCGCCTGCGCAAAATGCGCGACACGGGCTGCAAGGCTTTCGATGGTGTAACCGTCGGGCGGCGCGTCCGAGCGCAGGAAGTTGTTGATCGCGTAACCGCAAAATCCCTCGGGCAGGCTGTCCATGGTCGAATGCCACAACTCGGACGAACTGCCAAAGCCGCCATGCACGAAAATGACCGGATAGCCGTCTTGTTCGGTGCGGTCGTAAACAACCTTCGCGCCGTCAACCGTGGCAGCAAGATGTGTCAGCATGTCTTGTCCCTCTAACTTTTCGCCACCATCGCCTGAGAAGGGCTTTCGCAGAAGTTTCAAGAAATGATAAAAATGAAAAATTAGTCACCAGATTCTCATGAGGTGAGACAAATGGCCAAGACCGGGCCGCGCTTTTCCGACATCGGAGACCGCCTGCGCACCTATCGCATCGCCTCGGGGCGCAGCGTCGACGATCTTGCGGCCCGGCTCGGGGTGAGCCGCGCGGCGGTCTATCGCTACGAGAAGGGCGAGGTGGTGAAGATCGAGACCGTGCAGAAGCTGGCGAACCTGTTGCAGGTCCCGATGACGGCGCTGCTGGGGATCGACATCGAGTTCGTCTCGGACGGGATCGTCTTCTTCGAGCGTATCCGGCAGATCGAAGCGCGGGCGCTGTCCTCGGTTATCGTCTTTGGCCCGATCGCCTATATGCTGACCTCCGATGAATATGACGAGGTGCTGCGCGAGGCGCTGACCGAGACATTTCCCGATGTTTCCACCGGGGTGCAGCGCCGCCTCGATGATCTGCTGACCTCTCTGCGCGGACGCAAGGAAACCTTTCGGGCGCGGCGCATGGGGCTGGTGTCGATTTCCTCTGTCCCCGAGATCGAGCGGTTCCTAGCCACGGGGCTCGTGGCCCGTAGAAATCCCTCCGCGCGGCTGGTGCACGCGCGCCGCAGCCATGCCGTGCGCGAGGTCAGGCATATCGCGCAGATGCTGCGGTCGCCGCAGATGGGCGTGCAGATCGGCGTGCTGACCGAGGGTCTGCCGGTGTCCGGCTTTCAGATCATCCGCGAAATGGACCGCAGCCGCGTCGTGAACAGCCCGTTCCGGGTCGTCGATATTCCCAATGTGCGCTACGGCGTCGCTTCGATCATCGACATGGAACATGTGGTCCAGATGCATGAGGACATCGCGAACCGCCTTTGGACATCGGCGCTGACCGACGTTCCGGCGGCGCAGTTGCTCGAAGACCTTGCGGATCGCGCCGAGGCGGATATTGCCCGCGCCGCTTTGTCCAGCTGAGGGTCGGGCGGCTGAGATTGGGCGGTGCGTCGACTAGGTGACCGACGCGACGTGCCAATGTTCGATGAGCGGCACCTCGATTTCGACACCGATCCCTGGCGCGTCACTGGGCCGGATCATCCCATTGGCAGCCCTCGTCTCGGCAGGGGTGCGCACGAAATCGACCCAGCCGTCGTGATGCCGGAAGTAGGGATAGAGCTCCATCGTCATGAAGTTGGGCAATGTCGCGCCGACCTGAAGAGCCGCTTCGGTCATCAGCGGCGAGGCGCAGACATGCGGGGCGCAGAGCATGCCAAAAGCTTCTGCCATGGCCGCGATCTTGCGGGTTTCGGCGAGCCCCCCGGTGTTGCCGGGATCGGGCTGCGCGATGCTGATCGCGCGCTGCTCCATCAGCGGACGGAAGCCGTCGCGCGTGTAATGTCGCTCTCCGGCGGCGACCGGCATGGCCACCGACCGCGAGACTTCTGCAAGTCCGGCGATGTCGGCGGGATCGACCGGCTCTTCAACGAAGCGGATGTCGAACTCGGCAAAGCGCTCGCACAAGCGGATGACCTCAGCGGCCGTGATCCCGCCCGAGAGGTCAAGCATGATGTCGACGTCCGGCCCCACCGCATCGCGGACCGCGCGAACCCTGTCGACCGCAAGATCTGCCGCCGCGCGGCTGATCTGACGCCTGCTGACGTGCCGCATGTTCTGCCCGACCATCTGCCCCAGCGGATAGAATTTGATCGCCTTGAAGCCGTCCTTCATCGGGCGCTCGACCGCACGCGCGAAGTCATCCGGGGACTGCGATGCTTCGTACCAGCCATTCGCGTAGCAGGGCAGATCGTCGATCACCGAACCGCCCATCAGCGTCCGGATTGGGACCTGCAGCTGTTTGCCGAGGATATCCCACATCGCCATTTCGCAGGCGCTGACAGCGGCATGGAAGATGGTGCCGCCGTTCTTGCCCCAGAACGTATGGTCCCGGCACTGGGTCAGAAAGGCCTCGATGGCGGTGGGATCGGTTCCGATGAGAAACGGCGCAAGGTCGCAAATCATGCCCGCCGCCGCGCTCGCGCCTTTTCCGTAGGCAACGCCCGCCTCGCCCCAGCCCTCCAGCCCCGCGTCGGTGCTGATACGGATGAGAACGGGATTGAGCTTGCCGCTGCGTCCCTTGAAAACATCAACTTTGGTAATCTTCATCCGCTCAATCCGTTCAGGTCAGGTCCACCGCTCAGGTCTCAATGCCTAAATCCGTGAAGCACAAGGGGCGAGGGGCCCAAAGCCCGCCCCAGCTGGTGCCGCGATGAGATCTTGGCGCGGGAACTATCGAAAACTGAATTTTTGAGCAGTGCCAAGCCTATGCACTTCTCTCGGGTGTGAATATGCGGGAACGCTATGCGAGCCAGAGTGTCCCCGACATCGGGCCGAGCAAAGAGCGGTCGGTCGCCGAAGGATGCAAGCGGCATCGCGATACCGCCCTGTTTGACGCGCGCCGTCTCCTAAACGTGGTGCACCCACCGGCGCAGGGGCCTGCGGTGGCAAACATGCATTCCGCCCGGGGCCGAAAATGCAGAACGGCGTTCTGGCGGCAGCGCAGCTGCGCAAGACAGGGGCCTTTTCTTTTTCGGCCCATTGATCCTCGTGGCGCGCGAAGACACCTAGTGCTCCTAATTCAAAGGAGTTGCCAAAATGCTCAAATCCATCATCGCCGCTGCTGCGATCACCGCCGGACTGGCCAGCGCCACCGTCGCGCAAGAGGGCCAGACGCTGCGCGTGGGCATGTCGGGCGGCTATTTCCCCTTCACCTTCGTCAAGCAGGACGTGCTGCAGGGCTTCGAGGTGGACGTGATGAACGCCGTCGGCGAAGAGACCGGCCTCGACGTCGAGTTCGAGACCATGTCCTTCTCGGGTCTGATCGGCGCGCTCGACGCGGGGCGCATCGACACGATCGCCAACCAGATCACCATCACCCCCGAGCGCGAGGCCAAGTTCACCTTCACCCAGCCTTACGTCTATGACGGTGCGCAGGTGGTGGTGCGTGAGGGCAATGACGAGGTGGCTGGCGTCGAGGATCTGCGCGGCCGCACCGTCGCGGTGAACCTCGGCTCGAACTTTGAGCAGCTGCTGCGCGAACTGCCCTTCGCCGACGAGATCGAGATCAAGACCTATGAGTCCAACATCGCGCAGGATACTGCTCTGGGCCGCGTCGATGCCTTCGTGATGGACCGCGTGTCGTCGGTGCAGCTGATCCAGGAAAGCCCGCTGCCGCTGGAACTGGCTGGCAAGCCGTTCTCGGAAATCCGCAACGCGCTGCCCTTCCGCACCGATGAGACCGGCACCGCGCTGCGCGACGAGGTGGACGCCGCGCTGACCACGCTGCGCGAGAACGGCACGCTGACCGAGATCTCGCAGAAGTGGTTCGGCACCGACATCACCAGCCCGGAGTAAGATCATGCGGGGACTGGACCTCGACTACATGCTGGGGCTGGTGCCCGTCATCTTGGGCTATGTGCCGCTGACGCTGGGCATGGCGGCGGCGGGGATGGTGCTGGCGCTCGTCCTCGCCTCGCTGTTGGCGGTCGAGCGGGTGTTCCGCATCCGCTGGCTCGACTGGGCGGTGGTGCTGTTCATCAGCTTCTTCCGCGGCACGCCCCTGCTGGTCCAGCTCTTCCTGTTCTACTACGGGTTGCCGCAGGTGCTGAGTTTCCTGACCAGCATCGACGGGGTCACTGCCGCGATCATGGGGCTGACGCTGCACTTCTCGGCCTATATGGCCGAGACGATCCGCGCCGCCATCCTTGGCGTTGACCGCAGCCAGTGGGAGGCCGCGCAGTCGATCGGCATGACCCAGCTGCAGATGATGCGGCGGATCATCCTGCCGCAGGCCGCGCGCGTCGCCGCGCCGACGCTGGTCAATTACTTCATCGACATGATCAAGGGCACCTCGCTGGCCTTCACCCTCGGCGTCACCGAGATGATGGGCGCGGCGCAGAAAGAGGCGGCGGGCAGCTTCCTCTACTTCGAGGCGTTCCTTGTCGTGGCGCTGATGTACTGGGCCATGGTGGAACTGCTGAGCCAGGGCCAGAAGCGGCTCGAAACCTATCTGAACAAGGCGTATGCACGATGATCAAGGTCCGCGGCCTTAGCAAGAGCTTCGATGGCACGGCGGTGCTCGATGGCATCGACCTGGATATCGCGCCGGGCGAGCGCGTGGTGATCATCGGCCCGTCGGGGACCGGCAAATCGACGCTGCTGCGCTGCCTCAACTTCCTTGACCAGCCCGATGCGGGGCAGATCACCATCGGCGATGTGACGCTGGATGCCGCCCATGCATCGCGGGCCGAGATCCTCGCTCTACGCCGCCGCTCGGCCTTCGTGTTCCAGAACTACGCGCTCTTTGCCAATAAGACCGCGAAAGAGAACATCATGGAGGCGCTGGTCACCGTGCAGGGCCGCCCCAAGGCCGAGGCCGAGGCGCGCGCGCTTGAGGTGCTGGCCGAGACCGGTCTGGCGGACAAGGCGGGCAGCTACCCGGCGAGCCTGTCGGGCGGGCAGCAGCAGCGCGTCGGGATCGGGCGCGCGATGGCGATCGGTGCCGAACTGATGCTTTTCGACGAGCCCACATCGGCGCTCGATCCCGAATGGGTCGGCGAGGTGCTGGACCTGATGCGCCGCGTCGCCGAGCGCAAGCAGACCATGCTGATCGTCACCCACGAGATGCAGTTTGCCCGCGAGATCGCCGACAGGGTGATCTTCATGCACGGCGGCAAGATCGTCGAGGAAGGCGCGCCCGAGCAGATCTTTGGCGCGCCGAAAGACGCACGGCTGCAGCGGTTCCTTAAGCGGCTCTCGCACTAGGTCAGGCAGGAAGGGCGCGGCCCAGAGGGTGGCGGGCCGGGGCGCAGGCTCGGGCACTTGCGTGGCAAGGGGGGCCACAAGAGCCTCGACGCGCCAAGCGCATGGGCGTATCACCTGCGGTCAGCACGGGCTCAAACCCTCGGCACGTCACCAGCACCCAAGCCGCAGCTCTACACTTGGCGCAACGGGTGTTTGCCTGCCGCCCCGGGTGGCTCTGGCCGATGGGGCGGGGCCCGAACGAAGCGCTGCCACCTGATAAGAGACCGCAAAGAAAGACCATCCCATGCGCTTCACGCTCCGGCAAATCGAGTATTTCATTGCGACGGCCGAATGCGGCTCGATCCGGCTCGCCTCGGAGCGCATCAATATCTCGCAACCGTCGATCTCGACCGCGATCTCGCAGCTCGAGGCCGAACTCGGCGCACAGCTTTTCCTGCGGCGCCACGCGCAGGGCCTGTCGTTGACCCCGGTCGGACGCGAAACCCTCGCAGAGGCCAAGAAGCTGCTCGACCACGCGCAGGGGCTCTACATGCTGGTGTCGGAGGCCACCGGGCTGGTTCAGGGCAACCTCGCTCTGGGTTGTCTGGTGACCTTCGCGCCGATGGTGCTGCCGCAAGTGGCGCATAGTTTCGCCGCCGACTACCCCAATGCGCGGGTGCAGCCGGAGGTGGCCGATCACGAGATCCTGCTGGCGAAAATCGAACGTGCCGAGCTGGACATCGCCCTGACTTACGATCTGCATGTGCCCGAAGGTTTCGAGTTCACGCCGCTGGCCGAACTGC
The DNA here is from genome assembly GCF_010500775.1 of Salipiger sp. PrR002. NCBI lineage: Bacteria > Pseudomonadati > Pseudomonadota > Alphaproteobacteria > Rhodobacterales > Roseobacteraceae > Salipiger > Salipiger sp. PrR002. The sequence goes on from NZ_JAAGOU010000034.1 coordinate 29,937, forward strand.
CGCCCTATGCGATGGTGGCGCAGACCGATCCTTTGGCCGAGCAGAGTGCCGTGACGCTGGAAGAGCTTGCGGAGCGCGATTTCATCCTGCTCGATCTGCCGTTGTCGCGTGATTACTTCATGGGGCTTTTCGCACGGGCCGGGGTCGTCCCCAAGGTCACCGCGCGGCTCCGGCACCAAGATGTGATCCGCACCATGGTCGCCAATAACTTCGGCTTTACCATCGCCAACATTCGCCCCCGCGCCTCGGCGGCGCTGGATGGCCGCCCGGTGCACAAATTGCGCATCGCCGGGGATCAGACGCCGATGCGTCTGGGTCTGCTCCGTGTGGCGGGGCGGGAGCCGACACGGCTGGTGAGCACCTTCACAGAGCATTGCGTCAGCATGATCTCGAACAGCTACATCCCGGGTATGGAGCCTCCGATCATGGTCCCAAAACGGGTTCAGTAAAGCCAAGGGCACCCCTGCTTAGTCTCGCCCTAACCAGCGGATCGCAACTCCGTATTTTCGCTTGTCCTCGGCATCTGAAAGGATAACGGGTGAATTTTCCCGCGCCGGCCCTCCCTCCGGCGACACATGCCGGAGCCCCACTTGACCGAGACCCTGACTGCCCCCGCCATGCAGGACCTGAGCGCGCCCGAAAAGATCGTCGCGCAGATGACCCCCCAAGAAAAGACCGATCTGCTCTCCGGTTTCGGCATGTGGAAAACCGCGGCGCTGGAGCGCTTTGGCATTCCCACGACTACCATGACGGATGGCACCTACGGCGTGCGCTACTCGATCCCGCAGATCGACGGCGACGAGAAGGGCGGTGAGGATCTCGATGCGTTCCTCAACATGGTGAACCAGCGCGCGTCGGACGTTGCCGTGGCTTGGGGCGAGATGAAGCCTGCAACCTGTTTCCCCAATGGCTCTGCCATGGGCAACAGCTGGGACACCGGCCTCATGCGCGAACTTGGCGAGCTCTTGGGCCGCGAATGCCGCGCCATGGGCGTGCACATGCTGCTCGGGCCGGGGATCAACATCCGCCGCACGCCGCTGGCAGGGCGCAGCTACGAATATTACTCGGAAGACCCGGTGGTGACCGGCAAGCTGTCGGCTGCGGTGATCGAAGGCATCCAAGAGCAGGGCGTCGGCACCTCGCTCAAGCATTTCGCCTGCAACAACTCCGAGATCGAGCGCACCAGCATGGACAGCGTCGTCGAAGAGCGGGCGCTGCGCGAGATTTACCTCAAAGGCTTTGAGATCGCGATCAAGCAGGCCAACCCGTGGACCGTCATGTCCTCTTACAACCGCCTGAACGGCGTGCAGGCCAGTCAGGATCCGTGGCTGCTGGGCGATGTGCTGCGCGGCGACTGGGGCTATGAGGGCATCGTCGTCTCGGACTGGCACGGCATCAAGGACCGTCCCGCATCGCTGCTGGCGGGCGGCGATCTCGACATGCCCGAAAGCCCGCGCCGCAAGGCCCAACTGCTGGAGGCCATCGAAAACGGCAGCCTGCCCGCAGATGTGGTCGACCGCTCCTGCGTGCGGATGCTGGAGTTCATTGCAAAGGCGCTGGCCGGTGCCGAGACGCCCGCACCGCAGATCGATCAGGCCGCGCACCATGCCCGCGCCCGTGCCATGGGCACCCAGTCGATGGTGCTGGTCAAGAACGGTGGCGCGCTGCCGGTCCGGGCGGATGCCAAGCGCGTGCTGGTGATGGGGCGCGACGCCGAAACCCCTGTGATCCAGGGCTCGGGCTGCGCCACGACGATCCCCACGATGATCGACAGCCCGGTCGATGAGCTTCGCTCGGTTCTGCCCGGCGCCGAGATCATCCAGCGCACCGAGGCCGATGCCGAAGCGATGGAAATTGCCAAGACCGCCGATGTGATCCTTGCCTATGTCTCGACCGAGGGTGCCTACGATGGCGAAGGGTCGGACCGCACCACGCTGGCGCTTGGCCCCGGGCAGGATGAGATGATCCGTGCGCTGGCCGCCAGTGGCACGCCGGTCGCGGTGATCGTCGCCTGCCCCGACGCGATCGAAATGCCTTGGATCGACGCGGTCGACGCCGTGCTCGTCAGCTTCTATTCCGGTCAGGCGATGGCCGGGGCAGTGGCCGATCTGGTCAGCGGCAAAGTCAGCCCATCGGGCAAACTGTCGGTCACCTTCCCGCAGCAGCTGTCCGACGTGCCGGGCCACCTGTCCTACCCGGGCGAGCTGGGCCGTCACATGTACTCCGAAGGTGTGCACGTCGGCTATCGCGGCTACGCGGCGCGCGGCATGGCTCCGCTCTTTGCCTTTGGGCACGGTCTCTCCTACACCAGCTTCGCCTATTCCGATCTGTCGGTCTCGACCTCCGAGATCACGCTGGACGGAGCGCTGGAGGTCTCTTTCACCGTGACCAACACCGGCGATTTCGCAGGTCGCGAGGTCAGCCAGATCTATCTTGCGGCGAAAGGACGCCAGCTGAAGCGCAGCACGATCGAGCTCAAGGCCTTTGCCAAAACCCCGCTCGAGCCGGGGGAGAGCCGCCGCGTTACGCTCACCGTCACCGGGCGCGACCTTGCGGTCTGGCATCCGGGGCAGGGGCGCTGGGTGCTGGAAGGCGAAGAGGCCGAGCTGCTGGTCGCCGCCGCCTCGGATGACATCCGCCTGCGCGCGCCGCTGACCCTCATGCCGTCGCTGCTGCCATGGCGCCGCGTGGCCTATGACACCCAGCCCGCCTATGTGCTGCCGAACCCGCACGCCCGGGGTGTCATTCGTGACTTCCTGTCGGCGCGCTGCGGCATCACTGCGGACGAGGCGGACCGGGCGCTCGAACATTGCGCCAACTCGTTCTTTGGGATCTTCACCACGCTGGAACGCCGCCTGCGCATCTCGATCACCGAGGAAGAGACCACCGAGGTCATCGCGCGCATCAACGCCGCGATGGACGCCGCAGAGGCCGCACTGTGAGCCATCTTGACTGGCTGGCGCGGCTGATCGCCCATCCCACGATCAGCGCGGACAGTAATTTGGCGCTGGTCGCCGAGTTGCGTTCCGCGCTGGAAGCGGCGGGTGCCATCTGCGAGATCTTTCCTGACGCGACCGGCCAGAAGGCTGCGCTTCTGGCACGGCTGGGACCAGAGGCGCCGGGGGGGCTGATGTTGTCGGCGCATCTCGACGTGGTGCCGGTGGCGGGCCAGCCCTGGACACGGCCTCCTTTTGAACTGACCCGTGAGGGTGACAAGCTCTACGGGCGCGGCACGACCGACATGAAGGGCTTTGTCGCCTGCGCTATGGCGCTGGCCGAGGCCGTAGACCCCGCGACTTTGGCACTGCCCCTCTGGATCGCGCTGTCCTACGACGAAGAGGTTGGCTGCGCCGGGGTCGGCGATATGCTGTCGGCGATCGAGCAGCGGGGCATCCGTCCCGATCTCGTGCTTGTCGGAGAGCCGACCAGCCTGCGCATCGGGCTGGGCCACAAGGGCAAGATCGGCTACCGCGCCGACTGCAGGGGCGTCGCCCGCCATTCCGCAGAGGCACCGATGGCGCTCAACGCGCTGCATCTCGCGACAGATTTGGTCATGGCGCTGCGGGCGATGCAGGACGAGCTGGCGGAAAACGGCGTGCGCGAAGAGGGCTATTCGATCCCTTACGCCACGGTTCACTCGGGCGTGCTGCAGGGCGGCACAGCCGTCAATGTGGTGCCCTCCGAGGCACGGCTGATTTTCGAGACCCGCTTTCCCGCCACCGAGGACAGCGCCGCGCTGGACGCGCGCATCCGCGACTGCGCCCGTGCCATCTCTGACGCCGCCAAGCAGGGCTTTGCAGGCACCGGCATCACGCTGACCGAGACATTGGCCTATCCCGGCCTTGCGCAGGACCCCGAGGCTGCTGCGGTCGGACGGCTTGCCGCCTGCCTGCCCGAGGGGACGCCCCATTGCTGGCTCAGCTTCGGAACCGAGGGCGGTCTGTTCAGCGATGCGCTTCAGGTTCCGGTGATCGTTTGCGGCCCGGGCGACATGGCGCAGGGACACCAGCCCGACGAATTCATCGAAGCCGCGCAGCTGGAAGCCTGCAATCTGATGCTGCGTCAAGCGGTTGCCAATTTCTGCGCAGGTCCTTCGGCGAGGCCTTAAAGCCATCGCAGGTTGACCTTAGGAAAGGCCAAAGCCAAGGCGCGGAAAATTGTAATTTATCCGATGCCCGCACCGCCGAATGATACATCCCACCTGCTCCATATCGCCGATGTGGACCCTCCCAACAGGAATCAAAGGAACAAAATGAAACAGGGCAACAAACCGACCTTCTCCCGTCGCGGCTTCATGAAGGCCTCAACCGGTCTCGGCCTCGCGCTGGCGGCTCCGGCCGTGCTGAAGGGCAATAAGGTTTTCGCTGGCGAGACCTTGATGGTCCGCGACATGGGCGGCACCTTCTACGAAGGCTTCAAGGCGGGCTTTTACGACAGTTTCACCGAGGAATTCGGCGTCACCATCCAGACCTCGACCAACGAGCCGGATCCGATCCCGCAGTATAAAATGGCTGTCGATACCGACACCAAGCTGTTCGACGTTGCCCTGATGACCCCCGAGCACGTTCTGCGTCTGCGCCAGTTCGGTGACGACTACATGCTGCCGATGCAGATCGAAGTGTCGAACCCCGACGACTTCACGCCGAACACCTTCCAGCACGATTTCACCGGCGTCGCGATCTACGCGCTGGCCATGGCCTACCGCACCGACACCTTCGGCGAGAAGGGTCCGAAGAGCTGGGCTGATTTCTGGGACGTCGACACCTTCAAAGGCCGCCGCGGCCTGTGGCGCAGCCCGGTGACCACCTTGGAAATGGCCCTGCTGGCGGACGGCGTCGCGCTCGAAGACCTCTATCCGCTGGACGTCGACCGTGCGTTTGCCAGCCTCGACAAGATCAAGGATCACGTCGATCTTTGGTGGACCTCGGGTGCGCAGAACACGCAGGTGATGCAGAACGGCGAAGTCGACATGACTTCGGCTTGGTCGACCCGCGCGCAAACGGCGATCTCTTCGGGCGCGCCGGTGGAACTGGTCTGGAACGGCGGTCTTTACAACATCGACGGCTGGACCATCGCCGGCAACACCGAGAAAGCCGACCTGTCGCGCAAGTTCGTCGAGTGGTGCCTCGATGCCGAGCGTCAGGCGGCCTACACCGAGGTGCTGGCCTGTGGCCCGACCAACATGAAGGCCTATGACTACATCTCCGCCGAGAAGGCCGCTGTGCTGCCGACCACGCCGGAGCACATCTCGGGCCTTGCGCTTCTGGGCGCTGACTACTGGGCCGAGAACCAAGACGCGCTGACCCAGCGTTTCGAGCAGTGGATCCTCGGCTAACCGGGTTCTAAGGGGGGCGGTCCGCCGCCCCCCCAACCGCAGCCGGGCACGCCCCGCTGCGGTTTTTTTCCGCCCTTTGCCTGAAGCACCCGCGCGGTCCTTCAGCCCTCCGGGCCAAGCCTGCCCCTCGAACTTGCCGAGACGTCATGACCGAAACCACCGCCGCCACTTCCGCTCCTCCCGCCCCTGCCGCCAAGCGGCGCAGGCTTGGCCGTCCGGATACGCTCTGGCTCTCGGCACCGGGGATCGCCTATCTCGCGCTCTTGCTGCTGGTGCCTGCAGGGGCTTTGATCCTGCTGTCTTTCCGCAACCCCGACACCGGCGCCTTTGAGTTGTCGGTCTACCGCGACATGTTCTCGGCGGGGGTTTACGTAAAGACGCTGCTGAACACCTTCATCATCTCTGCCGAGGTGACGGGCGTGTGCATTCTGGCGGGCTATCCCATCGCGGTCTGGCTTGCGGGGATGAACGAGCGCCGCAGGCGCATGGCCATGTGGCTGGTGCTGCTGCCCTTCTGGGTCAGCCCGCTGCTGAAGAACTTTGCATGGATCGTGCTGCTGGCCCGCAAGGGCATCGTGGCGCAAATCCTCAATGGGATGGGCATGGAAGGCGGGCTCGACCTGCTTTATGGCCGCGGTGCCGTCGTCTTTGGCATGGCGCACGCGATGCTGCCGATCGCCATTTTGACCATGCTTCCGACCATGCTGTCGATCGACAAGCGGCTGCAGCCTGCCGCGATGACCATGGGCGCGAGCCGCGGTCAGGCTTTCTGGCGTATCTTCCTGCCGCTTTCGATGCCCGGAGTCACCGCCGCTGGTCTGCTGATCTTTGTCATGGGGCTGGGCTTTTTCATCACCCCCGCGCTGCTCGGCTCGCCGCGCGAAACCGTGCTGGGCCAGACCCTCATCACGCAGGTTCAGAAGCTCTTCAACATGCGTCTTGCTGGCGCACTGGCGACGCTGCTGCTGGTGGTGACCCTGCTGACCATCGCCCTTTATGACCGCATCTTCGGCATGTCCTCGGTCTCGGGCGAGGGCGGGGGCAAGTCGCACCACGGGCGGCTCTCGGCGCGTGTAGGCAATGGTCTGATCGCCCTTGGCGCAGGGCTCACGGATGCCGCAGCCAGCGTGATCCCGGCGCGGTTCAGCCGCTGGACGCTGTCGATTTTCGTCTGGGTCATCCTCTTTGTGCTGATCGTGCCGGTGATCGCCTTCCCGCCGATGGCCTTCAACTCCGCCTCCTTCCTTGAGTTTCCGCCAACCTCCTTCTCGCTGAAATGGTTCGAGGCCTATCTGACCTCGGCGCAGTGGACCGGAGCGACCATCCGCTCGGCGGTGATCGCGGTGGCCGTGGGCCTGATGTCGACGCTGATCGCGGGCGTCGCAGCCTATGGCATGGCGCGCTCGCGCTCGAAGCTGAACAGCCTCGTGTTCCTGATCTTCCTGCTGCCGATGATCGTGCCGAATATCGTCATCGCCGTGGCGCTGTTCTACGTCTTCGCGCAGGTCGGGCTGATCGCCACCAACCTCGGCATTGCGCTTGGCCACACGCTGACCGCGCTGCCGATCGTCTTTGTGATCCTGCTGACCACCTTCCGCAGCATGGACTGGCGCCTGCTGCAGGCCGCAGCCACCATGGGCGCCACCCGCTGGCAGCAGATCCGGCTGATCCTTCTGCCTCTGGTCAAGGGCGGCACCGTCGCGGGCTTTCTCTTTGGGGTGCTGCACTCCTTCGAGGAACTGACCATTGCCATCTTCGTCGGTGCGGGCGTGAAACAGACCCTGCCCAAGCAGATGTGGGACGACATCCTGCTGTCGATCCAGCCGACGCTGGCGGCCGCCTCGGTCTTTGTCGTCTTTATCGTCACCATCCTCTTCGTCATCGCAGAGAAAAGCCGCCCCCGCTGAGGGAGGCCAGAGCCAAGCCAAAGGACCGCAGGCATGACCATGACCTCTCCCATCTCCGCCGCCCGCTCCGTGACCCCGGATACAGGAACTGCCCCCATGACCACCGCCGCGACCCCGCTGGGGTCTTCTGAAACCACGATGAAGCTGCAGGCCCGGGGGCTTGCCAAAATCTACGGGCCGACTGTGGCGCTCGATCACGTCGATCTCGACGTGCGCGAGGGCGAGTTGCTGACCCTGCTCGGGCCGTCGGGCTCTGGCAAGACGACGCTGCTGCAGCTGATCGCGGGGCTGGCCGATCCGTCCGCCGGGCAGGTGATGATCGACGGCACTGACCAGACCTTTGCCCCGGTCAACAAGCGCGGCATCGGCGTGGTGTTCCAGAACTACGCGCTCTTTCCGCATATGACCGTGGCCGAAAACGTTGCCTTCCCGCTGAAGATGCGCGGCATGGCCGCCGCCGATATCGCCCCCAAGGTCGAGAAGGTGCTGGACACCGTGGGCCTCGGCCACGCGCATGAGCGCTTCCCCACCCAGCTTTCGGGCGGCCAGCAGCAGCGCGTCGCGCTGGCGCGTTGCCTTGTTTACGATCCCTCGATCATCCTGATGGACGAACCGCTTGGCGCGCTCGATGCCAAGCTGCGCGAGGTGATGCAGATCGAGATCAAGCGCATCCACCGCGAGACCGGCGCGACGATCATCTTCGTCACCCATGATCAGGAAGAAGCGCTGGCGCTGTCGGACCGCATCTGCCTGATGTCCGATGGCAAGATCGCTCAGATCGACACGCCGCGGAAGATTTACGCGGAACCCAACAGCCTCTTCGTCGCCGATTTCATCGGCCAGTCCACCATCCTCAAGGGCCATGTCGAGGGCGCTGGGTTGCAGACCCCGCTTGGCCTCATCGCTCATGGCCGTGACGGGCTGACCGAGGGGGCTGCGGGCGCGCTGGTCATCCGCCCAGAGGACATCCGCCTCGGTGAGGGTGACTTTGAGGGCCGGGTGATCGAGACGGTGTTTGCCGGCTCGGACCTGCGGGTGATCCTCGAGGCCGCGGGCTGCGAGATCACCACCCGTGCGCCGGCGAGCTTTGATCCCGCAATCGGCGAGATGATCCGCTTTGGCTGGGCCGACGGCGCGGCGCGCTACGTTCCGGACGATGCGGCGCATGGCTGAGCCGCGCCCGATCCTGCTGGACTGCGATCCGGGCGTCGATGACGCGCTGGCGATCCTGTGGATCGCCGCGCATCCCGAACGGTTCGATCTGCGGGCCGTCACCGTCGTTGCCGGGAACGTCGGTCTTGAGTGCACCGCGCCGAACGCGCGCAGGATGCTGGATGTCGCGGGGCTCGGGGCGGTGCCGGTCTATGCCGGAGCGCATCGGCCAATCATGCGCGCGCGGGGCAAGACCTCGAAGATGCATGGCGGCGATGGGCTGGGCGATGTCGGCCTGCCGCCTGCCACGCGCGCGCCAGAGCCTCTGCACGGGGCGCAGGCCATCGTTGAAACCGCCCGCGCCTGCGATGGGCGGCTGCATCTGCTCGCGACCGGTCCGCTGACAAATCTTGCGCTTGCCCTCCTGCTGGCGCCGGATCTGCCCGAGCTCATCGACGGCATCACGCTGATGGGCGGTGCGGCCTTTGGACCGGGCAACACCACGCCAGCGGCAGAGTTCAATTTCCACGTCGACCCCGAAGCGGCACGGATCGTCTTTGAAAGCGGTATCCCGATTGTCATGGCGGGGCTTGACGTGACCCGTCAGGCGGTGCTGTCGCCGCAGGCCATGGCGCGGTTGTCGGGACCGGACGCGCCGCTGCAGGGCCTCTGCGGCAGCCTGTTGGCGGGCTATCATGATCCCTGCCTGCACGATCCGGCGGTGGTGGCCTATCTGCTCGAGCCTGCCCTCTTTGAAAGCGTGGCGGGGCATGTTGCGATCGTGACCACGCCGGGCGATACGGCGGGCCAATCCGTCGCCGCCATCAGCGAACGCCATCTTGCCGGACGCGCGCCGAATGCGCAGATCCTCACCGGGTTGGATCAGCCGAGGTTCGAGGCGCTTTTCCTAAACTCCATGGTCACTCTGGGAACGTCGCTCTGACACGAAAAAGGGCCGGGCGATGGCCCGGCCCGTCTTGTTGCGGAGGCGGCGCTCACTCGTCGCCCGGCACCCCGTATGAGGGTGCTTCGCGCGGGTCGAGCGCACGTTGCACATAGGCGTCCAACTGCGGCTTGTAGACCTGCCATGCTGTGGCGATGGCCTCGATCGGGCATTCTTCGGTCCAGTCGCAGCGCAGGTCAGCCACCGGCCAAGAGACCTTATCGACGATCTTCATCCCCGCGGAATGCACCGGCCCGGCCTCGCCGCCGGCGGCAAGCCCGGCGCGCATGGCGGCGATCAGCCGGTCGCCGATGTGACCGCTGGCCGAGAGATAGCCCTCGACAATGGCCTGCGGCACGCCGTCATTGGCCAGAAGGTTGCCGCCCGAAGCCACGTTTTGGGCCTGCGCTTGCGTCCAGATGCCCAGCGAGTTGGGGCCGGAATGGATCGCTGTGCGCCCCTCGCTGTCAACCGCGAGCACCTGCCGGTACTCGATGAACTTGCCCTGCGCCTGCACGCCCTCGATCGCTTCGGCGGCGGATTTTCCGCTTTGCATCAGGTCCAGCGCGAGCGGGCCGAGCGTCGGGTCGGTCACGTTCTGCGAGGCCACCGCGCCGACGCCTGCGCGCGCGTATGAGCAACGCGCAGCCACCGCCGGGGAGGACGACGAGATCGCGATGCCGAACATGCCGGTGTCGGGGCAGCGGGCGACGAGGGAAAAGGTCATAGGGGATCAGGCCTTGTAATCGTGGGGAATGACGGCGGTTGCCTCGATCTCGACCAGCCAGTCGGGACGCGCAAGTGCCGAAACGACCAGCCCGGTGGACACCGGGTGTACGCCCTTGATGTATTCGCCCATGGTCCGGTAGACCGCCTCGCGGTTGCGCACATCGGTCAGAAAGACCTGCACCCGGCAGACATGCTCCATCGCGCCGCCGCATTCTTCCATCAGCTGGCGGATGTTCTGCATGACCTTATGGGTCTGCTCGACCGGGTCGTGGCTTTCGATGTTCTTGGCGTCATCGAGGTTCTGCGGGCACTGGCCGCGCAGGAACACCATTTTGCCCTCGGCAACCACGGCCTGACACAGATCGTTGTCGAGATTTTGCTCGGGGTAGGTGTCTTTGGTGTTGAACTTGCGAATGCGGGTATGAGCCATCTTGGCCTCCGGAAAGTACGGCGAGGGTGGCCGTTCGGCACCCTCGCGATAGAAGTGAATGCGTGAGCCTCAGGCGGTCGCCGCGGCAGGGCTGTCGTGATCGGCCTCTGCTTCGGCGTGGTATTCCATATATTTTGCCTGCGTGGTGATCTGATCTGCGACATGTTTGGCATCATGCCAGACGCCCCAGATGAAACTGGAACCCCGGCGGGACTGCCACGGCAGGCCAAGGAAGAAGATACCCGGAACCTTGCCAACGCCGCGCTGATGGATCGGTCGGCCATTGTCGTCGAAGCAGTCGACCTTCATCCACGTATAGTCGACACCGAAGCCGGTTGCCCAGATGATCGTGGTGATGCCCGCCTCGGCCAGATCGACCGACAGCGTCGGATCGACGGCGTCTTGCGGCAGCTCGCCGAGCAGATGCGCTTCGGGCTCCTCGGGCAGATCGAGGCCGTTCTCCGCGACATAGGCGTCTGCGGCGCGCAGCAGCTTGAGATAGTTGTCGTCGCCGCCCTCGATGTTGCGGCGCAGGTCCGCCGCAAAGCTCAGCTTGCCAGCCGCAAAGCCTTCGGTCCGGCCCAGCAGGGTGATGCCCTGCGCGGCGAGGTTGCGGAAGTCGATGGTCTCGCCGCCGCGCGCGCCGCTGACCGCGATGGTCACATGTTCGGTGCCGGGGGCGGGCGCTTCCATGTTCCAAAGGCCGAGAACGCCCAGCCACCAGACGAAATCACGGCCACGGTAGGCGCGCGGGGGGCGATCATGCGGGCCCACCGACAGATAGACCTTGCGGCCGGCGCGGTTCAGTTCGTCGGCGATCTGCACGCCCGAGGATCCCGCTCCGACCACCAGAATACCGCCCTCGGGAAGATCGGCCGGATTGCGGTACTGGCTGGAATGGATCTGGGTCAGCCCTGCCTCTTCGGGAACGACAGGCGGGATCACCGCGGTCTGGAACGGCCCGGTGGCCGCCACGACGTTGAGCGCCTCGACCACACCTTCCGATGTTTCGATGCGGAAGCCCTGACGCCCCTCGAGCCGCTCGACCTTTGTCACGTCGACCCCGGTGCGGATGGGCGCGTTGATCATCGCAGCGTAGTCCGAGAGATACTCGGCAACGCCGTCCTTGGTGACGAAAGCGTCGGGGTCTGCCCGGAACTCCATCCCGGGAAACCGATCGTGCCAGGCCGGGCCGTTGGCCACGAGCGAGTCCCAGCGCTTCGTCCGCCAGTCCTCTGCGATGCGCGAGCGTTCGAGAACGAGGTGGGAGACGCCCGCACGTCCAAGGTGCTCGCTCATTGCGACGCCAGCCTGTCCCGCTCCGACGACGAGGGTATCAACGCGTTCGATCGACATGTAAAAGTCCTTATTTTGTCCGGCTTTTGGGGCGGCCAGATGAATCTTGACCGACCCTAGACGAGGCCCGGGTTAGTGAAAATTATGGAAAAATTAGTCATTGATTAGTGCAATCCTATGGAGCGGCGCTGGATGTGGGAAAGTGACTTGGTCCCGAGGTGTATGCTGGCTATGTGCGCCGTCATGCTCCAATGTGCCCTCGGCACATCGCGGGTTGCCTCTGTATTCGCTGAGTTCTGCCCGGTCGGAAATCCTCTTGCGAGCAGCCCGGCTGCAGGCGTACAATTACAAACAAAGCATACTGTTTGTATAACGGAGGCGTTTTGATGCGCACGTCGAAGGTAATCCACGTTGTCTCATGCCACGCAGAAGGCGAGGTCGGGGATGTCATCGTTGGCGGCGTCGCGCCGCCGCCCGGTGATACATTGTGGGAGCAGCGCGCTTGGATCGCGCAGGATGAGACACTGCGCAACTTCGTGCTGAACGAGCCCCGAGGCGGCGTCTTCCGGCATGTGAATTTGCTGGTGCCGCCGAAACACCCCGAAGCGCAGGCTGCGTGGATCATCATGGAGCCCGAGGATACGCCCCCGATGTCCGGCTCAAACTCGATCTGCGTGTCGACCGTCCTGCTCGACAGCGGCATTCTTCCGATGCAAGAGCCGGTGACCGAATTGGTCCTCGAAGCGCCGGGCGGTCTGGTGCGGGTTCGCGCGCAGTGCGCGAACGGCAAGGCAGAGCGGATTTTCGTCGAGAACCTGCCGTCCTTCGCCACGCGCCTCGCGGTGCCGCTGGAGGTGCCGGGTCTTGGCCGTATCACCGTCGATACGGCGTTTGGCGGAGACAGCTTTGTGGTGGTGAACCCCGCCGAAATCGGTCTCGAGCTTGAGCAGGGCAACGCCCGCCAGATCGCCGAACTGGGCATTCGGATCACCAATGCCGCCAATGCTGCGTTTCAGTTCGAGCATCCGGAGAAGCCGGACTGGCAGCACCATTCGTTCTGCCTCTTCGCTGGTGAGATCCAGCGCGACGGAAATCACATGCGCGCAAAATCCGTGGTCGCCATCCAACCGGGCAAGCTCGACCGTTCGCCCACCGGCACCGCCGTTTCGGCGCGCATGGCGATCCTGCATGAGCGCGGCGAAATGGGGCTCGACGACCGGTTCACCGCGGAATCGATCATCGGCTCGGAATTCCACGGGCGCATTCTTGGCACGACACAGGTGGGCGATCGTAAGGCGATCCGCCCGGAGCTGAACGGCCGGGGCTGGATCACCGGGACCCATCAGCACATGCTGGATCCGGATGATCCTTGGCCCGCGGGATATCGCCTGTCGGACACCTGGCCGAAGATCACCGGCTGAGGCAACGGCGAGGTGCGGTGTCCGGTCGATTGGCCCGGGACTAAACAAAAAAGAGCGGATGGGGAGACCCACCCGCTCTGAGTACAAACCGGCCCACGCGACATGTGTCGCGCCCCGCCGGTTCGGGGAGGATGTGCTCAGGTGCGCGTCATCACGCGCCCGTCTTTGAGGACCATGGAAATGCCTTCACCTTGGCCCGCAAGGACCGAGATGTCGTCGAGCGGGTTGCCACGCACCGCGATCAGGTCGGCGTGCGCGCCGGGGGCAATGACCCCAATTTCGCCCTCCATCCGCAGCACCCGCGCGGCATCGAGGGTCGCCGAACGGATCACCGCCTGATTGGGCATATAGCGCGCGCGCAGAGCGAACTCGCCGGATTGCTGCGCCTGCATGCCGCCCAGCAGGTCCGAGCCATAGCCCATCAGTGCGCCCGCTTCATGCAGTTTGGACAGGCGTTCGAGCCCCGCCTCGCGCACATCCGCGACCTTGGCGACGCTTTCCGGCGGAAGGCCAAAGCGCGGTCCCTCGGTGGCAAGATAGTCGTAGGTGATATTGGTCGGCACGATGGCCTGCCCTTCGCGGGCGATGCGCGCGATGGTCTCATCGGAAATCAGGTTGCCGTGCTCGATGCATTCGACGCCGCAATCAAGCGCCCGGACAATGGCGCGATCGTCGTAAAGATGGGCCGAGACGTAGGTGCCGAACCCTTTTGCGATCTCGACCGCCGCCTTGATTTCGTCGACCGAGAAGACCAGATAGCCAATCGGATCCGAAGGGGAAGACACGCCGCCATCGGCCATGATCTTGATGAACTGAGCGCCGCCCTTGATCTCTTCACGTGCGGCGCGCTGCACTTCGGCCACGCCGTCGCAAATCCGCCCGAGCGTGCCGAGGCGATCAGCATACCAGCTCACGTCGCGGTTCGAATAGCTCCCGCGGTAGTCGGTATGCCCCCCGGTTTGCGACAGGGCCTTGCCGCAGATGACCAGCCGCGGCGCGGCGATCGCGCCTTCATCCGATGCCATCTTGAGCCCAATATCCGCCCCGCCAAGGTCGCGCACCGTGGTGAAGCCGCGCATTAGCATGTCGTTCATCAGTTTGAGCGACCGGATGGTGACAAGGCTGTTGGGGAGTTCGGCGTTCTGCCCGAGATTTGCGGTGGTCGCGATGACATGGACGTGACAGTCGATCAGGCCCGGCATGACGATCCCGCCTTCGAGGTCGATGGTCTCGTCGGCCGAAAAGCGCAGTCCAGATCCGACCTCGACAAAGCGGCCGTTCTCGATGGCGATGTCCAGCGGCTCGGTGGGGCGGTCTTGGCTACCATCGACGATAGCGGCGTTGCGGATGAGTTTGGTGCTCATAGTCGTTCCTTCCCGCAGGATCGGTGGGTCAGGCGTCGAATGACGCGGCGTGGCGATTGATCTCGGCCCGGTAGGCCGGGACCAGACATTGCGCGAGGTGTTCGAAGGCGGCGAGCTGCGCGTCGTCATAGGCCCCGGAACGCTCGGAGATCGACACCACGCCCAGCACCTCGCCGTTGTCGCGCACCGGCGCTGACAGATTGGCGATGCACCCCATGCTGACCAGCAGGTCCGCATCAGGGAAGGCCCAGCGAAGTTCGGTCTCGTCGCGGCACAGCACCGGCACGCCGCCCTTGAGGAGCTTGGCCCCCCAAGGCGTGGGTCCCATCGGCTTCCAAACGCCGAGCGGATAGCGCTCGAGGTCATCGCTGAAGACCCGGAGAATGGCCCCGCGATCGGGGTCCCAGAGCAGCGCCGAGAAGAGCTTGCTGCCGAAGGTCTCCTTGGAGATCGTCAGCATCTCGGAAAAGAGCGCGACACTGTCACCCTGAGCGGCGACGCCGTTCAAACGGGTCACCAGAGCGCGCAGTGTGTCGGCGGAGGGGGCGGGCATCAAAGTCATCGGTTGTAGATCACATCAGGAAGAAAAAGGACAATTTGCGGGAAGATGGTGACGATCAGCAGACCAAGGACCATAAGCAGGAAGAACGGCGTCGCAGCGCGGGCGACCTGGCCGATCGACCAGCCGGTGACCCCCTGCAGCACGAACAGGTTGAAGCCGACGGGCGGTGTGACCTGCGCCATCTCGACCATGAGCACGAGGTAGATGCCGAACCAGATCGGATCGAAGCCAGCCTGCAGCACAAGCGGCAGCGCGATCGGCAGGCTCATCACCACGATCGAATTGCCGTCAAGGATGATCCCGAGACCAAGGTAAAAGACCGTCAGCAGCGCAAGCAGCGCATAGGGCGACAGGTTCATGGCGCCGATGGCCGCGGCAACGTCGGCGGGAATGTGCAGATAGCCCATCGCCGTCGAGAGGAACGCCGCAAAGATGAGGATCGAGCAGACCATGGTGCTGGTGCGCGCGGTTCCAAGCAGGGTGTCGCGCATCATCGACAGGCTGAACTGGCCGGTGGCGATGGTGATACAGGTCGCCGCAAGCACCCCCATGGCTGCCGCTTCCGATGGCGTTGCGACACCGGAATAGATCGAGCCAAGAACGGTGCCCATCAATATGCCGATGGGTAGCAGGTTCGCCAGCGCGATTAGATAGTCGCGGATGCGGCGTTTCGGCAGGTCAGAGGGCGCAACCGACGGGTCGAGCAGTGCGCGGATCATTACGTAGCAGACATAGAGCGCCGCAATCAGCAACCCGGGCAGGATGCCCGCGGCAAAGAGGCGGGTGATCGATTGCTCAGCGAGGATGCCATAGACGATCATCAGGATCGAAGGCGGGATCAGCAGGCCAAGGCTCCCGGCCCCGGCGATCGAGCCGACCGACAGGCTCTTGTCATAACCGCGCCGAAACAGTTCGACCGTGGTGATGCGCCCGACGGTCGCCGTCGTCGCTGGCGACGAGCCACTGATCGCGGCAAAGAGGGTGCAGCC
Organism: Salipiger sp. PrR002; assembly: GCF_010500775.1. Lineage (NCBI taxonomy): Bacteria > Pseudomonadati > Pseudomonadota > Alphaproteobacteria > Rhodobacterales > Roseobacteraceae > Salipiger > Salipiger sp. PrR002. The sequence continues at coordinate 46,065 of NZ_JAAGOU010000034.1, forward strand.
CAGCACATTGGTATGAAGCAGCCCGCCGGGGATCCGCTCGACGAAGGGCGAGAGGCCCTTGAACAGGCGGTCGGAAATGTCGGTGCGGAAAATGATTTCGCCCATCCAGATGAACATCGGGATCGAGGCCAATTCCCAGCTCGATGCGTAGCGGATGACGATCCCGGCGGCGATGGTCGAGATGCGGTCGACGGGCATGCCCTGCACGAAGAGAAGGCTGAGGCCCGCGACCAATGCCAGCGACAAGAAGACCCAGAGGCCGGCGCCAAGCGTGACGATCAGCATTCCGAGGACCGCGAGCGCCGCGATGAGTGCTTCCATGTTTATTGCCTATTCGTTGGGTCTGGCCGCGACGGAGCCGGTCGCGTTCATTCCGTCGGGCTGGACGGCGGGACGGTGGCGGGTGATGCGTGCCCGGTCAGATGCCGCAGCCCGAACGCGAAGAGTTGCAGGGCAAAGAGTGCCAGCCCCACAAGGATGATGGCCTCGGGGATCCAGGTCGGCACGGCTGCGATGCTGCTGGAGACGGTGCCGCGTTTGTAGGCGCGGGCGACGCGGATCCAATAGCTGTTCGCCAGCAGGATCACCAAGCCAACACTCACGAAGGAAGCCAAGGCGAGGACGATCCGCGCAACACGATCGGAAAAATGCTGCGTCAGAACCGTGACGCGGATGAGGGACTCTGTTTCGAGCGCGTAGCCGAGCGAGAAGAAGATGAAGCCGCTAAGGGCGTAGCCGACGAATTCATCCATAACGAAGGTCGACGTGTGGAACACCGACCGGAGCACGATCTCGTAGATCACATGGCCGACCATGTAGAGAAGCGTCAGACAGGCGAAGGCCGCAGCGACTTGCGACAGGCGAAAGCAGTAGAGATAGCACCGTGCCATCGTGGTCGTTCCTTCGGGCTCTGAGAGGGAGGGGCGGTCGGGGATGGGATTTCCCCGACCGCAGGCGGAGTTACTTCTCTCGCGCGGCCTCATAGGCGTCAAGGATCGCGCGGCCCTCATCGCCGACGCTTTCCAGCCATTCGTCGATGAACGGCTGGGCAGATGCGGTCAGGAACTCCGAGAATTCAGCGGGCACTTCCTCGACGACGGTCATGCCATGCTCGCGCATCGTGGCGAAGTTGTCCTGCGAGCGGGTCTCGAGCAGTTTCCATCCCTTGGCTTCGGCTTCGGCCGCCGCCTCGAGGATTGCGTTCTGTTCGTCTTCGTCGAGCGCGTCAAAGACATCGGCGTTCATGTGGATCGCCTGCATCGGCATGGCGTAGTTCACGACCGTGAAGTGATCGAGCTGTTCCCACATCTGAATGCCGACACCGCCGTCGGCGGAGGTGAGCACGGAGTCGATGGCATTGGTCGACAGCTGCGCGGGCACGTCAGCCCATCCGATCTGCACCGGGAACGCACCTGCGTTGCGCATCGTCTCGGTAGACGAGACATCATAGGTGCGGACCTTGAGCCCATCGAGCGCCTCTTTCGAGTCGAGCGCGCTGTGGCCCCAGAGTCCCGAGGACGGCCAAGGCGTCGCAACCAGCAGGATCTGGCCGTAGTCCGCCATCTTTTCCTTGTAGGTCGGCATCACAGCTTCATAGAGCGCCTTGGTGTCGGCGGCCGTCGGCGCGATGAAGGGCAGCGACGGCAGCTGGAACAGCGGATCGATCCCCGTCCAGAACACCAGCGAAGAGGAGGCCAGTTCGAGCGCGCCATCGCCCACGGCATCGAACTGCTCGAGCGACTTATAGCCAAGCGCGCCGCCATGGTGGTTGGTGATCTCGATCTCGCCGTTGGTCAGCTCTTCGACCCGTTCGGCAAAGAAATCAGCCGTGGTGGCGTGGATCGACGACGCGGGATATTCGTTCGCGAGGTTCATCGACTGCTGCGCCTGCAGGGGAAGGGACGCGGACAGAAACGCGCCGGTCGCCAGGACGGATAGGGGCAGGGTGCGGGAAATATTCATTTGGGTTTGCTCTCTGTTGCGATCGTTTTTTGCCTTAGGGTACGGCTTGACATGAAGATTACATACATACAGGTTTGTTGGCAAGTGAGCGGAAACCTCACATCCCGGCGAAGGGCCCTGCATTTCCTGCAGCGTTGCTGAAAATCCGGGCACTTTGGTCCCACAGGAGATGCCAATGACCACTGCTTTTCTAAATGCCCGCGTTTTTGACGGACGCAACCCGACCCTGCGGGACGGGCTCGTCGTGCTTGTGCGGGACGGGATCATCGCCGAGATCGGCGAAGACGTTGCAATCCCGGATGATGCAGAGCGGGTTGACTGCGGGGGCAGGGTGCTGACCCCGGGCCTTATCGACGGCCATGTGCATGTGGTTGCCAACAGCGTCGATCTGACGGCGGGCGTCCAGTGGCCCAGCTTCGTCTTCGCGCAGGCGGGCCATATCATGCGCGGGATGCTGGATCGTGGTTTCACCACGGTGCGCGACGCGGGCGGCGCCGATGCGGGTCTTGTGCGGGCCGTCGAGGAAGGCTGGCTGAAAGGGCCGCGTCTGGTGATTTCGGGTCTGGCGCTGAGCCAGACCGGCGGCCACGGCGACATGCGCACGATCTATCGCGCCCCCGGCGAGGCGACGCACGATCGGGTCGGCTCGATGATCGGGCGGATCTGCAACGGCGTTGCGGAAGTGCGCGAAGCGGCCCGGGATGAAATGCGCAAAGGCGCCAAGCTGGTCAAGATCATGGCCTCCGGCGGTGCGGCCTCGGTGACGGACCCGATTGGCAACACGCAATTCTCTGGCGAAGAACTGCGCGCGATCGTCGAAGAAGCCGTCGCATGGAACACCTATGTGATGGCACATGCTTATACGCCGCGTGCCATCACCGCGGCCATCGAGGCTGGCTGTCACACGATCGAACACGGCAATCTCATCGATGAGGCCACCGCAAAGCTGATGGCGGAAAAGGGCGCTTGGCTTTGCCCGACCCTCGTTGCGTCGGACATCCTGACCAAGTTTGCGGACAAATACGGCTTTAGCGACACCAGCATGAAAAAGATCGCCTTCGTTTGCGAGCGCGGTCTCGAAAGTCTTCAGATTGCCCGCGCAGCAAACGTGAATGTCGGCTTCGGCACCGATCTTCTGGGGCTCGAACTGCATGAGTATCAATGCAACGAGTTCACCATCCGCGCCAAGGTCGAAGACCCGGTCGACACGCTGATCTCCGCGACCTCCCGCAACGCAGAGATGATGTGCATGGCGGGCGAAATCGGCGAGATCGTCGTGGGCGCGCGCGCCGATATCCTGGTGGTGGACGGCGATCCGACGACCGATCCCGAAGTGTTCACCCGCCACGGCGAGACGCTGAAAGTCATCATGAAAGACGGTGCGTTCCACAAGAACGATTTTGCTGCGTAATCACTGCCAAGGCGCGGCGCCTATTCGGGCGTCGCGCGCAAACTCGGAGAGAACGCCGGGTCGTTCTCCATGATTGTCCGAAGCATGCGCTTCCAGTCCTGCAACAGCAGCGTCTGGCTCTCGGGCCGACTGTCAAAGCTCGCATGGACGGCGACACCGCGCATCACGCTGAGATTGATCTGAACGAAACGCGCCACCGCCGGGTCTTCGGGCGGCAGGCTCAGCATCTGCGCGATCATCCGATCACGGCGGCTGGTCCATCGGTCAAGAACGCACCGCAGTCCCTGCCCGAGTTCATCGTCAATTCTGGCCGCCAGCATCATCTCGAGAGAGGCGACATAGCGCCCGGTGTCGAACAGTTTGTCCCAGAGCACGTCGATCAGTTCTTCAGGGCTGAGATGCGGAACCATACCCTCCAGACTGAAAGGCCATTCAGCCTCCCATCTGGTGACCAGATGTTCGAAGGCCGCGATGATCAGCTCGTTGCGGCTGGCGAAGTGGTGGGTCAGTGCGCCGCGCGACACCTTCGCACGGCGAGAGATTTCCTGCGTCGAGGTTTTGACGTAGCCCAGCTCGCTCAGGGTTTCGAGCGCCGCCTCACAAAGTTGGTTTCGCGTGGTCTCCGACCTCTCGGCCTGTGTGCGACGCTTGCCGCCGTTCGTTTCGGTCACCGGATGCCTCTCAGATCATGACGTCTCACTGTTCCGTGACAAAATAAGCAAACACGCGAGTTTGTAACAGGGCTGAACGTCATTCTCTGAAAACAGGACTTCGGGGCGTGACGCGCCTGCTACCGGTAGGACAAAGTGGGCAGCCAGAGCGTCAGCGCAGGGAAGAGGATCAGGATCAGCAGCGTGAGCACATCCATCGCCACGAACCACCAGACTCCGCGAAAGATCTCTTTGAGCGTGACCATCTCTCCCAGCGCGCCTTTGATCATATAGACGTTCAAGCCCACCGGAGGGGTCACCAGCCCGACCTCGAGCAGCTTGACCACGATGATGCCGAACCAGATCGGGTCCATGCCGACTTCGTTGATCAGCGGCAGCATGATCGGGATCGTCAGCAGCAGAAGCCCGATGCTATCGATCAGCATCCCAAGCACCACATAGATGACCGCGACCGCGAGCAGGATCCACCAAAGCTCGGAACTGACACCAAGGATCAGCCGCGCGAAGGCTTCGGGTAGGCCGGACAGCGCGAGGAAGCGGGTGAAGAAGAGCGAGCCGATCAAGATGATAAAGATGGAGCCGGTCGCGACCACCGCGTCGCGGATCGCCGACATCAGCGCTTTGCGTGTGAGGCGACCCTGAGCAAGCGCAATAACCAGCGCCACTGCAACCCCGATGGCACCCGCCTCTGTGGGCGAGAACAGCCCGGCGAAGATACCGCCAAGCACTGAGACGATCAGCAGGGGAAGAGGCCAGATGTCGCGATAGGCTTCGCGGCGCTCTTCGGGCGAGATCTCGGTGGCGACGCTGCCCGCCAGATCGGGGTTCAGCTTCACCCGGATGATGATCATGGCCATATAGATCAGCGCCGACAGAATGCCGGGGATGAAGCCCGCCATGAACAGCTGCCCGACAGAGACCTGCGCGTAGACACCATAGAGGATGAGCAGAACCGACGGCGGGATCAGCGAGCCCAATGTGCCAGAGGCGGCGATCGTCCCGGTGGCGAGGCCGCGATTGTAGCCGCTGCGCAGCATCTCGGGCACGGCAATGCGCGACATCGCCGAAGCGGTGGCGGTGGATGAGCCGGCGGCGGCGGCAAAGAACGCGCAGGCGGCGACCGACGACACGGCAAGGCCGCCGGGCAGCCGCGCGAGGGCGATCCGCAGCGCGGTGAACAGCCCGCGGGTCATTTCGGTCGATGAGCAGATGAACCCCATGAGCAGGAACATCGGCGCGGCCGACAGTTCCCATTGGCCGACATAGTCAAAGGGTGTGGCCGAGATCATCCCCCATGCCACACTGAAGCTGAACATCTGCGCGATGCCGAGCACCGAGACGAGGCCGAGGCTAAGGCCGATCGGAACGCGCAGCGCGATCAGCACAAGCGCCGCGACGGTATAGAGGATGCCGATTTCGAGATTGCTCATATTTGGCCTCAGTATGGCTCGCGGCGGGCGAGCGCCGAGAAGAAGTTGGACGTCAGCGCCAGCACAAGCCCAAGGAAGCCGACCGGGAGCAGCCAGCGCGCCGGCCAGATTTGGAAGATGAAGTTCGCCATGACGGTTTCGGTCCGCTGCGTCGCCTTGATGGCGTCCAACAGCGTCTGCCAGCCGAGACATCCGAAGAAGACCAGCCCGAGGAGGCAGGAAAACAGATACAGCGCCAACTGGACCGTTTTGGGCATGTATTGCGCAAACAGATCCACCCGGATGTTCTGATGCGTCAGCTCCACATATCCCAAGGACAAGAACACCAAGCCGACCATATTGTAGTAGGAAATCACCTCGAGGGTGCCGATCACCGCGCTGTTGAACAGCGCGCGGATGACCACGTCAGTGGTGACCTGCACCGCCATCAACACGATGGCGACCGAAGCGAGGACCAGAAATAGCCGGTTGGTGAAGGATGCGATCCGCGTGAACATCGGTGTCGGCTCCGTGACAGCAAAGGGCCGACGCGGAGGTCCCGCGCCGGCCTATTTTCAGTTGATGCCGTAGCTGGCAGGCTCGAGCGTGTCGTAGATTTCGCTTTCGACAAGCGCGGTCAGCGCATCCTCGTCCGAGCGATCAACACCCTCGAGAAGGCCTTCCCATTTCTCGACCACGGCACGGAAATCGTCGATCAGCGCCTGTGCGTCGGTGATGCCGTATTTCTGTTCTGCCGTTTCATAGATGCCTTCAAGCGCCTTGGCCCGGAACGCCTCGACCGACTCCATAAGATCGGCCTCCGGCTCATAGATGTTGTTGCCCTTCTCGGCCGAAGCCTCCAGCGCGTCGCGCGCCGCCGCATCATAGCCGATCGCCAGCCGCACCATGGCGCGGGCCGTCGCCGTCATCAGCACGCTTCGGTTGTCGTCGGTGAGCGAGGCCCAGAAATCGGCGTTATAGCCCCACATCGGTCCGGACCAGTACATGCCCGTCGGCAGCAATGTGGTGTGTTCCGAGACCTCCCACAGCGAGCGGTCGATCAGATCGTTCGCCGCGTTCGAGGCACAGTCGAGCGTGCCGCGCTCGAGGCCGGTATACATTTCGCTCGAGGGCACGTTGACCGGGATGCCGCCTGCTTCCTCGACCCAGGCCGAGACGGTCGAGCCTGCGGTGCGAATGCGCTTGCCTTTCAGTTCCGCAAGGTTGCGCACCGGTTCGCGGCAGAAAAGCACATAGGGCGGGGTGGCATAGCCGCCGAGATACACCAGACCAAGGTCGCGCCATTCGTCCATCTGTATCTGATTGTGCATGGAGAAATCGGAGATCGCGAACTGCATCACGAACTGATCCGAGTAGTTGAAGCCCAGTTCCTGCACCGCGTTCGCAACCGGCATCTCAGAGGGCGTATAGACGGCGCTCTGATGCGCCAGCTGAACGATATTGTCCTGCGTTCCCTGAAGGTTTGCGCGCGGGGCAAGCAGAACCGTGCCGGTGTAGACATCCGGCACGAGATCTCCGTCCGAGAGCGCTTTCACCTGCTCGGCCCATTCCAGATAGGTGTATTTGGCCAGCGGGGTTGCCGCGTCGAAGAAGTCGTTCGCGATGAACTTTGTTTCGGCCTGTGCCGGCACGGCGAGCGCTGCGCAAGCGACGGCAGCCGAGAGAATTTTGCTGTAGGGGATGGTCATCTCTTTTTCCTGTTGGACACTTATTATTCACAAACAGTCTTGTCTGTTTTGAACATGGAGACCTTTTTTCCCCGAGATGTCCACCCCTTGACGTAAATTTCGACCGTTTCGCCCCTCTGCTGCTAAAATCCAGACGCCTACGGCCCGCGCTTTGCGCAGAGCGCGGGTGCATCTGTGCACGGGCTTTGCTTATGGCGTTTTAGCTGGATGCAAAAAGGCCCGCCGTTGGGGCGGGCCTTTCGCA
>NZ_JAAGOU010000035.1:0-50611 GCF_010500775.1 Salipiger sp. PrR002
CAAAGCCGTGAATCATGCTGTTCCCGCGAAATCAATGCATCCTGAGCCTAGGGATACTGGCTAACCGCGTCGCCATACGCGCCCACTCTCGAACACGTACCAACGCATGAGACCAATTCATGCGCCATACCCGCACAATTTTGAACATGACGCCAAAGAGCAACAAGTCATCTCGAAACAACAGCGCGGTGTGACCCGAGAGTCGCATCGGACATGTCCTGGGTGGGCGCTGTGGCGGGGCCGCATGCAGCCCCGCTTGTGTTCTTGGTGTGGGCCAGCCGGCGGGCCCTGTGTTGGCGTTATTGCGCCTTTCTGACGCCCTGAGGCGAGACAGAGAAGTCGACCATCGATCGGCTCTGGACACAGGGCCGGCAATTGGCGCGTTGCGCCGGGTCTGCCAGGTTTGCGGCGGATGGCGCAGCGACCTCTTGGGGTTCGAAAGGCTCTACGAAACCCGGGCATGATAGGTTGTGTCAGTCAGGACGCAGACGACGCCTTCCGCGCGCCTAATCCACCATGCAGGTGAAAATCGTGGCTTCCAGCGGAAGATGCATGTCGGCCGGACCGAACGTGACCCAAAGCCCCCTCAGAACCGCGGCGACGACCGTTTCCGGATCGACCGTTCCAAGGGCCCTGATGTCCTCGATCATCGGGTTGCCGTACACGAGGCCCTTCGCGAAACCTTCGGGATCGTCGAGCTTCTTGCGCAGTCGGATTGTCTCGTGGATGACATCGCGCCAGCCCGCAGTGGCCAGGTCCGCACGAACCTTTTCCGGATCTCCGTAGTGGAACGGTACCTTGTAGAAGCCCGGCGGCTCGCCCGGGAAGAACTGGGCCGGGATGGCTAGGGCCAGTTGGGAGTGCGGGTTCTCCTGCATCGCGCTGAACACGCTGAACACGTATCGTCCGCCCGGTTTAAGGACACGCGCCGCCTCGCGGAACGCTTCGACCTTGTCGGGGAAAAACATCACTCCGAACTGGCAGAGCAGGAGGTCGAACGTCGCGTTCTTGAACGGCAGTGCCATCGCGTTCACGACGGAGAAAACGACGTTTTCGTCGTCCGAGAACTAGCGCTTGGCCACCTCCAGCATCGGCGCGTTAAGATCGGTCACCAGCAAGTTCGCTGCAGCGGGGAGGCTGTCGCGGAGTTTCCGGCTCACGATGCCGGTACCTGCAGCCAACTCCATCGCGTTTGCCACCGGATGCGCGCAACACTTGGCAACCAACAGGTCCGCATAATCCTCGAAGAGGACAGGGCCGAGACCCTCATCGTAGTGCCGTGGGATGTCTCCGATGAAGCTGGATGAGTCGGCCATGACGATTTTCCTCAAGCAACGGTTGGGGCCTGAGAATGACGTCAAGATACCATGGAAGTTGCAAGAAGCCTACCGTTTCAGATCGGGCCTCGGTTTGCCGAATGCGGGTAGCCGAGAATGCAAGAACCGATACTTAGGAAATCATCTGTGATTGTCGCTGTTCTGACCGGACCACGGCGCAAGTGCAAACGGCAGGGCCCTGCGCAGAGCGGACCCTGCGGGCTTGTTGGATCACATGCCGGCGCTGCAGAGGTCACCTCTAAACCTTTCCTGCGTCGCCGCAAAGTATCGAAGTTCTGTTCGATCACGATTGCGGGCTTTCTGAGCCGGGAGGCTACCTATCCGGTGGTTCCCGACCCGGCGAACGGGTCTCGGACGACGTCGCCGGGGGGGCGGGCGTTGCGGATGAGAGACTCGATACTTGCCTCGGGCTTCTGAGTGGGGTCGGTTGCGGTGCCATCCTATGCCTGCGCGAAGGTCACGCTGCGCGTGATGCGCGGCACGCCTTCAAAATCAGAAACGGAATGCGAGGAAGTACGTTCTCGCATGGGTTGACTACGCTAAATGTTGCCGACTAGCGTCACTCTAAGTTTAGTGGATCGGTTGCGATGACGTTGAAGTTTGTTCTGATAGCCATTGGAGCCTGTTGTGCCCTCTGGTTTAGCCTTCGTCAGATATCCCCCGATCCGGCCGAGATCCCCCCTATTCTGGCGACACACTCCGACGCCCAGGATGTTGTCGCCACTGTCGACGGATGTATGCTCGAAGTCGCGGCCACATATACCCGTGCCTGCGGCTACCGTGAAAATGCGGTCATTCACGCGCAAAGATATGAAATCGACCTCATCACCGCGCGCGACATCTACGCGTCGGTGGTGGGCGGCCGAACATTCATCTTATTTATGGACGGACCTAAGTTCCCTTGGCAAACCAATGGCGCTCAGGGTGTTATAAATACCAAATACCAGGAGAATTGCGAGGGCGTCGTTTCAAAGCTCCCCTACGCCAGGCTGCCCACAGTCAGAATCTCGAAACCTCTTACGGGAAAACAGATCAGAACTCTCGCCGCCTACACCAAAGCGTGCCGTTAATCCTTCAGGTGGTGGGTACTCTCCAAATGGACGATAGCGTCCTCGCCGGGGATAGTTAGACCGGGGCCGTCCGGCCGTTCGCAGCCCAAACGTGGCCCTCGTCTTGAGTAGCCTGATCCGCTGAAGCGGACTTTCGGCCTTAGCCCCTTGGACAACTAAAGAGCGCACGTTCGTTGCAACAGCTCAGGCGATGCTGCGATGCCTCATCTCCGCAATTACTCTGCTGCCTGCGGCAGATGCTGCGGAACCACTCCCTCCGCCTCGGCTTCCGCTCGGAGCCAGTGTCGAAACGCAGCAATCCGCGGGTCATGCGCACGGGGTTCGGGGCAGGCGATCGCATAGATCGGTAGTCGCGGCGTGGCCACGTCGAAGAGGCGTTCCAGCCTTCCCGAGGCTATCGTGCCACGGACGACGGCATCGTAGGCGAGCGACACGCCTTGATGCTGCTCGACCATCGTCGTTGAAAGTTCACAGTTCGGATATGTCGGTCCCGGTGGCAATTCCGCACCTGCAAGGCCCGCCCTTTGGAACCATTCCGGCCAGGCATCGTCCGTCTCGTCATAAAAAAGCGTGAGGCGCAGCAAATCCTCCGGATGCCGCACGATCTCCCGCTGGCGCAACTCGGGTGAAATCACCGGATAGCGTGCCGAGGCCATCAGCGGCTCGACGTGCAAACCGGGTGTTGTGCGGTCCGACCACTGGATCACGACATCCGCGTCATTGGTCGCGAAGTCGAGCGACGGTGCGCCGTTCGAGACCCGCAGCCTGACGTCACGGGCGAAGTCGAGCCTCGGCAGGCGGGGCACCAGCCAACGCGCCGCGAAGCCGGGCGTGGAGAGGACGCGCAGGATGCGGGGAGCCTCGCGAACCGCCTCGGTCTCTTCGAGGAACGTATCGAGCAGGCCGGTCAGCTTGCCGGCATAGCCTTTCCCCGTGAGGGTCAGCGCGATCCGGTTGCCAGCGCGCTCGAAAAGCTGCGTGTCCAGAAACCCCTCTAGCGCCTTAATCTGGTGGCTTACGGCCGAGGGGGTCAGGCACAGCTCTTCAGCCGCGGCCTTAACCGACATGTGCCGCGCAGTGGCCTCGAAGGCCCTGACGGCTGCGAAGGGGGGAAGCTTGCGTCCCATTTCCCTGCCTGACCTGAATTCACGTGAGCCTGAAATATGATCGTTCGGTGACGTGCCGGCAGCATCGTAGCATCGGGGTATCCAATCTCAAAATCATTCACCGGAGTGATCGATGCATAGCCCCCGTTTAGCCATGGCGCTCGGCACGGCCTTGATCGCCTTGTGTCCGACACTTTCGCGGGCCGAGCTTTCTTCGCAAGAATTTGTCGCCCAGTGGCGGCAGGCAGAGAGTATGTCCATGCTCATATCGACTCTTGAGGACTGGCTCGATGCACAGGCAGACTGGCCGCGCCGCGATACGGCCCCTCAAGTCCGCCTCGTCAGCGCATGGCAGGGCGCGACGCGGCAGGGGGAGACGGCCAGCTTCCAACGCGGTCGTTTGCGAGGGCTCTATGATCCCCAACGATCCGAAGTTCTGTTGGTGCGCCCCTGGGATCCGCGCCAGCCAGGTGATGTCGCCGTTTTGCTGCACGAACTCGTACATCATCGGCAGGCGCCATATCACTGGTATTGCCCGTCAGCACAGGAGCTACCGGCCTACCGCCTGCAAGAGGCGTGGCTTTCGGAGCAAGGGGAGTCAGTTGATGTAAATTGGATGGCCATCGTGCTCGACGCGGGATGCAGCCCACGAGATATCCATCCAGAGTAGCTCACCCGATGGTGTTGAAGAAAATCTGCGCTCTGTACTGCTGCGAGAATGGACAATCGCGGGCGGCAACTCTGCAGCGAACCCCTCCGACATGAGGCGGTCAGTTCAAGCTTGGAATGGCCGATTGCTGCGCTCCGCCTCAATGACAGCTTTCGAGAGATGAACACGGCCGAGCGACGTCTGCTACCTGTCGTCCGGCCGACACCGCGCCGCAGATGTGTTCTGCCGCTCTCGCCGCCTGCCAATCAGGCGGTGAGATGTCTGTCTGAGCCCCAGAGCGGATGTTGGTGTCCGGCGCAGCATAGCACCAGACGCCTACAGGAGGGGCGGGGAGCGGACCTTCTTTGCGTGTGCGAACGCACCCTTGCCAGGACGTGGAAGCTGACATTTCGCCAGGATCACGCTGCCGAACCCGCAGCGACCTACACGAAGGGCGGATTTCGGACCTTCGCTGCGCGTGGGGGCTGGATGACCCGCAAGAACCAAAGCAGCCGTTCGCTTCAGCCTACAGTCTTCGATCTCGGTGTAGCGCTGCAATGCGGCTTCGAAGTCATTTTGAAGCTCTCGGTGTACGACTATGGCGGGTTCTGCATCGAAATAAACAGAAGGCATAAGTTTTGCTGCATTATGAAAATGGCATTTCGCAATTAAACTATGGATTCCTGTTATATAGGTTTCTGGTTTTCGAATGAATTCGCCACAAAAAAGTACAATTACATAGCTGCTCGGTTGTAAACTTTCCGAGTTTCGAAGTTGAGAGGTCCGAGGCGTCGAACGTGCTACGCGGGCAGCTGCAGTAGCAATGTTTGTATAGCATTTCTCGCTATGGATTTCATTATATCTCGCGGCGGGGCCGCAACAGCTTCAGCCGCAGTTGTTGGCGCGGGCAAGGGCGGTTTCGTAGGGCTCCGAGTTCGGCTGCCAACTGTCGATAGCCTGCTGGCGGCAAATCGCCGCCGCGGTCTGCTGGTAGGCGTTGCGGCAGGCGGGTGAGACGCCGTAGAGGCGGTTGCCTGCGTTCATCACACCTTGGATGTCGAAGTTATTGGTGGCGCGGGTCACCTCGATATGGGTCTGGCGAAGGGTTGCGATCTCGCCTTCGTTGCAGGTGCCGCGCAGACCTGGGACAATCTGGGCATCGAAGGAGGGGCCGCTGTAGGCTTCGACGATCGCGTCCGACAGGCCGCCGCCAATACCACCGATTGGCGAGACACAGGCGCCGAGCAGCGCGCAGATCGGAATTACTGTACTGTATCTCATGGGGCTCTTCCTCCTGTTTTCGGCAGGCGGTGTCATGGGCATGTTTGCGGCAGTCCCGCCACGGGAAAGGCGTGTAGCAACTGTGCGATCGCGACTTGGCGCATGTTGTCGTCGCGGGCGATGCGCGCGATCGTTTTCATCTCGGTCACCGCCTTGATGACCGGCGTTGGGCTGGGCTCGCGCCAGGTGAAGTCGCCGATCCGCGACAGGATTTCATCCGCGATGGCCGAGATACGGTCGGCGGACATGGGGTGGCTGTGCTCGGCCTGCGCCTCGCCGTAAGGGTCCGCGAACCACAGTGCCATATAGAAATATAGGATGCCGATGGGCGCGGTGCCGACTCGGGCGAAATGCTCCAGCGCGAAGGCGTCAGACTGCCACTCCTGAGCCTGCGATAGGGCGCCGTCCAGACCGCCTGTGTGGCCGAGAAGGATGTGGCCAAGCTCGTGGGCGAGGATGAAGTAGAGGGAGGAGGAGAAGATTTTTTGCGACAGATCGTCCGCCGAAAGGGGCTGGCCGGTGCCCGGATCGGTGCGGTAGGCGTTCACGACCTGCTCCTTGCTCAGCCCGAAGGCCGCAAGCGGCTCGGTCTCAGTGTTCCCGAGCAGGACGTGAAGCACGTAGGCTTGCACCGGGTCGACGCGGCAAAGGCGATGGTCGAACCACGCGTATACGAGGGTGAGATCGCCAAAGAAGCGCAGTGCGTCGAGCGGCATGACGATCTCGCCAGTGGAGGGATAGGACCAGAAGGCGAGCGGCCCGCGCCCGCGCGCCGGGAAGCTGACCGTGACTTCGGCTGAGGCGGCGATCTGCTGCGGCGGCAGAAGCGCGATGATATCGGCGCGCAGCACGTCGCGGATAATGGCGGCAGAACGCTGGCGCGTCTCCTCCAGCTGGGCATCGCTATACATCTGCGCCGCCGCGGGAAGGCCGGCGATCGCGAGGATCAGCGTGAGCGTTTTCAACATCGCGGGTCCACTCCGGCAAAGAGTGCGCGCGGTGGTTCGGACGGCTTTCCAGTGCCCGAGCGTGCCCATGTCTCGAACCCTGCGAAATCGCCCCACGCGTTGTCCCAGAACGGGGCGATCAGCGCCAGTTTGACGGTGACCAGACTGGCGGCGACGGGCGGGGGCAGATCGCGTCCGCGCGCGGCGCAGTTGATCGCCCAGAGTTTTTCCTCGAGCTTGGCAAGATCGTTCTCGCGATCGGCGGGGCGGGCGTCTTCGGCACCGTTGCCGGCAGCGCGCAGCAGCGCCTGTATATTCTGGTCGACGACCACTTCGGGCGTATCGCCCATCAGCGTGGTCTTGCCGCTCTCAGCATCGACGGTGATCTCGTTGGTCAGCGACACCCAAGCGTACCCGACGATCGTCAGAAGCACGAAGACCGGCGTCGAGAAGGCGAATGATCCGGCGATGCCCAGCTTGCCGCCATCGGTGAGATTGAATTTCTGCACGGTGCGCCAGAAGCCGATCATCACGACCAGCGCCACTAATACGATGACGGCCGTAAGCGCGAGCCGCTCAGCCATGCGAAAATAGAGCAGACTGTTGATTGTCATAATGCACCCCGAAGACGCGCACCGTCCGATTGTGAACGCAGCAATCAATCAGACCATAACAAAAATCCGTCTTCCAGGAAAGGAAGCAGGATCCGTCTTCTTACTGAATGGTCGCTTCGGCACAGGCTAACCGCAACGTTTCGACCACTACAGCTATTTCGGCTATCGCGCCTCGGCCGGCTTCCTGGAGTCTCCGCGGGAAGGCTTATCCGGGTTGCAGATTTTGAACAGCCCTGCGATCGAGCGCCTACTGCAAATGTCCGGGAAGCGGCCTGCGCGTGAAGCATTGAGACAGCTGTTTGGATTTTGGCACTGGGCCGGGAGCGACTGCGGCCCTGCAGGCATGTGCGCGTGCCCCTGCTGCGCCGCCGCATGACCGTAGCGAGCCCAATTTGACAGATGCTGCGCAGGGTCTTGATGTCGGGAATGCCGACGGATTGCTGTCATCTGACAGAGCCCCTGAGATTGTCGTAGTCGACCTCACACGTCGATCCATGTCCATCGCAAGTGCATGAAGTCCCCAACAGACGTGCATCAGCCGAAACGGTCACAAGTTTTTAATCCGAGCACTTAACTCAGCACCCGTAATCTTTTCGGAATGCCACTCTTCCGTCGCTCGGACCAATTTTCTGCACCGCTCAAGGAATCGTCTAGAGATAAGATAATTGGCAGTGAACTTTCCCGATGCGACTTTCTTAAGTTCTTGACTTATTTCATAGTCCCTCTCGAATTCGTTGGCCGCGAGCAGCAAGGCATCCCGGCTCCGCCGAAACTTGATGTGAAGTACCACGTACTGCTTTAACGGCGACATAGCAGCCGCGGCCAGGCTACCGATCGTCGCCGCAGCCATACCGAGAACAAACAGGATCAATTTTTCATATCTCTGGATGAAAGAAACCTCACCAGTCGCCACAACTTCAAATCCGCGGACGTTTGGCTCTCCGCCGCTATTTACGACCGCGAGGATGTATTTCTGACCCAACCATGGTACATAGGCGGCTAAGCACGGACCCACCTGCTCGCGACGTTGAATTTCAGCGCCAACTATAGAAATCACCTGACCGTCCGGTGGGCACGTGAGAATCGCTACAGCGTCGTTATCGACAACGGCTCTTGCGTTCTCGGCAGCCTGAGCGGAGCTAGTTTCCGTTACACAGAAGACGACAGCACTTAAGAAAAATGCTGCTCGTGGAATTTGAAGCATGGATCGAACACCTCTTCAACTTTCTGCCTGACGATCGCACGCATCCGACGCATCTCTTTTTGCTCCGTGAATGGGAGTTCGTCCTGAAAGTGAAGCGCACTCGCTACTGCCGAAGCGCCGGACGCAACTTTCTCTACGATGACCCCCTCAGCGTGCAGCTTTACTCCTTCCTCCGTCAGTCTCCTAAATACGTTTGGATATAGCTCGCGTTCACAACGCAACACTTCCTCGAGCAGCGTTGCGAACAATGTACACTGGCGCCCCTTATTCAGAACAACGGCTCTGACCCCCTCGCGGTACTCCCTTGCGTCGCCAAACAGGTACCCGTAATCCGGGTCCCCATACGAAAACATACCGGCCAAACTCTTCGGAAATACCATCTTGTTGTCGTCAACAACCAACTGGAGGTACACGAAGGAGTTAGAAAAATCTTCAACAAGAAATTTTCCGCGCTCGGTGACCGAAATATTTCGGACGAAAGGTCGCCCACCCGCACTTACGTCAGACGCAACGTCAACCGAAATAAGCTCCGCTGTGGGCACCTCAAATAAGCCACTCAAGCAGTATCGCACGAGGTTCTCTGAGTAACCGCGCCGACTTGATCCGCAGAAGGCATTCAAGATGCTGTCAGTATCAACCATCATATCGCGACGCGCCAGAATATACTGGATGATGAGTTTTTTTAACCAGAGAGAGAAGAAATGCCCGTCTTTAAATTCTTTAGGTACCCCAAAATCGTGGTTAGATGCCCTAGCGTTAATTAAGAATAAGTTGGGAACATTTCCGGTGAGTTGGGAGTACTTCCTTTGGCCGTCTAGGGCATAAGCTAGGATTGAAGGAAAGTACTGCCGCGTGAACCGCTCATTGAGAGATTTGGCCCGTCGTGACTCGTTGAACTCAAGCCATGAATACTTACTAATCTGATCAATCATGTCACGCAGGCCGCTTCTGCTCACGTGCCAAAGATCGTGAAAGAGTCTTCGCCCGGAATGGGTCTGCATGGAGTCGTCGGTGTAGCGCTGCTTGAGTTCACGACACTGCGTTATTACTTCTTGCCGCTTCACTGCTTCTGGTATTCCTTCAGCCAACTCTGCGGCGAGGTCGAACCGCTTTGAAATGACGCGGCGCGCAAGATCTTGCGTTGGCTGCTCAATAGAAAACGTGTTCTCCTCTATCGCCTTCACCGGGACCTCTGTGTGCCTGGAAAGTAGAAAACTAAGGGTGTCCTTTCTCGCAGAAAGGACGACCGGGATTCCCAACTTGCTAGCGCTGAAGTTTGTATCTCTCCAAAATACGTTTATGATCTGTAGAATGGTGTCGTGTGCTTTCCTAACGTCTCCTCGATCCGGGTGTAGGTCACCGTCTGTTGCAAAGAAGCCCCGGTCTCCCAAGTGATAAAGGAAGTCTATATTGTCGATAAAGAGCGCGATCTTAATGGTGTGGTAGTGATCGATCTGGGAAAGCAGGTGTGCTAAACTATTCGCAACTCTTTCCGGAGATTGGCTTTCCGCAACGGCGCTCTCCTCTTGCAGGCGATTTCTATCTGCTAACGAAATTTCTTCGTTGTCAACCAGTGTAGACAATACAGATTCTTTTATATGGCGAATAATTTCAGATATCGGCCGTATTTCGTGTGAACATGCGGTATCTAAATTGATCCTTACGGGCACTAACGACGCTTCCCGGTAGGCGGCATATTTTCGAGACATGTAGTTGCACAGAAAAGTGGTCTTTCCAATTCCAATATTGCCGACGAGGAACGTAATCTCATTCCGTTCACCCATAGCTCCAACTTTCGCCCATCGTTCGAAGATCTCGTCGTACGTCAGGGATGGGTTGCCAGGTGCAAGGCCTATCATGACGCGCACGTTCTGAAAGAAATCTCCGTTATGATGAAAGTGCGAGGTGCAGTAGTCCCCATTTTTCCAGTCCGCACGTTCTAGAGACGACCTCTTGAAGCGCGTGGTTTCGTGGTGACCAAATACGTTCTCTAAGAGCAAGCGGAACTCGGCGTCGTCTTTATAGTCATATTTTGTTCGGAGGTGCCAATCATGCGATGGGTGCGGCGCCCGTTGGTCAAGTAACTTGCTTTGAAGCTTTACTGCGGTTTGGTATCCGAATTCGTAAAGATTTTTTTCGGCTTCTTGGAAATCGTCTCCCGTCATCATTCTCCTCGTTAGCTATTTTTGGCCGCGCACCAATACTCAGTATCGGGACTATGTGACCGCAAGCGAGTAGTCACGGCTACCATTGCCGTCGGCGGGCGTACTCGCAACTGAAAAAACAAAACCGAGGCAACGCTCCCCTGCTTTGATGCGTGCAGCGGTGACGATGTGTGCGTCGCTAGGGCCTTGATTTGAGATGCATCGCGCTGTGCGCGAAAATAGTTCAAGCGGCGTTGGCCTCAACCACGTGGAAGTTGGCTTCTCTGCGTACAGAGCCGACCGTCGCAACTGACCAACGGCAGCTGAGCACAGTTGCCCGCCGCCCCCAAGGCAGGGACGAACAACCGCTTCGTCCCGCACTGCCGGCCTCGGGTCGTTGGAAATGCTGCGGCGAAGCCCGAACGGCCGCTTTGGTGAAAGCCGCGTCGCAGCGCCCACCAAGACTACGAACGTCCGTTCATTAGGCCGGGAGCGAGAGGCACTCCCATGCTGCGACTGTGAAGCATATTACGACCAGCGCAGTGAGTTTGGGCTCGGAGCAGACCTGCGGCAGTGCGGCGACGTCCTCACCCAGATGAGGCGGCCCGCGTGTTGAATTCGGCCCACTGCGTACATCGGTCTGTCATAATCACTCCATGACGCAGCGTCGTCAGACGGGCCATTCGCTGCGCCTGCGAGAACGTGACAATGGGTTACAGCATCAGCGCCTCTGCAAAGACCGAAATCTCTCGCTGGCTGCGTCAAGGCTGACGAGAGATCGAAAGACATAACCTGGCCGCGGGTGAAATCTTGCATGTGCCGTGGAGCACAGGTCGCTTCCCATACTCTCCAGGAATCGGCATCCAACCTGATCTTGGCGCAATATACCGTCGAGTTATGTTTAATTTATACCGCTCAAGCCATTGTTCCTCTTGTGTGCATCAAGCTTATTTTTGCTGCACACTGTTTTTCGCACAGCTCGGGTTTCTGCGACCGTCGCGCTAAAGACATGCCCGCTGCAGGAGCCGCCAAAGAGGACTTTTCCTGTGCCGGCTCTACGGCCCGGATCAGCTGCGTTCGGGCTTCTCCGTTCATACGAGCGTCGAACCTCGGGCATTTCTTATTGGTTACCCGCAACTCCATCGGAACGGATCCGGTCGACGTGAACGCTGAAGCCACCACTCTGGGAATGGGGGCGTCTCAGGGACGTGGCATAGCTTTCGGTGGCCATCGGGTTTCTCGGTAGGGCCTGATTGGTGAGCCAACCTGAACCGAGAGATGGCCTCGATGATCAAACCCATGATGGGTCTGCGTGCGATCGTAGAGAGGAGAGCTGATGCCGACCTGAGCGCAGCGATCGGCGCCTCCGAGCCCATTGCGGAATAACCAATTTTCCTCTGCACGCGCACGCAGCGAAGCCTTTGCTTCGGCGCAGCAAACCTTCATGCCGCATCGCATCCGTGGAGCCTGTCTTTCGTGCGCAATGTAGCGCATTTCTCAGAAGCAATGGCTGCACAGCGGACTTCCAGCGGTTCGCTGCTGTGCAGAATTCTCCGCATCAACCACTCGTGTGCTGCCTACGGAAAGGCGGCTTCGCCGATAAAACTGCGTCCGACTGCAGCCAATGTCGGAAAATGTCGGGCACCGGCGCATACATCTCCGGTTGCCTGGATAGGTTGACCTGCATCAAGATCGAAATCTGAAATTATTGCTATCTCCGAATTGAATGTTGCTGGAGGAGTGCGCGTCAATGAGTTCGCCTATTCGCGTTTCCATGCTGGCGCTGCTGGCTGCCTTTGCTTCGTCGCCCGCCCTGGCTCTTGCTCCGATCCTCATCACCAACGTCAATGTCTTCGACGGGGTCAACGAGGCGCTGATCGAAAACGCAAATGTCGTGGTGACCGGCAATCTCATTTCCGAG
Organism: Salipiger sp. PrR002; assembly: GCF_010500775.1. Taxonomy (NCBI): domain Bacteria; kingdom Pseudomonadati; phylum Pseudomonadota; class Alphaproteobacteria; order Rhodobacterales; family Roseobacteraceae; genus Salipiger; species Salipiger sp. PrR002. The sequence goes on from NZ_JAAGOU010000035.1 coordinate 12,274, forward strand.
ATCTCGACCGAAGACCTCGCCATTGCCGGCGGTACGGTGATCGACGGTGGCGGGCGCACCATGATCCCCGGTCTGATCGACGTTCACTGGCACACCTCCTATTGCTGCGCCTCGCAGAGCACTGTGGTCACCGGCGACATTCTCGAGATTGCCATCCGCGGTGCCATGGGCTCGGAACGCACCCTGATGCGCGGCTTCACCACCGTACGCGACGTCGGCGGCAATCCTTTTGCCACCAAGAAGATGATCGACGCCGGCGAAATTCCGGGCCCGCGTATCCTGCCCTCGGGTCCGCCGATGAGTCAGACCGGTGGGCACTTTGACTATGGCGCCTATCAGGACGTGCCATCGAACCCGGGCGACTCGCTTTGGTACTGGAACCGCGTCGGCCTGATGCTGATCGCCGATGGCGTGGATGACGTCACCCTGCGCGCACGCGAAGTGATGCGTATGGGGGCGAGCCAGCTGAAGATTTCGGGCGGTGGCGGGGTGTCCTCGGTCTACGACCCGCTGGACGTGAGCCAGTACACCAAGGCCGAGCTCAGGGCCTTCGTCGAGGTTGCCAAAAGCTACAACACCTATGTCGCCTCGCACATCTTCACCGACGAGGCGGCGCAGATGGCCATCGAGGCCGGCGTGAAGTCCATCGAGCACGGCAATCTTCTGAGCCGCGAGACTGTCCAGATGATGAAAGACAAAGACGTCTGGCTCTCGGTCCAGCCGATCCTTAACGACGAGGACGCCTTCAGCTTTAACGACCCGGTCAGCACGCAGAAATTCATCGAAGTGACCGATGGCACCTCGAACTCGATCCAGATGGCGAAGGAAATCGGCGTCAAGGTGGCCTTCGGCACCGACATGCTCTTCGACGCGGATCTGGCGGAGAAGCAGGGCGCGTTCCTTGCCAAGATGAGCCGCTGGTACACGCCTTACGAGGTGCTGAAGATGGCGACCTCGACCAATGCCGAGCTGCTTGAGTTGGCCGGTCCGCGCCACCCGTATCAGCAGGGTCCGCTGGGTGTGCTGGAGCCAGGCGCCTATGCCGACCTGATCCTCGTCGATGGCAACCCGCTCGAGGACATCGATCTCGTGGCGGATCCGGACGCGAATTTCGACCTCATCATGAAGGATGGCAAGGTCTTCAAGAACACGCTCGGCGACTGATCGCGCCGCGGGCGCTGACCGCGCAGGGATGTCAGGCAGGGGAGGAGGCAACGCGTATGAAGGATTCCGCAGAATACCGGGCGGACAGACGACCGGAAGGCACCTATTCGGCGATGCATTCGGAAAAGGTGGAAGACTACAGCGGAACGGCCGAGCCCTTGCTCCCCGTTCTCGAGGTCTCGGCCACGCAACTTGCACCGGGGCCGCCGCCTTCGAATGTCGGCATCTTCTCTTCCGACAAGGTCAACATCCTCGCCGTTCACTTCAACGCGCCCTCGGTGGGAACAGTGATCATCAAGCCCGAGTGCTTCGGCTTCATGTGGTGGGACGGGCCGGAGGAGTGTCGGATCAACGGCGTCCACACCGAGACGTCTCTGCTCCATACCCAGGGCGAGCAGGACGGCTTTCACGCCGTGGGCGGCAAGCGCCGGACCGCTGGCCTGACGGTGCGCCGCGACGATCTGATCAGCGCGCTTGCCGCTCTGAGAGGGGTTGGCCCGGAGGACGTGCATCTCGGTCGCGCGGCCCTGAGACTGAGCGATGCTGCGGCTCAGCGCTACCGACGCGATATCAAGGCGTTCATGGGGGCCGCCCTCGAAGACGGCGCGCGGACGGGCAACCTTGGCGACGGGCTGTTCGGCGTACTGCTGGAGGCCTATCTTGGCGCGACACCCGAGCAGAATCTCCGCTCGACCAGGCGCCCTGCAGAGCAGATCGTGCGACGCGCAGAGGAGCGCTATTTCGAGGCGGAGGGAGGCCCGGTCTCGCTTGCCGATCTCTGCGCCGCGGCGGGAGTCAGCCAATCGGTGCTCTACCGCGCCTTTCACTCGGTTTGCGATGACGCGCCGCTCGCCTATTTTCACAAGAGGCGCCTGAACGAAGCCCGAAGAGTGCTGATGACATCGGAGCGCTACCGCGGCGCGGTAAAGAACGCTGCGCTTTCCGCCGGGCTGACCGAGATGGGGCGCTTTTCGCTCGAATACCGCAGCCTGTTCGGAAAGTCCCCCTCGGCGACTTTGTCCATGTATGGGAGATAGGGCGGAGAGCGGCGTTATTTTGGAAGAATTCGCATACTGAAATTTTCGGAGACCGTCGCTTTAGCATGTAGCCTACTTAACGTCGGCCGATCGTAGCGCGGTTATGACCTCAGGGTCTTTTCGACCGTTAGGCCAATGCATCGCTTGGCAAGGAAGTTCCGGCCTGTTGGACCATGGATGCGTCACAGCCGGCCGACAGGGTGCGGCAGGAGACTGCATGCTCGGGGCCGAGATCGCGTGACCCGCAAATGTGCGGGCAGGGCGCTGGAACAGGTGAGGGGAGCCGTTCGGGGTCATCATCCAGAGAAATGGGAGGGACTGCGGTGGAGGAGGATGCCACGAACAACGCCATGGAGAACCGGCCATCGGGTCGCGTTGCCACGGTGTTCGCCGAGAGGGTCGTCGATTATCGCGGCATGGCAGAACCTCTGCTCCCTGTTGCGGAGGCGTCCGTCACCCATCTCAAGCCCGGACCGGGACCGTCCCACCTTGCGATCTTCTCCTCGGACAAGGTGTCGGTTCTTGGGGTGAACCATCACACCGCATCGGTCGGCGTTGTCATCGTCAAGCCGGAGTGCTTCGCCTTCATGTGGTGGGACGGCTCGGAAGAATACCGGATCAATGGGACAGCGGCTGAACGGTCGGTGCTCTACGCGCAGGGCAAACAGGATGGGTTCCATGCAGCAGGCGGAGCGCGTCGGACGGGCGGCATCGTTGTGCGCCGTGACCACCTTGTCGCCGCGCTTGCAGCCCTCAGAGGGGTTGGGCCGGAAGATGTGCATCTCGACCCATCTGCGCTTAAGCTGACCGAGGCTGTTGCAACTGGCTACCGCAGGGACTTCTCCGTTCTGATGCGCGCGGCGGCAGGCGCTGGTCCGCCGCTGGCGAGCGGCGCGCGGGACACCGACCTGAGTGACGCGTTCTTCGGCCTCCTGCTCGACGCCTATCTCTTCGCAACGCCTGAAAACACACGACAAGCTCGCCGCGAAGCGCCGGAGCGGATTGTGCGAAAGGCCGAAGAGCGTTTTTTCGAGGCAGAAGCCGGTCCGATTTCTCTGGCGGATATCTGCGCAGCCGCCGAGGTCAGCCAATCCTCGCTCTACCGTGCGTTTCACTCGGTGTGCGGCGAGGCCCCGCTTGCCTACTTCCAGAAGAGGCGCCTGACGGACGCAAGGCGATACCTCGTCGCCACCGAGGCTGCACGCGGCGCCGTACGCAATGCGGCCCTCTCAGTTGGTTTTACGGAAATGGGGCGCTTTTCCGTCGAGTATCGGCGACTATTCGGAGAGTCGCCATCGGCGACCCTCAGGGATGGCTCTCCCTGAAATCGGCCAAAAGGGCTATAGTTGATGGTGCTTACGGGCCGGGATCATCCGCCGGAAGCGCAATTTGAGAATATCTGCATACGAACTCGGTGCCGTATTGAGGCGCCGACCTGATAGAACAGCAGACATGAGGACGCCCCGGCGCTCGAAACGCAGAGCCAGATCGTCCGAGTAAGATTTTAAGACACTGCCAAAACTCCAGAATTACCGGACCGTGAGAGGTCCAGCTCCAGCGCCAATATCAAGGCAATGACGATGCTCGTGGTGATTGTTGAAAGATCTGGACCGGGATGTCGGGAACGCACCCGCTCAGAGACATCAGAGCTTTGTCGAGCACAGCGCGGCGATCGCGCGGTTGATTAGGCGTGGCGGAAATTCAGGAGCTCCGAAACCGACGGAAGGTGAATGAATGCTGCTGCGCAAGACACTTAAACAGCGACGACCACTCCGCGCATCTTTGCGCCCGCGCGATCCCGCCGGAAACAGCCAAACATTGGAGCACGTCTCATGCGCTACACGTCCTTGAAGATCGCCCTTTCTACTGCGATCGCTCTGGCGCTGCCGCAGGTCGCACCCGCGCAGGAAGGCACCTCGACCGCCGACACCTCGCTTGGGCGCGTCAAGGAAATCCAGGAGTATTTCGCCGATCCCGCCAACGCGGTGAGTTTCCAGTTCGCGAGCCCGGAAACGCACTACATCTGGCAGCATGTGTCGCAGATTTTTCCGACCGCGCGCTTCACCCGCTCGGGCATGCCGACGGTGCTGGAGACCGCGACAGACGAGGCGATCGGCGACATCTCCTTTACGGGCAAGGAGGGCGCGGTTCGCACCGTAGCAGAGCATTTCGAGGCAATGCCGATGGATGCGATGCTCGTGATGAAGGACGGCAAGATCATCTACGAGCGCTACAAGACCATGTCGCCGGACATGTCCCACATCACCTTCTCGGCGAGCAAGGTCTTTAGTTCCACCATCCTTGCGCTGCTCGAGGAAGAGGGCAAGGTCGACCTGTCGAAGCCGGTGACCGAATATGTCGATCAGCTGAAGGGCTCGGTCTGGGACTCGGTCACCCTGCGCGAGGTCGCCGATATGCAGACCGGCCTCAACGGCACCGAGCATGACGAGCCGAACCCGGACAGCCGGACCAATCCCCAGCAGATCTGGTACCGCTGGGCGGCCACGCTCGGTATCTTCCCGAACCAGGGCGAGAGCGACACTTTCGCCGTGCTGCGCGCGATGGAGCGCAGCAAACCCGGCGGCGAGGTCTTCGAGTACAACTCGATCAACACCTGGCTGCTGGCGCGCGTCGCTGAGGCGGTCGAGGACCGGCCCTTCGCCGAGATCTTCACCGACCGGGTCTGGAGCAAGATCGGCGCCGACCACGACGGCGATTTCATTATGTCGCCCAACGGCTTCGCATTGGCCTTCGGCATGACCAGCATCACTCTGCGCGACTTTGCCCGCTTCGGCGCGATGTTCACGCCAAGCGCCGAGACGGTCACCGGCTCCAAGGTGATCAGCGACGCGGTGCTCGAACGCATTCAGACCTCGGGCAATCCAGACGCCTATCCCGACGGCTACGTGGGCCACGTGATGTCGCCGAAATTCGCGGATGCCGAAGGTCAGCTCTCGAACGCCTACATGTGGGACGCGATCCTGCCTGATGGGGACATGTTCAAAGGCGGTGTCGGCGGGCAGGGGCTGTACGTCTCGCCGTCCAAAGACTTGGTCGCCGTCTGGTTCACCACCGGCGACGGCTCTGAATGGAACGAGGCGATGGCCCGGGCCATCGCGCTGCACTTCGACTGACCGGAGAGGCTGCGCCGGACCCCGGCCTGTCCCGCGTCTCCGCGGAGGCAGGCCCACCCGGCGCAGCCCCCGCCCCACGGGAGGGGCGCACAAAGCAAACAGGGAGATCAAGATCATGAAGGCCAGAACCCAACGCCGCTACCTCAAGGGCGGAGCCGCCACTGCCCTCGCTCTTGCCGTTGCCGGCAGCGCGGTGACAGCGCAGGAGGGTTCCGCGCCCATCCTGATCACCAACGCCCAGATCTTCAATGGCACGTCGCCTGATCTCTCCGGCCCGATGAGCGTGCTGATCGAAGGCAATACGATCAGCACCATCGCGGCAGAGATCACCGCGCCCGAAGGGGCCACCGTGATTGACGCAGGCGGCGACACGCTGATGCCGGGCCTGACGGACTGCCACTGGCACACGATGCAGGCCAACACGACCAATGCGCTCTTCCTGACGCAGGATCTCGACTACATCGCGCTCGAGGCGGCCATCGGCGCTGAAAAGGTGCTGATGCGCGGCTTCACCACCCTGCGCGACATGGGCGGGCCGGTCTTCGGGCTGAAGAAGCTGATCGACGAGGGCACCTATGTGGGGCCGCGCATATATCCGTCGGGCTCCTACATCTCGCAGACCTCCGGACACGCCGATTTCCGGTCGATGCTGGACGTGCCGCGGGACTACGCGCGTGACCTGACCGCGCAGGAGCAGCGCGGCGTGCTCATCATCGCCGACGGCAAGGCGCAGGTCATGCAGCGCGCGCGAGAGAACCTGATGAAGGGCGCCGTGCAACTCAAGGCCATGGCGGGCGGGGGCGTGGCCTCGCCGTCGGACCCGCTGGACGTGGCGCAGTTCACGCAGGAAGAGCTGCACGCCATCGTCGAGGTGGCCGAGAACTGGAACACCTACGTCTCCGTCCATGCCTATTCGGCCAAGGCGATGCAGCATGCGCTGGCGGCGGGCGTCAAAAGCATCGAGCACGGGCTGATGATGGACGAGGAAACCGCGCAGATGGTCAAGGAGGCTGACGCCTGGGTCTGCATGCAGCCGATCCTTGATGACGAAGATGCGATCCCGTTCCCCGAAGGCTCCTTCGAGGGGGTCAAGTTCCATCAGCTCGTGTCAGGCACGCCGATCGCCTACGAGCTGGCGAAGAAATACGACCTGAAGATCGGCTTCGGCACCGACACGCAGAACGATCCGCCCCTGCAGGCGCGTCAGGGGGCGCAGCTTGCGAAGCTGACCCAGTGGTTCGAGCCTTGGGAGGTGCTGCGCATGGCCACCAGCCAGAACTACGAGTTGTTCAAGATGGTCGGTCCCCGCGATCCCTATCCCGGCAAGAACGGCGTGATCGAAGAGGGCGCGCTGGCCGACATGCTGCTGGTGGACGGCAATCCGCTCGAAGACATCAACCTGATCGCCGATCCCGAGACCAACTTCGTGGTGATCATGAAGGACGGCGTCATCTACAAGAACACGCTTGAGAATTGAGGAGGATTGACCAATGAAACGCTACGCTCCCAATAAGGCCGCCGAAGCCACCGCACTCCCGGACGGCGTGGACTTTGCAGCACCGGCCGGCACCACCCGGCGCGAGTTCATCGAGGCGTTCACCGCCATGGGCGGGGCCGCGGCGATGGCCCTCGGGCCCAGCAAGGCCTCGGCGGCAGACATTCCGGCCACGAACGCGTCGGTCAGCATGCCGGAGTTCGAGATCAAGGACTACTCGGATATTCCGCAGCGCTCTCATGTCTATCCCGCCTCTTCCGAGGCGGAGGCGATCGTGCAGAGCTCAAAAACCATGGACACGCTTTTCTCTGCTATCTGGCCTGACCAGTGGTCCGGCCCCGAAGCGCCGGAGTTTGCGGATGAAATGGCGCGGTGCAAGGCGGCCGGCTTCAAGGTGCTGGCGATCTGTCCTTCGGCGGATTCACTGGACGCGTCGATCCGCGGCGTCGCAGGCGCGTTGATCTTCTACCTCAACAAGATCGCCGAGCGACCTGACCTCTACAAGATCGTCCGCAATGCCAGCGACATCGATGCCGCGATCCAAGAGGACAAGCTCGGCATCTACTTCACCCACCAGGGGACCGCGTTGTTCGAGAACGATGTGGACATGGTCGGGCTGTGGCGGCAACTGGGCTACGGTTACTGCCTGCTGGCCTACAACCAGCGCAATTCCGTCGGGGACGGCTGCTTCGAGACCGCCAACGGCGGCCTGACGGCCTATGGCAAGCAGCTGATCGATGCCTACAACCGCCACGGCATGCTGGTGGATGTCAGCCACACCGGCGAACAAACCTCGCTCGACGCCATCGAGCGCAGCAGCCAGCCGGTGATTTCGTCCCATTCCGGTGCGCTGGCCATCGCGGACTATCAGCGCAGCATCTCCGACGCGGTGATCAAGGCCGTCGCGGAGAGTGGCGGCGTCTGCAGCCTGAACCTGGTCGGGGCCTTTCTCGACAAGTCCAACCCGGACATTCTCACCGCCGACGCCGTCTTCCGTCACATCGACTACATGGCCGAACTGGTGGGCATCGATTATGTTGGCTTCGGCTCCGACTACATCCCCAATATCAATTTCACCGCGTCGCTGATCCAGACGCCCATGGGCGCGGCGGTCTTCCCTGACGGGGGGTACAGCGCGGAAATGGGGGCCAAGGGCGTGCCGACGCCGGCCCCGTACCAGATCGCGGCAGCCCTGGTCGATAAGATGCTCGAACACGGCTACTCGGACGAGGATTGCAGCAAGTTCCTGGGCGGCAACATGTACCGCGTGATCGGGGAGGTCTGGCGGTAACGCGCCCCAAAAGTCGAGGCCTGCCCGCGGCCCGATGAAGGCGCGGACGACCTTCCTTGCAAACGCGGCGGTGAAACCGGCCCCCTGCATCCGCGCAGGCTCCGATTTCACCGTCGTCCCGGCGCCCAGTCCAATCTGACGATCAAGACATAGGCGAGCACTCAGATCTCCGGAGACCAAGCCAATGACTGATACCCCCATTTCCCGCCGCGAATTCAATGTCGGCGCAACCGCCACCGTCGCCGCCGCCAGCCTCGCCGGCAAGGCCATGGCCCAGGCCTCGGCCCCCTTCGATCTGGTGATCCTGAACGGCCGGGTCATGGATCCGGAAACCGGTTTCGACGAGGTCGCGAACGTGGGCGTGAAGGACGGGCGGATCACCGCCATCATCGCCGACGCGCTGGAAGGCACCCGTCAGATCGACGCCACCGGTCACGTGGTCGCCCCGGGCTTCATCGACACCCATTTCCACTGGGTCCGACCCATGGGCCACAAGCTGGCGCTGCGCGATGGCCGCACCACGGTGATGGACCTCGAGATGGGCACGCTCGGCACGCTGGTGGGCGACTGGTACGCCATGCGGGAGGGGACCACCCAGATCAACTATGGCTGTGCCTCCTCGCATGAGATGGCCCGCGCCTACGTCCTTGACGGGATCACCACACTCGACTGTCCCGAGGCGCTGAACCACCGCGGGTCTGACAAGACCGGCTGGGCCCTGACCCGACCGGACATCGATCAGGGCAACGAAATCCTGCGCGTCATCGACGAAGGTCTGGCGGCCGGTGCGATCGCGATGGGCTCGACGCTGGGCTACATGCGCGACGGTGCAAGCGCGCGCGAGGTGTTCGAGCTGCAGAAGACCGCCGGGAACTATGGCCGTCCCTCCGCCTTCCACTTCCGCTACACGCCGGGCACCGACACGACGGAATCGAACGGTATCCAGGAGATGCTCGCGAATGCCGCGGCCCTTGGCGCACCCGCCATCGCCTGCCACTTCAACAACCCCGGCTACAACCTTGTCCATGAGCTCCTGACCCGGATGCGCGTGCGCGGGATGAACGTCTGGGGCGAGCTCTACCCTTATGCCGCGGGCTCGACCGCGCTGAACGCTGTCTTCCTGGAACCGGAGGTCTGGGTCGACCAGCTTGGCTACCGCTACGAGGATACGATCCAGGACGTGCTGACCGGAGAGTGGTACACTGCGGAAAGCCGGGCCGAGATGGTCGCGAAGGAACCCGCACGTCTTGTCCTTGTCTACAAGATGCCCCCGGAAGCCATCGTCGATTGGCTGAAGATGCCGGGCGTGGCGATCGCCTCGGACACCGTGCCGATCCTCGGCGATATTCCTTGGGACACGCCCTACGAGGACCTGCCCAACAGCCACCCGCGCGGCGCCGGCAGCTTCGCCAAGGCCCTGCGGCTGGGGCGCGAGAACGGCATTTCGCTGATGCAATCGGTGGCCCAGACCAGCTGGAACTCGGCCCGCCCGTTCAGCGAGATGGGGCTCAGGGCGATGCAGGAACGCGGCCGGATGCAGGAAGGCATGATCGCCGACATCACGGTCTTCGATCCCGAGACGGTCACCGACAACGCGACCTATGAGCAGGGCACGCTGCCCTCGACCGGGATCCCCTATGTCATCGTGAACGGCACGTTGGTGGTGGACGACTCCGAGGTGCTGAAGGACGTAAACCCCGGCCAGCCGATCCGCTTCGAGCCGCAGGAGAGCAAGCTGGAGCCGCTGGAGGTCAGCACCTGGACGCAGACCTTCTACGAAGTGCCGCAGGATTTCGGTGGCGGCGTGCCCGGCACCCAGCCGCAGTACGATCACCGCATCATCAATTGCTGCGACTGACAAACTGACCGAAAGCGGGCGTTTCCGGTTGATCGGTGCCGCTTCATCTATCGCAATGGGGGAGCGCGCCTCGATATGGCGATCGCACGCAGGTGCTCCCCGGACTGCCAGCACGGCACCCCGGTCAGGGCAGTCTCTCAGAAGCATCCTTCGGATGCACCGGCCAAGGAAACCGACTTATGCAGATGATCAAGTTGCCCCTTACCTCCGCACTTGTCCTCGGAACGCTCGCGCTGCCCGCGCTTGCGCAGGACAACCCGCTGCAGAAATACCTCGAAGTGCCGGGGGCCATGACGACGCTGCCCGTCGAAGCCGCGAAGGAGCCCTGGTCCCTGCAGTTCTCGCGGGATGCCCGGGCGGCCTTCGAGAACTTCCACTACCAGATGGGTGGCGACCACGCCCTCTATTACAACCAGAACCTCAGCGAGATGCTCCCCACGGCTTATTCCTCGCCGCATCCCGAGTACATCCCGCTGGAGCGCGCCATCGACGACAGTATCGGCGATGGGGTGCGCTGGACGACCTCCGAAGGTGAGATGCCGCTGTCGGAGTATATCGTGCATCCCAACCACCGGCTGCAGGGCATGATGATGATCCACAAGGGCAAGGTCGTCTACGAGCAGTATCCGGGCATGAACCAGATGGATCGCCACGCCTGGATGTCGCCGGGCAAGGCGACCGTCGGGCTGATCCTCGCGCTGCTCGAGGAGGAGGGGAAACTCGACATGTCGAAGGACGTGGTCGACTACGTCCCGGAACTGGCGGGCTCGAACTGGGACGGCGTCTCGGTCCTCGATGCGGCCAACATGGAGACAGGGCTGGCGCTCGAGGAAACTCTCGACGCCATCATCGACCCTGCCTCGATCATCGTTCGCTTCTTCTCGGCCGAGTTCGGCTCGCCCAACCCGCTGACGGGGGAAATGGAGAACTGGCTCGACATCCTGAAGACAGCCGAGAAGATCGAGGGCGAAGAACCCGGCGAGGTCTTCCGCTACTCCTCGGCGGTGACGCAGGTCAGCGTGCTGCTGGCCGAGAACCTCGATGACAAGAGCTGGGCCGACCTGTTCCAGGAACGGGTCTGGGGCAAGGTCGGCGCGCGCGAGGACATCATGTTCCACCTGATGCCGGATGGCACCGCCGTGACCCATGGGCTGATCTCCACCACGCTGGAGGACTTCGCCCGTTTCGGCCTGATCTTCACCCCCAGCTGGGCCGCCACTGCGCATGAGGACATCGTCTCCGACGCAGCGCTCGAGCGGATGCAGAACACCGGCAACCCGGAAGCCTTCCGGCGCGGGTCGAAGTTCGCAGGTCTGACCGACGAATTCGGCGAAGAGCCGAAGGCGAATTCGATGCAATGGGACGCGGTCTTCGAGGACGGCGCGCTCTACAAGCACGGCAATGTGGGGCAAGGGCTTTACGTCGATCCGGCCCGGGATTTCGTGGGCGTCTACTTCTCGACCAACGGCTACATCCCGCCCTACGGCGAAGACCGGGCCCAGGGCTTCCTGCGGCAGGCCGCGAAGTATCTGAGCGGAGAATAGCACCGGCGCAATGGGCACCGGGGGCTGAATGCGGCCGGACCTGTAAAGACGGAGAGTTATGTCGTGATCTTCATAAGAGAGACGCCAAGATCAATGCCCGACCGGTTCCTGAGGGGGACGTCGCGCATTGGTTTGGCCAGCGCCGCCGCGCTTTTCGGCGTGCTGCTGGGGCTGTCGCAGACACCGGCAGCGGCGCAGGACGGGGCCTATGAGGTGGTCCAATTCGAAGGCACCGTCGTCCCCGCGCGCGAGGCCGACATCACGCCGATCGTCAGCGGGTGGCTTCGGCACATCGCCTTCGTGCCGGGGCAGATCGTTGATGAAGGCGACGTCCTCTTTGAGTTCGCCATGCCCCCCGCGCAATACCGCCTCGACCTGGCAAAGGCGCAGCAAGATGCGGCGCAGGCGCAATTACAGGAGGCCATCGCGGAGGTGAAGCGGGCCGAGCTCCTCAAGGACCGGGATGTCGTCTCGGAGGTCGAGCTGGAGAAGACCATAGCGCTGCGAGATATCGCCGCCGCGAACCTTGCCGCGGCCGAAGCCAATGTCGGACTGGCCGGGCTCGGGGTCATGCAGATGACCCAGAAGGCCCCCTTCGCTGGCATGATGAGCGCGCCGATGGTCCGTGAGAACGGCTGGCAGGACGTCGGTGACGGCGACATCACCATGGCCATCATCACCCAGCTGGACCCGATCCAGGTCGTGGGCGAGGTGCCCTACGATGTCTATGCCGCACGGCAGAAGATGTTCGGCTCGGATCAGGAGCTGATCGACGGCATCGCCTTGTCGCTGATCCTGCCCGGAGGAGAGGTGTACCCCCACGAAGGCAGGCTCGTCTCCGGCGGGTACAAGTTCGAGGCGGAGAGTCAGAAGATGACCGTCTGGGTGGAATTTCCCAACCCGGAGTTGCTTCTGCGCCCGGGGCTCAAGGTGGCCATCCAGTCGAGGGTCAAGCCATGACGCGCCGGGGGCGGCCACTTCAGTCAACACAGGGAGAGACTTCCATGTTCAAGGATTTCCGGTTCACGGCGGCTTTCGCCTTGCTTGCCTTCGCGGGGCCCGGTCTTGCCCAGGTCGGTGCCGAGCCCCCCATCCTCATCACCGGCGCGCGGATCTTCGACGGGGTCGGTCCAGAGCTGATCGAGGGGCAGGATGTGCTGGTGCAGGATGGCATGATCGCGGCTGTGGGGGCGGACCTGTCCGCTCCGGAGGGCGCGGTGGTCATTCACGCGGGCGGCCGGGTGATGACGCCCGGCTTCATCGACGTGCATTACCATCTCAGCCTGTGCAACGTGCCGGTCGCCGACATGGCGGGGTCCAACGCGCCGGATCTCGATTACATCGGGATCAAGGCGGCGCAGGCTGCCGAAGAAGCGTTGATGCGCGGCTACACCAGCCTGCGCGACGTCGGGGGCGCATCCTGGGGCGCCAAGCTGGCCGCCGACCGGGACGAGATTGCCGGGCCCCGAGTGTGGCCGTCGCTGCGCGCAATCTCGCAGTTCGGGGGGCATGGTGATGCCAATCCGCGTTTCATGGATCCGCGTGAATTCGGCGGGCCCGAAAACAACCTCGAACGGCTGGGCTACAGCCGCATCGTTAATGGCCGGGCCGAGGTTCTGACGGCCGTCCGCGAACAGCTCAAGCGCGGGGCCAGCCAGATCAAGATGCATCTCGCGGGCGGTGTCGGGACCGAGTTCGACCCTATCGACGGCCGCCAGTTCACCGCCGACGAGATCCGCGCGGCGGTCGAAGTGGCCGAAGGTTTCGGAACCTATGTCACGGCGCATGTCTACACCGTGGACGGGGTCAAGCAGGCGATCGAAAATGGCGTGAAGGCCATCGAGCACGGCAACCTCATCAATGAGGAGATCGCGCAAATGATGGCCGAAAACGACGTCTGGCTGAGCCCGCAGGTGGTGGTCTACCTCACCTTCTCACCGGACCTTGGCCCGGTCCGTCTCGAAAAGGGCCGAATGGTTTCCGAAGGGCTCGACACGATGTTCGAGCTTGCCAAGAAATACGATCTCAAGATTGCCTTTGGCACCGACGTCGTGGTGAACCCCGAAGCCTGCGCCGACCAGAACCGCGAATTCGTCGAGCGTACGAAATGGTTCACGCCAGCCGAGGTGCTGGCCCAAGCCACCTCGCTCTCTGGAGAGTTGTTGCAGCTTTCGGGCGATCGAAACCCGTATCCCGGGAAGATCGGTGTGATCGAGGCCGGAGCCCACGCCGATCTGCTGCTCATCGACGGCAATCCGCTCGAGGATATCTCGATCCTCAGGGACTATGAGGGATCGCTGGATTTGATCATGAAAGCCGGTAAGATCTACAAGGATGACATGGAGTGAGAGCGTCTCTCCTGTTTGGGCGCGCGCCAGGTTGGCCGGGCACTGAAAGGGCAGTGTCCGCAAGCGGGGGGAGGAAATTGCAATGCTGAGCCTCTGGCTGACCATTCTTCGGCTCGTGAAGGCGATCTTCCGGTCGTGGGAGTTGCCGGAATTCCGCGCCGCTTTCGTCCTGTCTCTCGTCATCCTGATCTCCGGGACGGTGTTTTACCGAAGCGTGGAGGGATGGAGCTGGGTCGATGCGTTCTATTTCAGTGCGACGACGATCTCGACCGTCGGCCTTGGCGACATCGCACCAGCCACGGATTTGGGTAAGATTTTCACAGTTGTCTATATCTTCGTGGGTGTCGGCGTCTTTGTGACGCTCTTTTCCCAACTGGCGCGTGCGCTTCTGCAGAAGGGCAAGGACGAAGAGGGTGACAGTTTGCAGGACTGACCCCGGTCTCAGTTCGGGGCGAAAATCAACACAGACGGTGCCCGTCACTGACTGGCGGTAAGGCGTGCAGGAGCAGTGATATGAAATCGGCACAGGTAATTGCCCCTGACTGGTTCAAGATCATCGTTGGTCTGCCGTTTGTCATCCTGCTGCTCTGGCTGGGGCAGGACCTCTTCAAGCTGCTTGCCGTCGCCTTCCTGATCTTCATTCTCGCGACGGCCTTCACCGACAGGCTCTCCCGGGTCTCTATCGGCGGGCACCGATTTTCCGGATGGCAGGCCCATGCGCTTGCCCTCGCCATCTTCATCTCGGTCATCTGGGTGTTCGCCGCCATTTCCTCGACCGCCGCAGGCGAGATCGTGGAGGCCTTGCCGAGATACCAGGAGCGGCTGGGCGGCATCGCGGTCAAGCTCGAAAGCCTCTTGGGGCCGAGGCTGGTCGAGGCCCTCCATCAGGCGGTCGATGGCTTGCAGGTCGGCGATCTCGTGGTGTTTCTCGCAGGAGGTCTCGTCGGCAGCATCGCGCAGGTCTCGCTGCTTACGATCTACTTCGTGTTTCTCGTTCTTGAGCGGTCCGACTGGCAGAAGAAAGTCGCGATGCTGTCCTCGCCCGACCCGCATGGCGCGGACTTTGCCGTCATCGTCCGGCGGGCGGCGATCGGCATCAAGAACTTCATGTGGGTCAACGCGGTGACCAGCGCCATGAGCGGGGCCGTCGCCTACGTGGTCTTCCGTCTGATCGGTCTCGATTTCGCGTCTTTCCTCGCGATCATGATCTTCTTCGTGGGGTTCATCCCAAACATCGGGGCGTTCATCGGCATCCTGCTGCCGTCGTTCGTGGCTCTGGCACAATTCGACAGCCTGTGGCCGCTGGTGGCGGTGATTGTCATCTATGGCGGCGCCGATCAGGTGATCAGCAACGTGATAACGCCCATGATGCAGGGCAAGTCGCTGAACATGAGCATCTTCATGATCACCGTGTCGCTGGTGTTCTGGTCCCTGCTCTGGGGCGGGCTCGGAGCGTTTCTGGCCGTGCCGCTCACCGTCATCGTCATGGTGGTCGCCTCCGAGGTGCCCAGCCTGCGCTGGCTGGCCGTGCTGCTCTCGAAGGATGGTCAGATCGATTATCTCGAATAGGGTTTCGAAGTGCCCCGATGTTAGCGGCTCCCGACATCGGGCCCATTGCCCTCAGAGGATCGGTCCGATCATCGCCACCGCGTTCTGCCAGAGGCGCCGCGGCAGGGACCAGGAGGCCACTTCTTCGGGCGTGACCACGCGGGTCTCTGCCATGTAGCTGTCCTGTCTCTGGCGGATATCCCTGCAGGTCTGCCTGTCCACCAGAAGGATGTTGTTCTCGTAGTTCAGATCGAAGCTGCGCCGATCCATGTTGGCCGAGCCGATCAGGGCGATCTCGCCATCCACCACGAGTGTCTTGCTGTGCAGCAGACCGGGAAGATACTCCCGGATCTCGACGCCCGATGCGAGCAGGCCCGCATAGTAGCTGCGGCTGGTCGCGCCGACGAAGAGGGAGTCGTTGCGGGCCGGGAAGACCACCGTCACCTTCACGCCCCGATAGGCCGCGGCGCAGAGCGCAGACTGTATCCCCTCGGTGGGGACGTAGTAGGGCGTCGTGACCACCAGTTCCTCGCGGGCGGCATAGATCAGGCTGGTGAACATCTCGGGCATCGCCGAGGCTCGAACGCTCGGACCTGTTGCGACCACCTGCGCGGGCCAGCCGTTCGGGATGGGTGCCATCGCGGGGGCGACAACACCCGACACGTCCTCGTCGACGGCCTCCATCCAGTCGGCGGCAAAGACCCTCTGCGCTTGCTGCACGACGGGGCCTTCGATGCGCAGCATGATATCGACCCAAGGGGCATATTTCGCCTTCTGCACGAAGGCCGGATCGGCGCAGTTCTGGCTGCCGCAGTAGGTCACCCTTCCATCTATGACGACGATCTTGCGGTGGTTCTTGAGATCGATGCGGCCATCGAAAATCCGCAGCAGCGGGTTGCCGACGCGATAGGCCGAGGCCAGATGCACGCCGGCGCTCTTCATCTCGGTCCACAACGCCGACCGGATAAGACGGCGCGATCCGATGTCGTCGGCCATCGCCCGGCACACCACCCCGCGCCGCGCGGCGCGCATGAGCGCCTCCGCGACCTTGCGCCCGTTGCTGTCCGCGACCCAGATGTAGAACATCAGATGCACGTGGTCTGTCGCGGCATCAATGTCGGCGACGATCGCGTCCACCGCCCTATCACTGTCGGCCATGAGCTCGGCACTGTTCCCCGGGCAGGGCTCGAAGCCGCTGATCGAGGCGCCCACGCGGAACAGGGCATCAACCCGCGGCGACGCACCAGCGCCAGCCACCTCTGCAGGGAAGCGCGCGGCATCCGGGAGCAGATCTTCGATCCGCCGGAGCCGTTCGATGCGCCGCCTGCCGATGCTCGTCTCACCGAAGAGCAGATAGGCGAGAACACCTACGACGGGGACCGCCAGCGT
The DNA here is from genome assembly GCF_010500775.1 of Salipiger sp. PrR002. Classification (NCBI taxonomy): domain Bacteria; kingdom Pseudomonadati; phylum Pseudomonadota; class Alphaproteobacteria; order Rhodobacterales; family Roseobacteraceae; genus Salipiger; species Salipiger sp. PrR002. The sequence continues at coordinate 29,082 of NZ_JAAGOU010000035.1, forward strand.
GGTCAGCACCCATGCGGCCCGCGCTGCCGGATCCCGATGGGGGCGCAGCAGGATGCGCATCACGCAGGCCAACACGATCGCATAGTGAAGCAGGATCCAGATCATCGGCGGCCCCTCGGCTACGGCTTTGGCCCCGAAGTGTAGCGGCAGGGCCTGCGACGACGCCACGTGGTTCTTGGCTCGTGGCTGAAAAGGATGCCCGCCGAAACTTGGCAAGATCTGCATATCGAAATCCGCCTTTATCGCGAAATCCGCGGTGTAGGCTGCTTGCAGGCGAGGCGCGCAGGGACGCGACGTGCTCACCGGAACGTCTGCGAGGAGATCACCCAATGACCCCAGAAGACATTCAGCCACTGGGCATTCGCGCCAAGGCACGCGCGATCAGCATGACGGCAATTGCTCTGACCGCCGCTCTTGTCTGCACTGCGCCGCAAGCACATGCGCAAGACGGTGGCTATCTCGATCAGGTCCAGCGCGAGTTTGAAGAGATCAACAACGGCACCAACCCGACGCTGCTCACAACGCAGGCTGGCATCCAGTATCAGTTCAGCCAGATCACGGATGACCTGGACGCCGGTCTGTGGGAAGCCTTCTATACCCAGCCTTTCGGCGATGGCTCGAAGGCGTTCCGTTTCACGCTTCCCTATACGAACAGCCCGTTCGACTCCGGGTACGACTTCGGCGACTTCAGCGTGACCTATCTCGACGTCTTCCACCTGACCGAGAAGACCGGCGCGGCCTTCACTGCTGAGTTATTTCTCGACACCGCCTCGCGGGAGGATACCGGCTACGGGCAATATGCCATGGAGACGTCACTCTTCTACGCTTGGTTCCTCGACAATGGCGCGATCTTCGCGCCCGCATGGGTTCAGACTTTCGGCCTCGAGGGCGGGAACGATGCGGGTACAGAGCTGAATACCACCACGGTCGATTTCTATTACGTGCCGAAGCTCCCCAACCCGAAATACTATCTGACCTTCGATCCGGCGGTGATCCACGATTGGGAAGCGGATCGAACCTTTGGCAGCTTGCAGGTGACGGCCGGCATGCTGACCGGGCGGGCGTTCGGCGGTGACAGTCAGATCTTCATCAAGCCCGGGGTGCTTTTCGGAGCCGACGCTCCCGCCGACTGGTCGGTGCAGGTCGGCTTCAAGGTTCTGAATTTCTGAAGAGAGGGTCTATAGTTCCAATCGGCTCGAGTCCGCGGGGCGTCGAGCGCAACGATTGTGTCCCATGTGTTTTGTGTCCGCGTCACTTCCGTGAGGAACATTGAAATGAAATTCAGATATTTGACCTTTGCAGGCCCGCTCTTCGCCCTGGCCGCGATATCGACCCAAGCCATCGCGCAGGATGGCGACTTTCCGTCGCTGCAGATGCAGGATGTCGAGCAGATTTCGATCGACGTTGATCTCGACGGGGCCATCGAGCGCCTGTCGAAGGCGATCACCTTTCCCACGATCTCGAACCAGGATCGCGAGGATTTCGACACGCAGGCCTTCGATGATTACCACGCCTTCATCCAGCAGGCTTATCCGCTGGTCCACGAGACGCTGAAACGGGAAATCCTCGGCGATCCGCGCCCCTACAGCCTGCTCTATACGTGGGAGGGCAAGAACCCCGATCTGCCACCCGCGCTCTTCTACGCGCATCAGGATGTCGTGCCGGTGCCGCCGGATTCCCGTGACGAGTGGGAGCAGGAACCCTTCGCGGGCACGGTGGCCGATGGCTATCTCTGGGGTCGCGGTGCCATGGACGACAAGAACCAGATCCACGGCATTCTCGAGGCCGCCGAGATGCGGCTCGCCCAAGGCTGGCAGCCAGAGCGCACGCTCTATTTCGTCTTCGGCCAGGACGAAGAGGTGGGTGGACCGGAGGGTGCTGCCCATATCGCCCAGGTGCTGGAAGACCGCGGGATCGAGCGCTTTGCCTTCGTGATGGATGAATCCGCGCCGCTCATCCCCGGCATCTTCCCGGGCCTTCCCGACAACACCGCGCTGATCGGCATCGCGCAGAAAGGCTATCTCAGCCTCGAGCTGGCGATCAACGCCGTCGGCGGCCACTCCTCGCAGCCGCCCGAAGAGTCGAACATCGGCATTCTCGCCGAAGCGATCACCAAGCTCGAAGACGCGCAGTTCCCCTATCGCATCCACCCCGCGCTGCGGGCCCAGTACCGCTACCTCGGGCCGGAACTCGACGAGGAACTTCAGCCGCTCTACTCTGCGGTCGCTTTCGGCAAGGAAGGCGAGATGACGGAGGACGAAAAGAAGTTCATCGAGGTGATGGCGGGCAATCCCGTCACCCGGGCGATGATGCGCACCACCATCGCCGTGACCATGTTCAACGCGGGCATCAAGGACAACGTGCTGCCGCCCTCGGCCACGGCGGTGGTCAATTTCCGTCCGATGCCCGGCGACACGCCAGAGGTGATCATCCAGCACGTCAAGGACGCGATTCAGGATGACCGCATCACCCTGCGCGATATCTCCGCCTCAACTCCCGCGACAGCGATCGCCGACCCCGAGGGGCCGGGGTACAAGGCGATGGAAAAGACCATCCGCCAGATCTGGGGGAATGATCTGGTCGTCGCGCCGTTCTTCGTGATCGGCGGGTCGGACTCCAAGCATTTCCAGGCGCGGTCCTTTGCCCCGGACGTCTATACCTTCACCGCGATCCAGCTGGAGAACATGAAGGAATTCGAAGGCTTCCACGGCGTCAACGAGCGCCTTCTGGTGGATGAGTACGCCAAGACAATCGCATTCTTCTATCAGATCATGAGCAATCTCGACGAGCTGTAGAGGGGTTCAGAAGAGGTGGCGGTATAGTCCGCCACCTCCCTCGTTTGGACCGTCCCTGCCGACTGCACCGGTGCCTTCGAGAGGGCACCTCCAAGGCGTGACCGATTTCGATGTCCCGAGATCTGGTGTCGCTCACCGCGGGCCTCGCGCTCTCAAGCGGGCCGATCTGGTCAATCGCTCTGCGCTCCAGACGCGCCATCTGCGCATCGCTCAGGCAGAGCAGATCAGACATATCACCGCTCTGCTTTCTCGCGGCGGCCCGTGCCCTCCGCCATGGTCAATGGAGCCTGACCCTAAGTCTTCGCCGAAATCGTCCTTGCCGTTCGCCGAACGGAACTCAGCCAGCCTTCTCCGACGCGCCCATGAACTCCTCCACCGTCGGCGTCACCCGTTCGAACTGGTCGAGCTGGCGCGCGTAGAGGTGCCCGCCGAGACGCCCGACGGCGTCGATGCCGATCTGATCGACGTAATGGGTTTCCGGATCCACCAGCGCCTCGCGCAGGAACATCCGCTTGACTTCACCCAGCACGATGGTGCGCGCCGGGCTGACCGGGACCGTCTGCACCAGATGGCACTCGAAGGCGGCAGGAGCGGCGAGGATGCGCGGGCTGCGCACGGTCTCGCCGGGTGCGGTTTCGAGCCCCGCAAGGGCGAGCTCGTCGACATCCGCCGGGAACTTGATCGAGCAGATCTCCATCTGGTCGACGAGCGCATGGTCCGAGATGTGGACGGTGAACTCGCCGGTGGCGAGGATGTTCGCCGCCGTGTCCTTGGGCGTGCCGTCGGGCTTGTGCTCGATCCCCACCGCCATGATCGCCGGATCATGGGTGAGGATGTTGAAAAAGCTGAAGGAACCCGCGTTGGGCGTACCATCCTCCGACAGGGTGGTGATCAGCGCGATGGGGCGCGGGATCACCGTACCGATCAGCAGCTTGTAACGCTGCTTCGGCGTCAGCTCGGCGAAGTCGAAGGCGTGGCTGGTCATGGTCTGATCTTTCATGCGGGGATCCGGTGCGTCTCGAGGGGCGTGTGGCGCGAGAGGTTCTCGAACCCGTCGGCGGTCACGACATACATGTCACCGATGTTGCAGCCTGCGGACATGGGTTCAAGCCATTGCGTGTGCAGGACGAAGACCATGCCCTCTTCCAGCCTGTCATAGTTGTGAGAGGAGATATTGAAGGCATTCTGCCCGCCCGCCATGCCGACCGAGTGGCCGAGGTTGGGGTTATGCGGGCCGAAGGTCGCCGGGTAGACATGCATCAGCTTGCGGCCCTGCGCCTCGTAATCGGCGTCGGGGACATATTGGCGCGGGATCTCGCGCGGGCCGCCATCGTCGGCGGTGCGCCAGTTGTAGGGCATGGTGCGCGCCTCTGCGTCTTTCAGCAGGCCGGCCGCGATATAGCTGTCGAACGCGGCGTTGTTCAGGTCGCGGATCAGCGTGCCGGGGCGGATCAGTTTCTCGGCGGCCTTCACGCCGCGCGTGCAGGCGTCCAGCACCAACTCCTGCCGGTCGGTCAGCGCGCCGAAGGCGAACATGCGCGCGGTCTGGGCGGTGTAGCCTTGATAGGTGACGTTCGACACGTAGAGGTTGGCCAGATCGCCCTTGCGCATGACATGGCCGTAGGGCTTGCCGCAATGGGTGCCCCATTCGTTGGCGCCAATCTGATAGCCGTCGCCGGTCTCGCCGCCACGGGCCATCTGCGCGAGGGTGAAGGCGGCGTAGATCTCGTAGTCGGTCACGCCGGGGCGGGCGACATGATAGGCCGCCTGCGTCGCAATGCTGATCAGTTGCGCGGCGGTGCGGAATTGGGCGATCTCGGCGGGCGTGCGGTTGCGCTGCATGCGGTCGAGAATGCCGTGCTGGTCGGAAAATTTCGCCTTGGGCATCTCGGACACCAGCGCGGCGCGGAACCCGGCCGAGCGCTTGTCGCCGATGAAGCCGATATTGTCGGCCTTCAGCTCACCCAGGATACCAACCAGCGCCTGCATCGTCTTGGCACCCGAGTCGCCGGGGATGTCGGCATATTCGCGGCCCACGGCGCCGATCTGCAGGATGCGGTCCACGCCCACCGGCTCGCCGCCCGGCGGCAGGATCACCGACTGGGTGAAGAACGATAGCAGCACCGGCTCCTGGTCTTCGTCCATCGGCACGATCAGCACGCCCTCGCGCATCCAGTCGCAGAGGTAGCGCAGATAGGCATGCGCCGCGTGGAACCAGCCGACGCTGTCGCAATGCACGACCACCGCGTCGAGCCCAGCGGAGACCGCCTCGCGCTTCAGCTTGCGCATCCGCTCGGCGTATTCCTCCGGAGGGATCGGCATTGCGGGAGTGAAGTCGAAGTCGGGGGCGAAATCGCCGAGCAGGCTTTCGATGGACGGCCGGGCGCCGGAGCTGTGCGCGTTCATGGGATGGTCCTTTCCGTGAGTGAGTTCGGGGTCAGCGGGCATCGCGCCCGCCGAAGCGTTGCAGGGTGACCAGCAGCAGGGCCGCGGCGAGGATCAGCACGCCCGAGACCGCAGCGACACGTCCGTCGAGGCTTTCCTCGAGCATGGCGAAGAGGCGCAGCGGCAGCATGGTCCGGCCGGGATCGCCGAGGAAGAGCGTCACCGACACGTTGTCGAGCGACTGCATGAAGACGAGGAAGGCGCCCGCGAGGATGCCGGGAAGGATGCCCGGCAGGCTGATGCGCAGGAAGGTGCGGGCGCGGCTGGCGCCGAGCGTGGCCGAGGCTTCCTCGAGCGCCGGGTTCATGCGCTGCGCGAGGCCCAGCACGGTGCGGAACATCAGCGGCGCGAAGACCGCCGCGTGGCCGATCAGCACCGCCAGGAAAGACGGGCCGAGGCCGAGCAGGCTCAGCGCCAGCAGCGCGGCGAGCGCATAGACAAGGCTGGGCAGCACCAGCGGTGCCAGCAGCACCGGCTCGACCGACCCGGCGAAGCGCTTCGGCGCGCGCGCCAATGCCCAAGCGGCGGGGGCGGTGATCAGCGTGACCACGGCGACCGTGGAGAGCGCCACCTCGATGGAGTTCTTCGCGGCGGTGTGGATCGGCTCGGAGGCGATCGGGTCGAAGAGGAGCTCGTACCAGCGCAGCGAGAAGCCCTCTGGCGGGAAGCGCAGCGTCGTGCCGGAGTTGAAGGACATCAGCAGCGCCAGCAGGATCGGGCCGATCATGAAGGCCAGCACCGCGAGGCCGGCGCCCCAGACGAAGGCCCAGTAAAGAGCGGTGGAGATCTTCGAACGTGTCTCAAGCATGACCTTGGAGCCTTTCGTGGCGGGCGAGCATGGTGAGGCCCAGCATGATGACGCCGGTGGACGCCAGAAGAAGGATCGAGATCGCGGCGGCCATTGGCCATTGGAAGAGTACACCGACCTCGCGGTAGACGAATTGCGGAAGATAGATCAGCCGCGCACCGCCGATGACGCTCTGCGTCACGTAGGAGGTGGTGGCCGAGGCAAAGACCAGCACCCAGCCCGCCAATACGGCAGGGATGATCTGCGGGAAGATCGCCGAGAACCAGGCGCGCCAGCGGCCTGCGCCCAGCACCTCGGCAGCCTCCAGCGTCTTGCGGTCGGCGCGGTTGAGCACGGCGAAGACCGGCAGCAGCAGCAGCGGCAGTTCGATCTGCACCAGCGCAATGATCAGCCCGGTCTCGGAAAAGAGCAGCGAGAACGGGCGTTCGGTGAGGCCGAGCCCGAGCAGCGTCTGGCTGATAGGCCCGTTGCGCCCCAGCAGCACCACCCAGGCAAAGGTGCGCACCACATTGGCGGTCAGCATCGGCAAGAGCGTGCAGATCAGGATCAGCCCGCGGAGACGTTTCCCCGCGTGCCAATAGAGCATCACCAGCGGCAGCGCCGCCAGCGAGACGAAGAAGGTCACCTTCGCGCCAAGCGCCAGCGTGCCGGTGAGCACGCCGCGCGCGAAGGGATCGGAAAGGAAGGCCGCGAAGTTCCCAAGGCCCCAACTTCCATCCTCCCCGCGCAGGCTGATGCCGGCGAGCAGCAGCAGTGGCGAGATGAAGAACAGCACCATGAAAGCGATCATGGGCCACGACAGTAAGGTTTCTTTGCGGATCATCGCGGCTCTCCCGATCAGCGGACGACGAGGCGGTCGAAGGTTTCCGTCCACTCGGCGCGGTGCTTGTTGATCGCCTGCCAGTCCGGGTAGACGGCGTTGGCCACCTGTTCGGGGGTGACGAACTGCGAGACGACCTCGGAGTAGGGCACATCCACGTTGGTCGGGATCATCGCGGTCGGCGGCTCGGCCAGCTGGGTCTGCGCGGCGGCGTCGATGGCGGCATCCATATAGGCGTAAACGCCATCGGGGTTCGAGGCGCCCTTCACCAGATGGATCGCGACGGGCACAGAGGGCGAGCCGGTTTCGGGGTGGGCGAACTCGCAGGGCATGCCCAGCTCGCGCAGCTTGGCGACGTTGCCGGTCGAGGCCATGAACACGGCGATCTCGCCCTGCTGGTACATGGTCATCTGGTTCGAGCCCGAGGTCGCGATGGCGCCGATCTTCGGCAGGTAGGCCTCGAGCAGATCAAAGACCGGCTGCATGTTGTTATAGGTGCCGCCGTAGGCCTTGTTGATCTCGGTGTAGGCCATGGTCGCGGTGTTCGAGCCAAAGCCGATGAGCGCGAGGTTGCCTTCGTACTGCGGGTCCTCGAAGAGCGCCTTGTAGCCCGCAGGCTTGTCGACCACCTCGGGGTTGTAGGCGATGCCGTTGACCTCGATCGTGACGTAAGGCCCCCACTCATTCTGCGCGGCGGGGCTCAGCTTGTCCCAGTTCTTCAGGCGCGTCGGGTCGATCTTCTCGATCAGCCCTTCCTGGATCAGGATGTCGCTCTGACCCGGCGAGACGAGCAGCGCGTCATAGGGCGGCTGGCCGGGGCTGGCCATCAGGCGGGCGATCTGGTCCTGCGCCAGCGACGGCGCGACGGTCAGATCAAAACCCGCGTCCTTGACCATCGGGCCAACGATCGAGCGATAGGCGTCTTCCCAGCTGCCCGGGAAAGTGGCGGCGACGACCTTGCCGCCGGAGGCGAGCGCGGGACGGATCAGCGCCGGGGTGGCAAGGGCCGAGAGGCCGGCCATGGTGAAGGCGCGGCGGGTCAGATTGATGGTCATGTCAGTCTCCTCGTTGGGCTTTTCAGTTGATCTGGTCGTTGGCAGGAAAGACGTGCAGTCGGGAGGTGTCGGGGATCAGCCAGATGGCATCTCCCTTTCCGGGACGGGGACCGCCGTCGCGCAGGACCTGCGCCTTGATCGCGGTGCCGTCGGGAAGCGTGGCGTCGATGGTGAGGAAGCGCCCCATCACCACGGCGCGGCCAAAGCGCGCGGCGATGGCGCCGGGCTGCTCGGTGAGCGAGAGGCTCAGATCCTCGGGGCGGGAAGTGACGATCACTTCGGCGCCGGGGATATAGTTGAGCGCGCGGTTCATCGCGATCTCGGCGCCATCGGCTGCTTTCAGGCGGCCCGCGCCAGTCACTGTCGCGTGCTGCTGGTTGGCGTGGCCAATGAAGCCATTGACGAAGAGGCTGGCGGGGTGGTCGTAGATCTCTTCGGGCGAGCCGACCTGTTCGACGCGACCCTCGTTCATCACCACGAGCTGGCCTGCAACGGCCTGCGCCTCTTCCTGGTCGTGGGTGACCATCACAGTGGTGATGCCAACGTCATCCTGCATCCGCACCAGTTCGGCCTGAAGCTCGGAGCGCAGCGCGCGGTCGAGCGCGCCGAAGGGCTCGTCCATCAGCAGCGCCGAGGGATCGGTCGCCAGGGCGCGGGCGACGGCAACGCGCTGCTGCTGCCCGCCCGAAAGGCTCGGCGGGAAGCGGTTCGCAAAGGCGGTCAGCCGGACCAGTTCGAGCAGCCGGGCGACGCGCTCCTTACGCTCCTGCCGCGGCAGATGGGCGAGGCCATAGGCGACGTTCTCGGCCACCGTCATATGCGAGAAGAGCGCGAAGTTCTGAAAGACCATCCCCAGCTTGCGGTTGCGCACCTGCACCTTGGTCAGGTCACGCCCCTGCAGCGAGATGCGGCCGCGGTCCGGGGTGATGAGCCCGGCAATGGCCCGCAGGATCGTCGACTTGCCACAGCCCGAGGGCCCCAGCAGGGCAACGACCTTGCCGTCGGGCACGTCGAAATTCACGTTATGAAGGACTTGCTTGTCCTCGTAGCTGTGATCCACGTTGCTGATCTGCAATCCGGTGTCGGCCATGATACGGGTGCTCCGCTGGTTGCGAACTGTGATGACACGACTGTTGCGTCACATCATGTTCGCAAATCAATGCGTAAGTTGGTGCGAAAGTATGTTCGCGACTATTGTGCGAATATTTTGCGCACATATACTCAAGGTGCGCCCGTTCTGGGCGTCCTGAGAACGCATTCCCTGTATCTTTGCTGCGCGGGCCGCTAAATCTCGGTCATTCCGAGAGGCCGGCCTGTGGAGCGTTTCCAATGAAAGACAGCATGATTCTATCTGACGACATCTCCGAGGTGATTTGCGCAACTTTGCGCGCGGCGATCTTCGAAGGCGCGCTGAAGCCCGGCGACAAGCTGAAGGAAGACATCTTGGCGAAACATTTCGGCGCCTCCCGCACGGTGGTGCGCGGCGCGCTGACCATGCTGGCGCAGCAGCATCTCGCGGAGCGCCGGCGCAACCATGGCTCCTTCGTCGCCACCCCCACCCCCGCCGAGGCGAAGAACCTCCTCGCCTCCCGCCGCGTGCTTGAAATGGCGGTGATGGACGCGCTGCCAGGCCGCCTGAACAAGAAGGAATTCGACGTTCTCGCGCGCACCATAGAGAATGAGACAAAGGTCCACTCGGGCAGCGACGCGACGGAAAAGAAGCGAATTGCGGGCGATTTTCACCATATTTTGGCGGAATACGCGGGCAATCACGTGCTGCTCGAGATGCTGGAGAACGTCATCACCCGGCTGTCGCTGGTCAACGCTCTCTATGAACGCGCCAGTGACTGCACCTGCGGCACGTCCCATCACGCGCTGATCCTCGATCACCTGAAGGCCGGGGACTATGACGCCGCCCGCACGGCCATGGCCGTGCATCTCGAGGACATGGAAGGCAACATCGCCTTCGAAGGTGTCGATGGTGACAAGGACGAGTTTCTCGCCATCCTCGAGCGGATGACCGGCAAGCCCTGATCCCGACGCAGCGCCGGGCAGGGGCCGGGACGAGTCGCACCTCGCGTTCGCATTTCGCCCAAGAATGCGCCAACATGACGCTCAGAGTAGCGTTTTGCTCACGCGTGCGGCGCTCCATGGCATTTTCCGCGCTGCGGTTCGCCAAAACTTTCGAATGAACTTGCGCAAGTTTTGTCGCGAGGTGAGTTTGAGGGTGTAGCGTCGAGCAACGGCGCGCCTGACAACAGGGACCCTCCTCATGAACAAGCTCGTCAAGATGGCACTCGGCCCGGCGCTCGCCGCCACCCTCGCCACCTCCGCCCTCGCGCAGGGCATGACCGAGGTCATGCACGCGTCGGATGAGATCACCGCGCTGCCCGGCGTCACCGCCAACCCCGATCTCGCCGCGGGCCTGCCGCAGGCGATCCGCGATGCGGGCGTGCTGCGGGTCGCCACCGACCTCACCCCGCCGATCAGCTTTCACGACGACGCGGGCAAGCTCATCGGCATCGACGCGGATATTGCCGCCTCCCTGGGCGTGATCCTCGGTGTCGAGGTGCAGATGACCGACCTCGGCGCAGGCGCGGGCATCGTCCCGGCGATCCTGTCCCGGCGTTTCGACATGACCATCTCGGGCATCAACGACGATCCCGAGCTGGAAAAGCAGGTCGACGTGATCGACTACATGTATGACGCCACGACGATCATGGTGCTCGACGGCAACCCGCTGAACATCGCCTCGATGGACGATCTCTGCGGCAAGCGCGTCGCGGTGCCCGTGGGCACCTTCCAGAACCGTCTCGTCACCGCCTTCGCCGAAGGCTGCGCCGAGCCGATGGAGATCATGTCGCTGCCGAAGATGCCCGAGGTGCTTCAGGCCGTCCGCAGCGGCCGCGCCGATGCCACGGTCAATGGCTATGCCACCAGCGTCTATTCGACCGAGAAACAGGTCGGCAAGGGCGTGGGCCTTCAGGCGCTGCCCGACATCCGCCTCGCGGTCGGCTACCTCGGCATGCTGACCCACAAGGAAAACCCCGAGCTGCGCGACACCGTCGTCGCCGCGCTTCAGCAGATGGTCGACGCAGGCGGCTATGCGCAGATCATGGAGAAATGGGGCCTCGCCCCGCTCGCCGTCGAGACCGTCAAGGTCAATGACGCCGCCTCCATGCCCGTCGAAACGGAGTAAGACACCATGGCCTCCATCGAGACCGACTTTCGCGCACCGCCCGCACGACTGAAGATCCGGTGGGGGCAGATCGCCACGGGCGGCACGGCGCTGCTGATCCTTGGCGCCATGGTCTGGGTCGTCGCCCAGAGCCAAAGCATCCTCTGGGCCGAGATCCCCGGCTACCTGCTCGATCCGCGCATCCTCAGCGGCGTGGTGCTGACCCTGAAGCTGACTGTCGGCGCAATGGTTTTCGGCATCGTCGTGGGCTGCGTTGTGGCGGCCATGGCGATCAGCGAGAACCTCGTGCTGCGCGCCATCGCGGCGGGCTTCGTCTGGTGGTTCCGCGGCGTGCCGCTGATCGTGCAGATCTTCCTGTGGTTCAACATCGCGCTCTTCGTGCCCCGCCTCGGGCCCTACGACATCAACCTGCTGGTGACCCCGGCGGTGGCGGGCTTCCTCGCCCTCGGGCTGCACGAGGCCGCCAATATGTCCGAGATCATCCGCGCGGGCCTCAAGGCCGTCGACAAGGGCCAACGCGAGGCGGCGCAGGCGCTTGGCCTCAAGCCGCTGCAGATCATGCGCACGATCATCCTGCCGCAGGCGGTGCGGCTGGTCATCCCGCCCACCGGCAACCAGGCGATCGGCATGCTGAAGGCCAGCGCCATCGTCTCGGTCATCGGCATGCGCGATTTGCTGACCATGGCGCAGCAGATCTACGCCGCCAACTTTCTGGTCATCGAACTGCTGTTCGTGGCCTCCATCTGGTACCTCGGCATCACCACGGTGGCGCAGGTCGGCCAGCATTACCTCGAGAAACGCTTCGCGCCCAAGGGCCGCGGAAACTGATCCCCACCGGAAAGGACTTCCCCATGAAACTCGGCATCGACTGGCAGAAACTGCCGGAAGCCACGACGCGCGGCCCGATGGCCAGCCTCGACCACGTGCAGGAGATGGGACTTGCGGGGATCTTCTTTCCCACCGTGCTCGACATGTCCCCGACGCTGGACCGCGGCTTCTTGAAGGAACTCCGCGCCAAGGCCGACGCGATGGGGCTCTACCTCGAAGCGGGCCTCGGCAAGATCAACCCCTACTGCAGCGCCGAGGCGCCCGAGCTGCGCGCCGCTGGCAACGGCGATATCTTGGCGGGCCTGACCCGAATGATCGAGATCGCCGCCGAGATCGGGTTGCACGAGCTCTGGATTTCCCCCGGCAACTTCAAGGGCCAGTTCCCCGGTCGCCTCGCCAATGACCGCTTCCGCACCGACATCGACTGGGCCGATCAGCTTGCCGCGATGGAAAAGATCATGCATCGCCTCGCGCCCGCGCTGCGCGATCACGGCTCGCATATGAATATGGAGACGCATGACGAGATCACCTCCTTCGAGATCCTGCGCCTGATCGAGGCGGTGGGCGAGGACGTGACCGGCGCCGTGCTCGACACCGCCAACGGCCTGCAGCGCGGCGAGCACCCGGTCTGGGCGGCCCGGCGCCTCGCGCCCTACATCCGGCAGACCCACATCAAGGACGCCTATGTCGCCCGCGCCCCCGGCGGCCTCGACTTCCAAGGCCGCGCCTGCGGCGAGGGCATCGTCGATTTCGCGGCGATCCTGCCGATCCTCGCCGAGGCGAACCCGGCGCTGAACCTCTCGCTCGAAATGGCCGCCTCCTGCGATGACAAGCCCCGCGCCGCCAACCCGCGCCAGTGCATCCAGATCAATGACCCGGTCTGGCGTGCGGTCCATCCCGACCTGACCGCAGAAGAATACGAGGCCTACATGGAGATGGTGGATGCCTACGAGCACCGCATCGCCAGCGGCGCCATCGAGGACTGGGAAACCTATGAGCGCCGCAACTACGGCTATCCGAGCTACGCCGAGCAGTCCTATCGCTACGCCGAAGCCCGCGTCTACATCCGCAAGTCGGCCGATCACATCAAGGCGGTGAGCGCGGAAGTGGGTGTCCGGCTGGAACAGCCCCAGCCCGACTACGCCTGACGGGCGAGCGCCTTGTCGCAGCCAATTCCACGGCTGCGGCAAGAAAGCCGTTTCGTCCAAGGGCTCGAAGCTTCCATGCCGCGCCGCTGCATCGGTTGATCTCTACGCGGATAGATCTGACCGCGCGGGCTGTCAGCGTTTGGGCGTATTCGGAGGTGCTGTGTGTGGCCCTTTCAAGGAAGAGCTAGCTGTCCGGGATACGATCGCGTCATGGGTCGCCGCGAACCAGGCCCCCAGCCTGGAGGGGTCTCCCTCCACGCGAAACTGACCGCTTGCCAGCGCCGCCTGCTGAACCTGCGCAAGGGTGGGGTCGGACGTGTAGATCTGGTTCAGCCTCTGTGCCACTTCAGGCGTCACATGGATGGTGATGTCTCCTGCCTCGCTCGGCCTCACACCTGCACGGAAGCTGGGCACGCCATTGGTGATGTCGAACCGGAGCCCTTGGAAAAGCCCCGGCGCGATCTCGGGCCCGTCGATGTAATGCTCGACCAGCGAGAGGGTCAGATCGGCGGGCAGGTCTGCCGCGCGGGCGGCAGTCACGAGGACCTCGCCGACCATGGCCAGCCAGTCGGGACTGCCTGCAGCGTATGTGGTTTCGGATAACATGGTGGTTCCCCTTGCCGGGCCACCGGGGGAAGGGGCGCCCCCGGTGGCGGGTTGCGGTCAATCGACGATGAGGACGATCTTGCCCTGGATGTGGCCCTCGGCGGCGCGCTCGTGGGCGCGGGCGGCCTGCGCCAGCGGCAGCGCGGTGTCGAGCACCACGCGGATCGTGCCGTCCGCCAGCAGGGGCGCCGCCGCGTCAAGTTGCGCGCCGCTGGAGCGCACCTGCGTCGACGACACGGTGATCCCCAGACGATCCGCCTCGGCATGTCCATCGAAGCCCAGCGGGTTGACGATGAAGAGCGCTCCGCCGGGTTTCAGGCAGCCGAGGAAGCGGGCCGCCGCCGCGCCGCCGACGCAGTCGAGCACCAGGTCCAGATCCGAGCAGACCACTTCGGGCTTCACCTGCGTGTAGTCGATCACCTGATCCGCGCCGAGATCGTGCAGCAGATCTCCGTGCCGCCCCGAGGCCACAGCGATCACATGCGCGCCCTGCCATTTCGCGACTTGCAGCGCCAGATGACCGCCGCCGCCCGCGGCGCCGTTGACCAGCACGCGCTTGCCCTTCAGCGGCACGGGGACGTGGGGCACCGGCTGGAACGGGTTTGGCGCGTCATGCCCAACCTCCACCAGGAACTGCCACGCGGTCAGCAGCGACATGGGCGCCCCGGCGGCCTCGGCATGGCCGATCCCGGCGGGCTTGTGGCCAACCTGCTCGGCGGGCACGGTGACGTATTCGGCATAGGCGCCAGAGCCCTCCATGATCGCGTCGGGGAAGCGCACCATGGCATAGACCTCTTGGCCGGGCGCAAAGCCGGTCACGTCTTCGCCCACGAGGTCGACCACGCCCGAGACATCGGTGCCGAGGATCAGCGGGAAGCTCTCCTTGGGGCGCCATTCCGGGGGCAGCGCGCTGTAGCCGTCGCGTAGATACCAATCCGGCGGGTTGAGGCCGGCCGCCTTCACGCGGATGCGGACCTCGCCCTTGCCGGGCTCGGGGATGGGGGCGTCTTCATAGGTCAGGACATCGGGACCGCCGAAGCTGTGCTGGCGTATGGCTTTCATTATCTGGGTCATCTTGGGGCTCCTTCTTCAGGCCGTTTTCCGGGCCGTGTGTGATGACGGCTAGATACGAACCCCTTTCGAAGTTTATAATCCGCCCGAAAGTCACTTGAGTTGTGCCGCTATGGAACAGATCGGACTGGAGCGCCTGACCGGCCTCATCGCCTTTGCCCGCACCGCCTCGCTCGGCAGCTACTCGGCTGCGGCGCGGGCGCTGTCGGTGTCACCCTCCGCCGTCAGCAAGAGTGTGCGGCGGCTGGAAGAGCAGCTGGGCGTTGCGCTTTTCACCCGCACCACGCGGTCGATCGCCCTGACGACCGAGGGGCAGGAACTGCACCAGCGCGCGCTGCGCCTGATCGAAGCGGCGGAGGAGATCGAGCAGACGGCAAGCTCGCTGCGATCAGACCCTGTCGGGCGGCTCAGGATCGCGGCCCCGCTGCCGCTCGGTATTCACGTGATCGCGCCCGCCCTGCCGCGCTTTCGCGCGTGCTACCCGGATGTGGTCATCGACCTGCGGCTGAGCGACCGGATCGTGGATCTGGTCGAGGACGGCGTGGATATCGCGGTCCGGATCGGCGGGCTTGCGGACTCGCGCCTGCTGTCGCGCAAGCTGGCGGTGCAGAGGCTCTGCTGTTTTGCCGCGCCCGCTTATCTTGCGGCGCACGGGGAGCCGCGCCGTCCGACGGACCTCGAAGATCACGACACGGTTGCGCTGCGCTACCAGAGCTCGGGGATGCTGATGCCCTGGCCCTTTCAGGCGGGTGAGCGCATCACGGAGATCCAGCCCGACGCCGCGATCACGGTGGATGCCAGCGATGCCCTCATCCAGACACTGCTGGCCGGGGCGAGGATTGGCATGACCTCCACCCTTCTGGCGGCGCCCCACGTCGCGCGCGGCGCGCTGGTCCCCGTGCTGGAGGGCTTCGCGGTCGAGCGCAGCGCGATCACCGCGATCTGGCCGGAGAGCCGACGAAGCACCCCATCGGTGCGCGCCTTTCTGGATTTCCTACAGGCGGAGTTCCAGGGCCCGGCTGGATCGTGACGTCAAAGGCCTGCTGAACACCGAGTTCGGGCACCTTGCAGGTGTGGGCTTTCCCCTAAGCATGCGAAAACCGTGAGTTTGGGATTGTGCGGTCAGACACGTCTGCCTTGGTTCTGAGAACGTTCATCCGTGACGCGCTGATCTTAGCACCGCCATCGGGTGCGCGTGCGACTGACATTGCGGGGTCGAGGACCTGCGCCTTTCGTCCCTTACATGGCAAATTTCTCCTGCCATGGCGCGAAACGTGGCGGCAGCAAATCCATCAATCGGCGATCTTGGCTGTGTGAAGCTCTGCGGTAGAATGATGGGATTCTGGAAAAAAAGCTCCTGCCATCCGAAAGGGACGGGCTGATGAGGAACTCTGGGACCACTTTTGCGCGTGCTTGGCGGGGGACGGTCTTCGCGATTGGCATGGGGCTGGCGAGCTGCGCGGAGGGCGAAATCGCGGTGCCAGCCGTGCAGCCGGTGTCCAATGGTCCATTTCCGAGGGCTCTCTATTCCGCGGATGTCATGCTGGGAGTTTCTGAAAGCATTGACGCGGCGGGTCGATCGCTTCCCTTGCACGTCTACCTCGGCCTCTTCCCCCAAAGCGAGACACGGCTTGGGGTGAAGGCTGCCGTGGACTTGCGGGAGATTCAGCGCGCTCTTCCCACGCTGCTCTCGGGCAAACTCGATCCCGATTGCGGCCTCGGCCTCACCGTTGGGCTGACCAGTGCGCAGGCAGAGGGGGATGCGGTTCGCGCGCGGGGGCGGGTGCGGGCCGAGCTCTACCGCTGCAAGAACCGCGAGACCGAACGCGAAACGCGGGGGGCGCATCTCTGGACACAGGTGGTGGATGTCGAAGCGCTGGTCTCCGGCGGGCTCAGTGGGGAATGCGTCGGCTTCGAGCTGCGCGATCTGTCGCTCGACCCCCGTGGCGTCACCGGCGGGCTGGGCACCTTTTTCGGGATCACCGAAAGGGTGCGGCGGGCGATCGTCACGCAGGGAAACGCGGCTTTGCGGGCGGCCCCGGTCTGTCCCGAGATGCCCGAGGGGCTCGCGCTTCTGTCGCCGGATTTCACCTCGGGCAGGGCGGTCGAGATCGGCGAGGGGGGCATGGGGGCCGCGCTCTCCGGCTCTGTCGCCAGCGACGCGGAGCGCCTCGTGGCGCTGATGGGCCTGTGGCAGGACAAGGGCGCTCTGCCAGCCGCAGGAGAGGGCAACTCCGTCCCTCCCGCCGGAACCGTGGCCTTCCGTTTCGAGGACAGCCTGAAGGCGCTCGACCCGCCGCTCTCCTACGGTCTCGACCTGCGCCTGAAGGCCGTCTCGCCGACCCGCATCGCGGCAACCGCCGGACTTGATCTGCGCGACGTGCAGCGACGCCTGCCTGACATGGCCAAGGGAGCGGTGCTGGTCGATGATTGCCGGGCGCGCGTCGAGGTGCAGGACTTCGAGTTCCTCGCGCACGCCGAAAACCTCGTCGCGCTGGCCCGGCTCGATGCGCGCAGTTACACCTGCGCGCGGACCGGCGACAGTTCCTGGCAGCGCGGCGCCTTGGAGCGTGCCGAAGAGGTGGACGTGCGCGCCGAGATCTCCGCCTCGGTGGCCGACAACTGCCTGATCTTTCACCTCGTGGATCTGGCGCGCGATCCGCCGCTCCCGGTGATCGCCGAGGGGCGGCAGGGCGCGCGGAGCGAGGCTGCGCGCACGCTCTTCATCGACGCCGTCGACCACCTCTTGCAGGACCGGCCGCTTTGCCCGGAGCTGCCGCCGGAACTGCGCGTGCTCGACCCGCAGTTCCGCTCCGGCGCGCCGATGGAGATGGGCAGCGGCGGGGTCGGGTTTGGCCTCGAAGGATCGGTCGATCTGAGCGCGACCACGATCATCGCCATGCTGCAGGTGCTGCAAGAGCGGGGCGTTCTGCCGCCTCGGCCCTGACCGGTTCAGATCACGGCGTGTAGCAGATCGGCGCGCCATCGGCGCCCGCACGCCCGCCCGCAGACCGTCGAGCGAAGCCTGCCTCTCAGACACTGCGAGAAGCGCACCCCGGTCGCCGATTTGACCTCTTCACCGCGGGTGAAGCGATAGGCGGGCTCAAGGGTGATGCGGCCCAATGCGAAAGTCGCCGTGCCGAGACGGAAGGGGGCGCCTTTCCGAACGCCCTCCGCTGGAAGTCAGATCACCTGCACGTCGCCCGTTATCTCGGGCATTCCGCCTTGTAGGACGCGCCGGTCTGCGGGTTGTAGTAGTTGCAGAGCTTGGTGCCGCTGGAACTGGTGGGCACGTTGGCGCCGATGGCCGTACCGATGGCGGCGCCGCCAAGCGCCGCCGCGGTCTTGTTGCCCCCGCTGACCTCATGCGCGATGGCAGCCCCGGCGAGCCCGCCAGTGGTCGCATTGATTGCCTGATTGTCAGTGCAGGCCCCGGTGAGCGCCGCCGCGATGAGCGCGCCTGTCAAAAAGAGATACCGCATACCATCCTCCCTTGAGTTATCAGCCCCGGACGACCACCGCCCGGAGCCGCAGTGGATGTCAGAACCTGAAGGTCACGCCGAGGATCGGGCCGGACTGGGTGGTGTCATAGACCACGCCATCGTCGTCGTAGTCGACATCAAGAACCCGCCAGCCGAATGCGAGCGAGAAATCCTCGGCGAAGGCGTAGCTGACCCCCGCCATCAGCGACCACTCGAAATCCGACCCCACGCCGAAGCCGCCAATGTCGGCAGCGCCGAAGGCCTGCCAGCGGTCGCTCAGCGCATAGCGCCCGGCTATGCCGACAATCGGGTCGGTCCAGTCGACGTCCGTCTCCCGCTTGATACGGCCGCTGGGCGTGTAGACGCGGTAGTCGTTCTTGAGGTTCCAGTAGCGGAAGCCCCCATAGAGATCGAGATTGTGGGTGTAGGACTGCGAGACGGTGCCGCCGAAGGCCAGCGTCAGCGTCGAGGTCTCGCTCTTGATGTTCACCTTGTCGACATTCGGGCCGCCGATCTTCTCGGTCGAGTCCGTCTGCACGATGGAGCTGTCGAAGTAGATCACCCATGGGCCGTTGCGCGCGGTGCCCGAGAGGAACAGCCCATACTCGAGATCGTCCCAGATATCGCCGAACGACAGGTCAACCGACTGTGCGGGAAAGCCCGGAATCGTGCCGAGATCGCCCTCGAGACCGGCCATCCAGACATAGGGGGTGATCCGGAACTCCCAGTCTTGCGCCGCGGCGGGCGCTCCGGTGGCGGCGACGGCCGCGAGCGCAAGGCCGATCGCGGTCATGCAGGGTCTGAAGCGTGTCATATTGCACCTCCTTCCGGGGCTCGACCCGGTCCAAATGGAATTCCTTCAAGGCCGCGACGGCAGCGCCCCCGCCTCAGCCCGGTTCGACGTCGGGGAACTGCCAACTGCCGTCGAGGATCTCGGGGCGCGGGCGGTAGAGGCGCACCGAATAGTTCCAGCCCTCCATGATCGGCAGGCAGTTCACCCGGCTCTCGTCCTCGCAACCGCCGAAATGCACGGTCATGCTCTCGTCGGCGTTGCGCGTGCCGGAGACCGAGTTGATGTTGTAGGCGCCCTGGGCGTTCTTCTGGTAGAAACCGCTGGCGTTGTAGAGGCTGACCGACCAGAACTCGTCGACGGGCACATCCGCCGGCACCTCGATCTTGTAGCTGTCGACCGGCAGGCCCGGCTCGACGTTGAGGTAAAACGCCTCCTCCTCGGGCAGCCCGCCCCAGCCGAAGGCGGTGCCGAGGAAATGCCGCAGCGGTGCCACGTCTCCCTTGGCGCCGAAGGTGTCGGCGCTGTCGGGGGTGAAGCGCGACAGCGCCAGCGCCGCCTGCTTGACCTCCTCGAAGTTTTCCATGTCGTAATTCGGCACGATGAAGGGTGTCGCGGATCCGGCTTCGAGCGTCATGGCGTCCTGCACCGCTTGGGCTGCGGCAAGGTCATCGGGGTCGGAGGCGTCCACCAGCGTGCGGATCACGATCACCACGAACGGCGTGTCGAAGGTGGCAAGGTCGAGCGTGTGGCTCCCGCCGCCGAGAAACACCTTGTTGATGTAGTGATCTTGGTTGACCACCATCGCCGAGACGTAGCGCGAGCCCGCGTCGGGCAGGGTCAGCGTCGCCCCTTCGGAGATGTCGACCAGCGCCATGCTGTAGATCGTGTCGCGGTTCATCCGGATCGTCGGCTGCTGTTCGATCGAGGTGACGTCCCGTATGTGCAGCAGCGTGTTCACGCCACCGGACAGGGCGAGGTATTTCTCGAACTCGATGTTGGTCGCGGCCCGGATGAAGTTGGACGTGTCGATCTTGACCGTCCTGCCTTCAAGGACCTCGTGCAGGGCTCCGGGTTTCGATTGCGCGAGACCCGCGCCAGCGCTGGCCAGCAGGGCCGAAGCCGCGACCGCGCCGAAGAATGCATTGCGTTTCATCTCTTTCGTCCTTCCATTGAATGCGGAAGCGAGGGTCGCGAACATCTGAAAACACCCGGCCGCTTCCACGACGAAATGAAGAAAAAGGTCACTCGTTCTGCATTCGCCGAAATTGCGGAGATCAGGCGTTCGAGGGTTTCAAAGTCACCGCGCGGATTTCGGCGCGGCGGGCATAAATTGGGTGCCAGCCGCTGGCGTGTTCAGACCCCGGGCCGACAGAAATCAAGATGCGCTAAATCAATGAGATGCCGCGCAGTCCTCCCGTACAATTGCGGCTCAAGTCCTGCATACATGCAGGAAAATCTATGATAAATCACTGATCTGGATCAATGATTTCCCAAGGCTTTGCATCCGCCGCGGCGGGAAGATTGTTCTTCAATATATGTTTTTGAAAAGTTTTCATTCTTTCAATGCTATGCCAAGGGAAGTAGGGGCATGGGCTCGCGATCTTCAGAAATCTCAAGAATTGTGTCATCGCGAGTGCGTCTCCAATTTTGCGCAGGGCGGCGCTCATTGGCCCTGACCTGCTCCACTGAAAAGTCCGCGTTTTGAAGTTAGCCTGTTCCTCACACGAGGAGACAGACAATGCGGAAAAGCCGTTTCAGCGAAGAGCAGATCATTGGCATCCTGAAGGAGCACCAAGCCGGCATGGCTGCCAAGGAACTGTGCCGGAAGCATGGCATCAGCGATGGCACGTTCTACAAGTGGCGCTCGAAGTATGGCGGCATGGAAGTGTCCGAGGCCAAGCGGCTGAAAGCGCTCGAGGTTGAGAACGCGAAGCTGAAGAAGATGCTGGCCGAGCAGATGCTCGACGTGGCCACGCTGAAGGAAATGCTGGGAATGGTAGCAGGCGAACGCCATGCGTTCGAGTTAGCCTGCGGACCCTTCTGAAGCCCGGTGCAAGGCGACGAACTGTGGACTGGGCCATGACAGAGAAAAGCTACAACCAGCGGCGGGCATGCGCCTTGGCCGGGATCGATCCGCGTGTGTATCGACGTGGATCAACCAGACCTGCGGACGCCGAACTGCGGGAGAGGCTGAAGGCGCTTTCCAGCGAACGGCGTCGCTTCGGCTATCGAAGGCTGCACCTGCTTCTTGGCCGCGAAGGCTGGCAGGTGAACTGGAAGAAGCTTTACCGGATCTACCGGGAAGAGGGCCTGACAGTGCGCAAGCGTGGCGGTCGCAAGCGCGCGATCGGAACGAGGGCGCCGATGGCGATCCCACAAGGGCCGAACCAGCGATGGTCCTTAGGGTCAGGATTCATAACCAGTAGATGACGAGGGCGGCTAGAGCGACGGCCGAAAGGAAGACCTTCGGGCACCGGTCA
>NZ_JAAGOU010000036.1:0-50108 GCF_010500775.1 Salipiger sp. PrR002
CGCCCGAGGTGGCCGACCGCCCGGTGCCGCGCCCGGCGCCGCGCGTGGCGCCCGAACCCGTCGCCCCGCCCGAGCCCGACACGCAGGTGGCCGAAGAGGTGCAGCAGGCCGCCGAGCCCGATGCCGAGGCACCGCAGGTGGCCGAGGAAGAGCAGGAGGCGACCGCGCCCGAGGAAACCGCGACCGAGATCGTCACCGAGGCCGAGGAACCCGCCGCGGCGGCAGAGCCGGTGCCCGAGGCGCCGGTGCTCGCGCCCGATGCCTCGCGCCGCCCGCTGACCCGTCCGACCAATCTCGCGCAGCGCCCCGAGCCGCAGCCGGAACCGGAGCCCGCGCCCAAACCCGAGAAACCGGCAGAGCAGCCGCGCACCGAAACCGCCGAGCGCAAGCCCGAGCCGCCGAAGGAAACGCCCCCCGCGCAGGACAGCGCGGACGATGCCGTGGCCGATGCCATCGCGCAGGCGCTTGCCGGAGGCGGTGGCGGCGCGGCGCAGCAGAGTGGTCCTTCGGGGCCGCCGCTGACGCAGGGCGAGCGCGACTCGTTGCGTGTGGCGGTACAGAAATGCTGGGTCGTGGATGTCGGCAGTCAGGCGGCGAATGTCACCGTGACCGTCGGTATGGATATGGACGCGTCGGGCCGCGTGGTCTCGTCGAGCCTGAAGATGCTGGGCTCGTCGGGTGGCGATGCCTCCGCGGCAGAGACCGCGTTCCAGAACGCGCGGCGCGCCATTCTGCGCTGTCAGGGGGACGGCTATTCGCTGCCTGCCGACAAATACGATCAGTGGAAGACCATCGAAATGACCTTCAATCCCGAGCAGATGAGGCAGCGGTGATGGGGCATTTCGGCAAGCGCCTGCACTCAGGTCGACGTACGGCCTGGCACGCAGGTCAGCATATGGGCCGACTTGGGCCGCATGACACGGCTCTTTGTCCGGGGCGGGGTCCCGCGCTATGTTCGCCCCGAGGACGACCAAAAGCAGGCAAACTGGCAGGCAATCCGCGGCGCGGCACGGCGACCGGGAAGGAGACTACGAGCATGACAAGAATTCTGGCCCTGATCCTTGCCCTCGGCACTGCCGGGACGGCGGTGGGCGTGGCGGCACCGGCGCTCGCGCAGGATGGCCCCCTGCGCATCGAGATCACCGAGGGCGTGATCGAACCACTGCCTTTCGCGGTGCCCGATTTCGTCGCCGAGAGCGGCGATGCGGCGGAGTACGCGCAGCAGATCAGCCGGGTGATCGCCGAAGACCTCAGCGGCACCGGCCTCTTCCGCGAAATTCCGCGCGATGCGCATATCAGCCGCGTGTCGAATTTCTCGAGCCCGGTGCAATTTTCGGACTGGAAGGCGATCAACGCGCAGGCGCTGATCACCGGCGCCGTCAGCTCTGACGGGGCAGGGCGGCTGACCGTGAAGTTCCGCGCTTGGGATGTCTTTGCGGGCACCGAACTGGGCGACGGCATGCAGTTCTCGGCCACCACCGATGGCTGGCGGCGGCTGGCGCATAAGGTCGCCGATCAGGTCTATTCGCGCATCACCGGCGAGAGCGGCTATTTCGACAGCCGCGTGGTCTATGTCTCGGAGAGCGGGCCGAAGGATGAGCGCGCCAAGCGCCTTGCGGTGATGGATTACGACGGCGCCAACGTGCAGTATCTGACCGACAGCCGTTCGATCGTCATCGCGCCGCGCTTCTCGCCGAACGGCGACCGGGTGCTCTACACCAGCTATGAGACCGGCGAGCCGCGCATCCATGTGCTCGACGTGGGCTCTGTGCAAAGCCGCATCCTGCCGACCTCGGACGGGGTGATGAGCTTTGCGCCGCGCTTCTCGCCCGATGGCTCGCAACTGCTCTATTCGATGACCCGCGGCTCCAACACCGACATCTACGCGATGGACATCAATTCCGGCCAGACCCGGCAGCTGACCACCGCGCCCTCGATCGAGACCGGTGCCAGCTTCTCACCCGATGGCAGCAAGATCGTCTTCGAAAGCGACCGCTCGGGCAGCCAGCAGCTTTATGTCATGCCGGTGAGCGGCGGCGAGCCGACCCGCATCAGCTTTGGGCAGGGCCGCTATGGCACGCCGGTCTGGTCGCCGCGCGGCGATCTCATCGCCTTCACCAAGCAGAACGCCGGGCGCTTCCACATCGGCGTGATGCGCACGGACGGCTCGGAAGAGCGGCTGCTCACGGCCTCTTTCCTCGACGAGGGCCCGACCTGGGCGCCGAATGGCCGCGTGCTGATGTTCGCCCGTGAGACGCAGGGAGCGCAGGGCGCAAGCTCGCTCTACACGGTCGACATCTCGGGGCGGAACCTCAAGCGGGTGCGCACGCCCGACGGCGCCTCTGACCCGAGCTGGGGGCCGCTGCAGTAACCGCAGGACAAATGGGTGCGCTCCGCCGGAGCGCGCCCTTCGCTTTGCGTCCCGATGCGCCGGAAACAATTCTCTCAAAAGGGTTATCCGCGCCCAGAGACGCCACGTTCCCAAGGCTTTCGCGCTGTGATAGCCTTGCGGCAAACACACGAGCAGGACAGTGATCCAATGACATATCTTCCGAAGGTTCTGATGCTGGTGGCCGGTCTCGGCCTTGCTGCCTGCACCAACCCCGACCGTTTCAACGAAGGCGCCTATGGTGCCGGTGCTGGCGCGGGTTATGGCGCGGGCGCCAATGGCGGCATGGTGCCGGGCTCGGCGAACGACCCGACCTCCTCGGCCTACTTCAATCAGGCGATCGGCGACCGCGTGCTCTTCGCCGTCGACCAGTCGACGCTTTCGGCACAGGCGCAGGCCACGCTCGACGCGCAGGCGCAGTGGCTGATGACCAACTCCGATTACCTCGCGGTGATCGAAGGCCACGCGGACGAGCAGGGCACCCGCGAGTATAACATCGCGCTTGGTGCGCGCCGTGCCAACGCTGTGATGGAATATCTGATCTCCAAGGGCGTGGCACCGACCCGCCTGCGTCAGATTTCCTACGGCAAGGAGCGTCCGGTCGAGATTTGTTCGGAAGAAGCCTGCTACGCCAAGAACCGCCGCGCGGTGACGGTGATCTCCATGGGCATGACGAGCTGAAGGAGGGCCTGATGCGTCTGACCGGCATTGCCCTATGTCTGGGCCTGATCGCGAGCGGCGCGCAGGCCCAGCAGAGTGAGACCCTGGCGGACCTCCGCCAGGAGCTTGTCATGCTCGACAGTCAGCTCAAGAAGCTGAAGCAAGAGCTCAACACCACCGGCATTGGCTCGGCCAATGTCGGCGGCAGCACGCTTGATCGGGTCAACGCGATCGAGGCCGAACTGACCCGGCTGACCGCGCGCACCGAAGAGCTGAGCCACCGGATCGACAGCGTCGTCAGCGACGGCACCAACCGGATCGGCGATCTGGAATTCCGCATCTGCGAGATCGAGCCGGGCTGCGACATCGGCAACATCGGCCAGACGCGCCCGCTTGGCGGCGATCAGCCGGCGACCTCGGGCACGCCTGCGCCCGCGCCGTCGCAGAGCGCCTCCTCTGGCGGGGATGCGCTGCCGTCGGACGGGGCCGAACTTGCAGTTGGCGAAGAAACCGATTTCCGGCGAGCCCAGGAGGCGCTCGCCAACGGTGACTTTCAATCCGCCGCGAGTGAGTTTGCGTCCTTCCGCCAGACCTACCCGGGTTCTCCGCTAGAGGCGGCAAGCTATCTCGGCGAGGGCCGGGCCCTGAGCGAGGCAGGCGACACGCGCGAGGCCGCGCGGCGCTTCCTTGGCGCCTACGCCAACTACCCCGAGAGCGAGGTTGCCCCCGACGCGCTGTGGCGGCTTGGCGCGGCGCTCGGGCAGCTTGGCAGCACCAACGAGGCCTGCGTGACGCTGGGCGAGGTGGCCACGCGCTATCCGGGCAATGCGGCCGTCGACAAGGCGCAGACCGAAATGGACCGTCTCGGCTGCCAGTGAGGCAGCCAGTGAGCCGGGCAGTGAGGCAGCCGGGAATGACCGCGGTGACGCCAACCCTGGACCAGCGCTTTGCCGATGCCATGGGCGCGGCGCTGGGGCCTGACTTTCCTTCCGATATCGCGCTGGCCGTCTCTGGCGGCGGCGACAGCATGGCGATGCTCACGCTGGCGCACAATTGGACCCATGTCTGGGGCGTTCGCCTGCATGTGGTCACCGTCGATCACGGGTTGCGGCCCGAGGCGGCCGAGGAGGCACGCATGGTCGCGCAGACCTGCGCCGAGCTGGGCTGGCCGCACAGCACCCTTCGCTGGAACTGGGACGGGCAGGGCAACCTGATGGATGCGGCGCGGCGCGCGCGTCTGTCGCTGATCGGACGCTGGCGCGGCGATATTCGCGACGTGCTCATGGCGCACACCGCGGACGACATGGCCGAGACCTTTCTGATGCGCCTTGCCCGCGGTGCCGGGGTCGAAGGGCTGTCGGCGATGCAGCCGGTGCGCGAGGTCTTTGAGCCGGGCGAGGCCCGGCCCATGCGCATCGTCCGACCCTGCCTCGACATGGGCCGCGAGGAGTTGCGCCACTACCTTCGCGTGCTCAAGGGCACATGGGCGGACGATCCTTCGAACGAGGATGACAGCTATGACCGGGTGCGCGCCCGCAAGCTGATCGCCCGGCTCGAGGCGGAAGGTGAGCTCTCCGGCCCCGACCTGACAGCCGCCGCAAAGCGCATGGCGCGGGCGGGCGAGGCGCTGCGGGCGCGCGCGCTGCAGGTCTGGAAAGAGATCGCTGTCGAAATCCCGCCCGAGCGCGCGGGCGATCTGCTGTTTGACCAATCCGCCTTCCAGACCATTGAGCGTGACACTCAGTTGCGGCTGCTCGCTGCGGCGCTGCAGTTCGTCTCTGGCGCAGAGTACCGCCCGCGCGAGGCACCGCTGGAGGCTCTGCTCGACCGGCTGCTTGGCGGGGGTGGCGGCACGCTGCATGGCTGCGAGCTGCGCATAGAGCGCGGGCGGGTCGCGATCTTTCGCGAGTATGAGGCGGTGCGTGACACCGTCTGCCCCGCCACACAAGGCGCGCTCTGGGATGGCCGCTGGCGGCTCTGCCTCGACGTGCGGAAGGGCACCGAGTTGCGTGCGCTTGGCGACGACGGCTGGGCGCAGCGTGACCGCACCGCGCCGCCGCCGGTGCCCTATCACGCCGCCCGCTCGGCACCGGCGCTTTTCGACGGCGCGCGGCTGGTGGCCTGCGATGCGGTGGCGCTTTCGGGGGGCGCCGCGCCCGTCTTTGAGCTCTGCCGCTCTGGTCGCAAGGGCCTCAGCTTCGCGGCATTCCTGCAATCCGGCCCGCAAACCGGGTGAAATCGCATTGAACCGGCTGGCTCAGCCCTTATGTTAGGCACACATCGCGTCTTCGCGAGAAGCGCGAGATACGTCATTTTAGGAGGCCGTCCTTGGGCAACGCACGAAATATCGCCTTCTGGGTCGTTCTTTTCCTGTTGATTCTGGCGCTTTTCAACCTCTTCTCTGGGGGCGGGAGCACGCTGCAGAGCCGGGAAATCAGCTACTCGGATTTCATGGAGGCGGTCGATTCTCAATCCGTCAGCACCGTCACCATCGACGGCGAGCAGATCCGCTACCGCGGCAACGACGGACAGGATTACGTCACCGTCAAGCCCGAGGATGCCCGGGTCACCGATACGCTGATCGACAAGGGCGTCACCGTGCGCGCAGAGCCGCAGGAGCAATCTGGCTTCCAAGCGTTCCTGCTCAGCCTTCTGCCCTTCCTGCTGCTGATCGGGGTGTGGATCTATTTCATGAACCGCATGCAGGGCGGCGGCAAAGGCGGCGCCATGGGCTTTGGCAAGTCCAAGGCCAAGCTGCTGACCGAAAAGCATGGCCGCGTCACCTTTGACGACGTGGCGGGCATCGACGAGGCCAAGGAAGAACTCGAAGAGATCGTGGAATTCCTGCGCAACCCGCAGAAGTTCTCGCGCCTCGGCGGCAAGATCCCCAAGGGCGCTCTGCTGGTGGGCCCTCCGGGCACCGGTAAAACGCTGCTGGCGCGCGCCATCGCGGGCGAGGCGGGCGTGCCCTTCTTCACCATCTCGGGCTCGGACTTCGTGGAAATGTTCGTCGGTGTCGGCGCGTCCCGCGTGCGCGACATGTTCGAGCAGGCCAAGAAGAACGCCCCCTGTATCGTCTTCATCGACGAGATCGACGCCGTGGGCCGCAACCGTGGCTCGGGCTACGGTGGTGGCAACGACGAGCGCGAACAGACCCTCAACCAGCTGCTGGTCGAGATGGACGGTTTCGAGGCCAACGAAGGCGTGATCATCATCGCCGCCACCAACCGCCGCGACGTTCTCGACCCCGCGCTGCTGCGTCCGGGCCGCTTCGACCGTCAGGTCATGGTGGGCAACCCCGACATCAAGGGCCGCGAGAAGATCCTCGGCGTGCACGCCCGCAAGACCCCGCTCGGCCCGGATGTCGACCTGCGCATCATCGCGCGCGGCACCCCCGGTTTCTCGGGCGCGGATCTGGCGAACCTCGTGAACGAGGCGGCGCTGATGGCCGCCCGCGTTGGCCGCCGGTTCGTGACGATGGAAGACTTCGAGAATGCCAAGGACAAGGTCATGATGGGCGCCGAGCGCCGGTCGATGGTCCTGACCGCCGATCAGAAGGAAAAGACCGCCTACCACGAGGCCGGTCACGCCGTCGTCGGCCTGTCGCTGCCGCAGTGCGATCCCGTCTACAAGGCGACGATCATCCCGCGCGGCGGCGCCCTCGGCATGGTGGTTTCGCTGCCCGAGATCGACCGCCTGAACTGGCACAAGTCGGAATGCGAGGAAAAGCTCGCGATGACCATGGCCGGTAAGGCCGCCGAGATCATCAAATACGGCGAGCCCAACGTCTCGAACGGTCCGGCGGGCGACATCCAGCAGGCGTCGGCGCTGGCGCGTGCCATGGTGCTGCGCTGGGGCATGTCGGACAAGATCGGCAACATCGATTACTCCGAGGCGCATGAGGGCTATCAGGGCAACACCGCTGGCCTGTCGGTCTCGGCGCATACCAAAGAGCTGATCGAGGAAGAGGTCCGCAACTTCATTCAGGTCGCCTATGAGCGCGCCTACCAGATCCTCACCGAGAAGAACGAGGAATGGGAGCGTCTGGCGCAGGGCCTGCTTGAGTATGAGACGCTCACCGGCGACGAGATCAAGCGCGTGATGAAGGGCGAGCCGCCGAATGCTTCGGGCGGCGAGGACAGCGGTTCGGACGACACGCCGAGCGTCACCGCCATTCCCAAGACCAAGCCGAAGGCCAAGCCGACGGACGAGGGTGGGATGGAGCCCGAACCCTCTGCATGAGCCAAGACGGTCATAAAGACTGGGACCCCGGGACCTATCACAGGTTCCGGGGTCATCGTTTGCGCCCCGCGCTCGATCTGCTGCGCGCACTGCCGGCGCTGCCCGAGGGGCCGGTGGTGGATCTTGGCTGCGGTGCGGGGGATGTGGGTCCCGCGCTGGCGCAGCTGGGCCGGAGGCTCGAAGGGGTCGATCTCAGCCCCGCGATGCTGGACAAGGCGCGCGCCACCGGCTGCTACGACGCGCTGCATCAGGCCGACATCTCGGCGTGGCATGCCGAAAGCCCGCCCGCGCTGATCTTTTCCAACGCGGCGCTGCATTGGACCCATGGCCACGACATCCTGCTGCCGCGCCTGCTGGCCATGCTGGCCCCCGGCGGCACGCTGGCGGTGCAGGTCCCGGCGCAGAACAATGCGCCCTCGCACCGCATGTGGCTGGCTCTGGTGGAGGAACGCTATCCGGGCCGTGTCGATCCCGCGACGATCCCCGGCATCCTGCGCCCGGCAGAGTATCACGCGCTGTTGGCACCGCAGGGCGAGACCGCGCTTTGGGAAACCGAGTACTATCAGTATCTCGCGCCGCAGGAGAACGGCCATCCGGTGCGCCATTTCACCCAAGCCACATTCGCCCGCCCGGTGCTGGAGCCGCTGACCGAGGCCGAGCGGACCGAGTTGGTCGCGGCCTACGAGGCGGTGATCCGTACGGTGTATCCGATGGACGAGAGCGGCGGCGCGCTGTTCCCGTTCCGGCGGCTGTTCTTCACCGTCACGATCTGACAGCGGCCCGGGTCCGGCGGCGATTGCGCAGGAACCGGGTCCGATACCCCCTCGACCTTGCCGCCTATCTGTGGCCCAACTTGGCGCCGTAACGTAAGCTGTCCAAGGACCCCTCCCATGCCCGCGCTCAAGCCCACCCAGTTCTCTGCCCGCATCACTTGGCTTGGCCGTGTGCCGGTCGAAGGCGACAGCATCCGCTCCGTCCCCGTCGAGTCGATCGAACTGGATTGGGCTGGGCCCCAAGACGAGCGCCATGCCGGTCTGACGCGCCCGTCCTGCTCGCGGGTGACGTCGCAGCACAAGCGCGGCACCGAGATCGCCAACGCCCGGCAACTCAGCATCGTCGCCGCCGAAGACCTCGCCGAGATCGCCGCGACGCTGGACCTCGAGGCCATCGATCCGGTGCTCGCCGGGGCGACGCTGATCCTCGAAGGCATCCCCGACTTCAGCCACATCCCGCCGTCCTCGCGTCTGCAGGGGCCGGATGGGGCGACGCTGGTGATCGACATGGAAAACCGCCCCTGCAACCTGCCCGCGCGCGAGATCGAGGCCGAGCACAAAGGCCACGGCAAGGCGTTCAAATCCGCCGCCAAGGGCAAGCGTGGGGTGACCGCCTGGGTCGAGCGTCCGGGCACGCTCTCGATCGGCGACACGCTGACGCTGCACATCCCCGACCAGCCGGTCTGGGCGTATCTCGACGCGGCGCGCAAGGGCTGAGCGCTTCGCGCAGGGCTCGAACGCTTCGCGCGTGACCACGCGCGCCAGAGCGGCTATGGACGGGGCACGAGACCACTCCGCAGGAAGGCCCCGCCATGACCACCGACATCGAAATCGCCCGCGCCGCGCAGAAACGCCCCATTCAAGAGATCGGCGAAAAGCTCGGCATCACCGGGGCCGACCTCATTCCCTATGGCCATGATAAGGCGAAGGTCTCGGCCAGCTTCATCGAGGGGCTGGGCGAGCGCAAGCGGGGGCGGCTGATCCTTGTCACGGCGATCAACCCGACCCCGGCGGGCGAGGGCAAGACCACCACCACCGTCGGCCTTGGCGACGGGCTGCAGGCGATCGGCAAGAAGGCGGCGATCTGCATCCGCGAAGCCTCGCTCGGGCCGAACTTCGGGATGAAGGGCGGGGCGGCTGGTGGCGGTCACGCGCAGGTGGTGCCGATGGAGGAGATGAACCTTCATTTCACCGGCGACTTCCACGCCATCACGGCGGCGCACAACCTGCTGTCGGCGATGATCGACAACCATGTGCACTGGGGCAACGCGCTCGAGATCGACCTGCGCCGCGTGGTCTGGCGCCGGGTGCTCGACGTCAACGACCGGGCGCTGCGCGACGTGGTGACCGGCCTTGGCGGCGCGCCAAACGGCTTCCCGCGTCAGGGCGGCTTTGACATCACCGTCGCCTCCGAGATCATGGCCTGCCTGTGCCTTGCCGACAATCTTGCCGACCTGCAGGACCGCCTTGGCCGGATGATCGTCGCCTATCGCCGCGACAAGACCCCGGTGCTGGCGCGCGATCTCAAGGCCGATGGCGCGATGACCGTGCTGCTGAAAGACGCGATGCAGCCCAACCTCGTGCAGACGCTGGAACACACGCCTGCCTTCGTGCATGGCGGGCCCTTCGCCAATATCGCCCATGGCTGCAACTCGGTGATCGCCACCAAAACCGCGCTGCGTCTGGCCGACTACGTGGTGACCGAGGCGGGCTTTGGCGCTGATCTCGGGGCCGAGAAGTTCTTTGACATCAAGTGCCGCAAGGCCGGGCTGCACCCCGATTGCGTGGTGCTGGTGGCCACGGTGCGGGCGCTGAAGATGAACGGCGGCGTGGCGCGCGCCGACCTTGGCAGCGAAGATGTGGCCGCGGTGAAGAAGGGCTGTGCCAACCTTGGCCGCCATATCGAGAACCTGCGCCAGTTCGGTGTGCCGGTCGTCGTGGCGATCAACCATTTCGCGGGCGACAGCGAGGACGAAGTGGCGGCGGTGAAATCCTACGCCGAGGCGCGCGGCGCCGAAGCGCATCTGTGCCGCCACTGGGCCGAGGGCTCGGCGGGCATCACCGCGCTGGCAGAGCGCGTGGCGCATATTGCCGATGGCGATGCGGCGCAGTTCGCCCCGCTTTATGGCGATGAGCTGCCGCTGTGGGAGAAGATCGAGACCGTCGCCAAGCGCATCTACCATGCGGGCGAGGTTACGGCGGATGCACGGGTTCTGGCGCAGCTGAAGGACTGGGAAGAACAGGGCTTTGGCGAGCTGCCGGTCTGCATGGCCAAGACGCAATATTCCTTCTCGACCGATCCGACCCTGCGCGGCGCGCCCGAGGGGCACACGGTGCCGGTCCGCGAAGTGCGGCTCTCGGCCGGGGCGGGCTTTGTCGTGGCGATCTGCGGTGACATCATGACCATGCCCGGCCTGCCCCGCGTGCCCGCCGCCGAGAGCATCGGCCTCAACGCAGAGGGTGAGGTCGAGGGGCTCTTCTGAGCCACTGCCCCTGCCGCGCGGCACCGAAAAAGCGCCGCGCGTTTCCGATTGGCGCATGCTTTGTCGCGATTGGCGCAATATCCGCCGCACTGGTGCGTTGATCCTTGCGCCGCATCGCGGCATAGGGGGCGCAACGGCCACGGAAAAACTTGCAAGGAGACGCCCATGCGCGATCCCGCAACCTTGGGTGACATGACGGCGCTGCGCGCCGAGATCGACGACACCGACAAGGCGCTTACCGCGCTCTTGGCGCATCGTCAGAGCCTCATCGACCGTGCTGCCGAGATCAAGACCGGCGCGGGACTGCCCGCCCGGATCAAGGCCCGCGTCGACGAGGTCGTCGCCAACGCCCGGCGCAATGCCGAGGCCGAGGGGATCGATCCGGATCTGAGCGAGATGCTCTGGCGCGAGCTGGTGGAATGGTCGATCCGCCGCGAGGAAGCGGTGCTGGGACAGGAGTGAGCCACATGAGTGCAACCATCATCGACGGCAAGGCCTTTGCCGCAACGGTCCGTGAGAAGGTCGCGGGCCATGTCGCCCGGCTGAAGGACGCGCATGGCATCACCCCCGGCCTCGCCGTGGTGCTGGTGGGCGAGGATCCCGCCAGTCAGGTCTATGTGCGCAACAAGGGCAAGCAGACCCTTGAGGTCGGCATGCAGAGCTTTGAGCACAAGCTGCCCGAGGACACGTCGGAAGCCGACCTGCTGGCGCTGGTCGAAAAGCTCAACGCCGATCCGGCGGTGCATGGCATCCTCGTGCAGCTGCCGCTGCCGCCGCACATGAACTCCGATCTGGTGATCAACGCCATCGACCCGGCCAAGGATGTGGACGGCTTCCACATCTCCAACGTCGGTCTTCTGGGCACCGGACAAAAGAGCATGGTGCCCTGCACCCCGCTCGGCTGCCTGATGATGCTGCGCGATCAGCTGGGCTCGCTGTCGGGGCTGAATGCTGTGGTCGTGGGCCGCTCGAACATCGTCGGCAAGCCGATGGCGCAGCTGCTGCTGGGCGACAGCTGCACGGTGACCATCGCGCATTCGCGCACCAAGGATCTGCCCGAGGTCTGCCGCCGCGCCGACATTCTGGTCGCCGCAGTGGGCCGCCCCGAGATGATTCCCGGCGACTGGGTGAAGCCCGGCGCGACGGTGATCGACGTGGGCATCAACCGCGTCGACGCGCCCGAGAAGGGCGAGGGCAAGACCCGTCTGGTGGGCGACGTCGCGTTCGCCTCGGCGGCAGAGGTCGCAGGCGCGATCACCCCGGTGCCCGGCGGCGTCGGCCCGATGACCATCGCCTGCCTGCTGGCCAACACCGTGACCGCCTGCTGCCGCGCCAACGGCCTGCCCGAGCCCGAGGGGCTGACGGCGTAACCGAAAGTGGAGCCGGGGGAGCGCCTGCCCGTGGGGTGGCGCTCTGCCGCGCGAGGTCTTCGCTTTATGCCTGCCATGATCGGACGACCTCTGAGCGTCGTGCACCGGTGACATAGCGCCAGCCCGCCGGGACGGGCAGGCGCTTCCCCGGCGGCCTGCGGCCTTGATTCCGGGGTGAAGTCTGCCGCTACCTCGGCATCGGCAGCCGAACCGGCTTCGGCCCGGTCAGGATCGCCTGCGCGCCGTCGCCCATCATTCCCGACAGCACCGCGCTGTCGGTGCGCAGCCCGCCGGTATAGGCCCCATAAGCAGGCAGGATCAGCCGGGCATCGTCGAGCAGGAAACAGGGCCGCGAGATCACCCGCCCGCGCAGCGCAATGCGCGCTTTGGGGTGGTAATGCCCCGAGACCTCTCCACGCGCGCCATCTTCGGCCATGTGTCGCAGCACCAGCCCGTTCAGCCGCAGTTCCGCCAGATGCGTGCCGCCCAGAGACACCGGGCCGGGATCGTGGTTGCCCTCGACCCAGAGCCACTCGCGCCCCGCCTGCAGCCGGGCGATCCAGAGTTGCTCTTCCTCGGGCAGCACCAGATCGAGCCCCACCGCATCGAAACTGTCGC
This sequence comes from Salipiger sp. PrR002, assembly GCF_010500775.1. Lineage (NCBI taxonomy): Bacteria > Pseudomonadati > Pseudomonadota > Alphaproteobacteria > Rhodobacterales > Roseobacteraceae > Salipiger > Salipiger sp. PrR002. The sequence continues at coordinate 12,536 of NZ_JAAGOU010000036.1, forward strand.
CAAGGCAGACCACGCGCCGCGCACCGGTGGCGTCGAGGTCACGCTCCAGCCGCAGCAGGGTCTCGCGCCCCTCGTAGGGCGGCATCAGCGCGCCGCCCTGCGCTGCCAGCCGCGCCGATTTGCCGAAGTGCAGGTCCGAGACCACAAGCAGCCCTTCGGCGGGCCAATAAAGCGCCCCCGATCCAAGCGCCTCCAGTGCCGCGCCATGAAAGTCGAAGCCGAGCCGTGTCATGCGCGCTGCCATGCCAGAGCGCCGCGCGCCCCGCAAGACACTTGCCCCGAAACCGCGCTGGCTGGCGGGCGGGGCGCAAGCGCACTCAGATCTCGGCCAGCCCGCTCTCGCGCAGCAGCGCGCCCACTTCTTCCTCCAAAAGCCGCTCGTCGGCGCTGCCGCGGATCGGCACGCGCCCCGGCTCCAGAAACAGCGGCGCCGAGAGCGGCGAGAGCCGCTCCAGCCGCACAAGGTCGATCCGGCCTTCGACACGGGCGCACATCTCGCGGATGCGCGAGAAATCCACCAGCCCGCGCATCGCTTCCTCGCGGGTGATCTGCAGCAGCAGGTGCTCGGGGTCGTATTTCACCAGCGTGTCGTAGAGGATGTCCGACGACATGGTCGCCTGCTTGCCGGTCTTGCGTTGCCCGCCGATGTTGCGCTCGATCAGCCCGGCGATGGTGGCCGAGGCGCGGAAGGTGCGCTTCATCACGGCATTGCCGGCCAGCCAGCCTTCGAGCCCCGCCTCCAGCGCCTGCAGATCAAACAGCGGCGCCGGGTCGATGACCTCGTCGAGCCCCCAGATCAGCGTCGCGTAATCGGTGGCGACAAAGCCCATGGGCGCCAGCCCTTCCTCCTCCATCCGCTTGGTCAGCAGCAGCCCCAGCGTCTGCATCGCGTTGCGCCCGGCAAACCCGTAGACCACCAGCTGCTCGCGCCCGTCATGCGGGAAGCTCTCGATCAGCAGCCGTCCGGGCTGCGGCAGGCGCGAGACATCGCGTTGCAGGCGCAGCCAATCGCCAGTGTGCGGGGGCAGGGCGGGCCAGTCCTCTTGCTGGAACATCCGCAGGATTCGCTCCGAAAGCTGGGTGGAGGTGGCGAATTTGGTGCCCATGAAGGTGGCGATCTTGGGCTTGCGGTGCGCGTCGCGGCTGACCTGCACCACCATCTCGCGCAGCCCCTCATAGCGCACAATCTGCCCGCCGATGAGGAAGGTGTCGCCGCGGGTGAGCTGCGCGGCAAAGCCCTCCTCGATCTCGCCCAGCGGCGCACCGCCGCGCCCGCGGTAGCGCACCTTCAACGTGTCGGTGTCCTGAATGGTGCCGATGTTCTGCCGGATGCGCACCGCCGAGCGCGGATCGCGCAGCTGCCACAGCCCATCCTCGCGCTGCTTGAGGCGCTGCCACTGGTCATAGGCGCGCAAAGCGTAGCCGCCGGTGGCGCAGAACTGCAGGCAATCGTCGAACTCCGCGCGGCTCAGCCCGGCATAGGCGCCCGCCGTGGTCATCTCGGCATAGAGCGCATCCGCCTCGAAGGGCGCGGCGCAGGCGGCAATGAGGATGTGCTGGCACAGCACGTCGCGCGGACCGGGTCCGCGGCTCTCACCGTCGAGATCGCGCGCCCGCACCGCCTCGAGCGCCGCCACGCATTCCACCACCTCGAAACGGTTGGCGGGCACCAGCAGCGCCTTGGAGGGGGCGTTGTAGCGGTGGTTGGCGCGCCCGATGCGCTGCACCAGCCGCTTGACGTTCTTCGGCGCGCCGACCTGGATCACCAGATCGACGTCGCCCCAGTCGATGCCCAGATCCAGCGAGCCGGTGCAGACGATGGCGCGCAGATCGCCGCGCACCATGGCGGCCTCGACCTTCTCGCGCTGGCCGCGGTCGAGCGAGCCGTGGTGGATGCCGATGGGCAGAGCGTCCTCATTGGCCAGCCAGAGCTTATGAAAGAAGATCTCGGCCTGCGCGCGGGTGTTGTGGAAGATGAGCGTTGTGCGGTGCCGCTTCACCTGCTCCAGCACCGCCGGGATGGCATAGGCCGCGCCGCCGCCCGACCAGGGCGGCGCTGCCTCGGTCTGCAGCATCGAAATGTCCGGCTCGGGGCCGGGGTCGGCCTCGACGATCTCGCAGGGGTCCGGATGCCGCGCCAGCAGCCGGGCAATGGCGGCGGGGTCCTCGACCGTGGCCGACAGCCCCACCCGCCGCAGGTCCGGGCACATGCGCTGCAACCGCGCCAGCGCCAGCATCAGCTGGTCGCCACGCTTGCTCTCGGCCAGCGCGTGGATCTCATCGACCACCACCCGGCTCAGCCCCTGAAACATCCGCGGCGCATCCTCATAGGAGGTGAGCAGCGCGAGGCTCTCAGGCGTGGTCAGCAGGATATGCGGCGGATCGGCGCGCTGGCGGCGCTTGCGTGACGAGGGCGTGTCGCCGGTGCGGTCCTCGACCCGGATCGGCAGCCCGGCCTCTTCGATGGGGATCAGCAGGTTGCGCCGAATGTCCGCCGCCAGAGCCTTCAGCGGCGAGACATAGAGCGTGTGCAGCCCGGCCCGCGGTGCTTCGGTCAGCTCAGCCAGCGTCGGCAGGAAGCCCGCCAGCGTCTTGCCGCCGCCGGTTGGCGCAATAAGCAGCAGCGCAGGTGCCCCGGCGCGCTCGAGCATGGCGCGTTGATGCGGGTGCATCTGCCAGCCGCGGCGGTCGAACCAATTGGACAGGGAGGCGGGAAGCGAGGTCATGCCCCCAAGATAGTGCGCCGGGAACACAGGAAAAACGTCCCGCCTTCCTCTTGGCGGAAATATCCCGGGGGAGGCCGCGCATGGCGCGGACGGGGGCAGCGCCCCCGAAGGCTTGGCGGAGCATCAACAGGCGCCTGTGCCGCAATGCACAGGTCGATCTCTGGCCTTTCCGTTTCAAACCGCTAGGGTCTGGCTCAATCAAAAATCATGGAGCCCCTCTCATGACTGCGCATTACACCCCTCCCAAAGTGTGGACTTGGGAAGCCGAAAGCGGCGGCCAGTTCGCCTCGATCAACCGCCCGATCGCCGGGGCGACCCACGACAAGGAGCTGCCGGTCGGCAAACATCCGTTCCAGCTCTACAGCCTCGCCACGCCGAACGGCCAGAAGGTCGGGGTGATGTTCGAAGAGCTGCTCGCCGCCGGCCATGACGCCGAATATGACGCTTGGCTGATCCGCATCAACGAGGGCGATCAGTTCGGCTCGGGCTTTGTCGACGTGAACCCCAACTCGAAGATTCCCGCGCTGATGGACCGCTCGGGAGCCACGCCGGTGCGGGTGTTCGAATCCGGCGCCATCCTGCTGCATCTGGCGGAAAAATTCGGCGCCTTCCTCGGCAAGCCCGAGGTGCGGGCCGAGATGCTCAGCTGGCTGTTCTGGCAGATGGGCAGCGCGCCCTATCTGGGCGGCGGCTTTGGCCATTTCTACGCCTACGCGCCTGAGAAGATGGAATATCCGATCAACCGTTTCGCGATGGAGACCAAGCGCCAGCTCGACGTGCTGGACCGCAACCTCGCGGACCGCAAGTTCATGACCGGTGATGACTACACCATTGCCGATATCGCGATCTGGTGCTGGTACGGCAATCTCGCGCTGGGGCGGCAGTACAGCGCCGGGGAATTCCTCGACGTGGAAAGCTATGCCAACGTCCAGCGGTGGGCCAAGGAGATCGACGCCCGCCCGGCAGTGCAGCGCGGCCGTATGGTCAACAAGGCCGTCGGCCCGCTCGAAGAGCAACTGCACGAGCGCCATGACGCCTCGGACTTCGATCTGCGCACGCAGGACAAGCTCGCGGGCTGACACGCTGCCAGCGGACCCCTTGCAAGAGCCTTCGAAGGCTCTTGCAAATCTCTTCCAAGAGATTGGCCCTTCGCCGGGCGCGGCCAGAGCAGGATGCCCGGAACAGGATGACCACAACAGGATGACATGCTGATTACCGCCATCTGGCCGATCTTTGCGCTCATCTGTCTGGGCTTCGTACTGCGCCGATCCGGCTTCCCGTCTGATGCTTTCTGGCCCGCCGCCGAGCGGCTGAATTATTTCGTGCTGTTCCCGGCGCTGCTCTTCTCCAGCCTCGCCGCCGCGCCGGTGCGCGACCCGCAGGTGCTGCGCCTCGGCGGCGCGGCGCTGGCGACCATCCTGATCGCCTCTGCGGCTATGGCGCTGGCGCGGCGCGTCCGGCCCAGCCCTGCGGCGCGCTTCGGTCCGGGCCTGCAGGGCGTCATCCGGTTCAACACCTATCTCGGGGTGGCCGTCCTTGCCAGCGTGGGGGCCAGCGTGGGGGCCAGCGGCGCAAGCGCTCTGGCGGCGGTCTATCTGGCGGTGGCGGTCCCTTTGGTCAACGTGCTGTCGATCCTCGCCCTAAGCGGCAGCGGGGCAGGCGGACGGCGCGGCGCGGTGCTGCTGCTGCGGACGATCTTTCGCAATCCGCTGATCCTCGCCTGCCTTGCGGGCATCGCCGTGGCGCTGAGCGGGGTTGGGCTGCCCTTCGGCACCGGCTCTTTCATGAAGCTTCTGGCGCAGGGCAGCCTGCCGCTGGGCCTGCTCTGCGTCGGCGCGGCGCTGCAGCCCGAGGCGTTGCGCAAAGACCTGCCGGCGCTTGCGGGTGTCAGTCTGCTGCGGCTTTTGTGCATGCCCGCGCTGGCCGTGGCGGTGGCCGCGCTCTTCGGGCTCGAAACCACGTCTGCGCTGGTACTGGTGGTCTTCTCGGCGGTGCCCTCTGCGCCGACGGCCTATGTGCTCACCCGGCAGCTCGGCGGCGACGGGCCCTATATGGCCGGGATCATCACCGGTCAGACGCTGCTTTCGGTGCTGACCCTGCCGCTTGTTCTCTGGGCCTGCGGGGCCGTCTAGCGCGGAGCCGAAGGAGACCCCGCCGCTCTGCCGCGGGGCCCGTTTGAGCAAAAGCCCCTCAGACGCCGAGCATATCCGTGAGCGTGCGCAGCGCGTCGCGGTCGGCGTCGTTCATCTTGGCTGCGCGCGAGCGGAACAGCGTCGCCTGCGAGCGCAGCACCGGCTCTTCGGCCAGCACCTTGAGGTGGTTGGCGCGCAGCGTCTCGCCGGTCGAGGTGATGTCGGCCACGGCCTCGGCGGTGAGGTTCTTCACCGTGCCCTCGGTCGCGCCCTGACTGTCGACAAGCTGATAATCGGCCACGCCGCCCATACGCAGGTAGTCGCGCACCAGCCGGTGGTATTTCGTCGCGATGCGCATACGGAAGCCATGTGTCGCCCGGAAGGCGGCGGCGGCGCCGTCGAGATCGTCGAGCGTGTCCACATCGACCCAAGCCGCGGGCACGGCGACGATCAGATCGGCCTGCCCAAAGCCCAGTTCGGCCAGCGGTTCGACCTTCTGATCCCATTGCACCAGCTTCTCGCGGATTAGGTCGGTGCCGGTGACGCCGAGGTGGATACGCCCCGCCGCCAGCTCGCGCGGGATTTCCCCGGCCGAGAGCAGCACCAGCGACACGCCGTCGACGCCCTCGACGGCCCCGGCGTATTCCCGCTCGGAGCCGGTGCGCGACAACTGTACGCCGCGCGCGCCGAACCAGTCGAAAGTCTTCTCCATCAGTCGGCCCTTGGAGGGCACGCCAAGCTTGATGCTCATTTCGCCACCTCCAGAAGGATGCCCGGACGGATCACACCGCCCACCGCCGGAATCTCCTGACCGCCGCCAAGCCGCCGGGTCAGCGCGTCATAGCGCCCGCCGGTGGCGATGGGGGGCAGGTCGGGACGGCTCTCGCAGACGAAGCCAAAGGCGAAGCCGTCGTAATATTCCATCGAACTGCGGCCATAGCTGGCTTCGAAGTCCAGCTCGGCCACGTCGACGCCGCGGGCCGACAGCGCCTCGCAGCGGCGCTCGAAGGTCTCGAGCGCGGGCAGCAGAGCGGGCATGTCCACGGCGATGTCGCGCAGATGCTCAAGCGCGAAAGAGCAAGTCTCGCGCACGGCCAGCACCGCGTCGATCAGTTCCACCTGCGCGCGGGGCAGCGGCGGTTCGGCGGCATCGGCGCGCAGCGCGGCGATGCGCTCGGCGATCTCGCGCTCGGAGCGCATGCCGATCACCGGACCGGCCTTGGCCATCGGGTCCGCCTGCGCCAGCATCGCGGCGCGCGGCGCGGGCACCGGGGTCTTGCCCGAGAACCGGTCGAGCAGCGCGCGGAACCGGCGCGGGCGCCAGATGTGCCGCAGCAGCGCGTCGCGGCGCGCCTGCGAGGTCTGCAGCCCCGCCACGGCAGCGGTGAGAATGCCGATATCGCCGGTCACCGGGCGCAGCGCATAGGGCTGCAGCACTTCCGCGAACAGGCCGAAGACCTCGGCATCGAGCTGCGCCTGATCACCCCGGTCAAACACCTCGTAACCCACCTGAAAATACTCAGACGGGCGCTCGGGGTGCTCTTCCTGCCGCCGGAAAATCTCACCGGCGTAGGTATAGCGGGCGGGCTCGGCGCCGTGGCTCATGTGCATCTCGACCACCGGCACGGTGAAGTCGGGGCGCAGCATGACCTCGCCGCGGTTCGGATCGTGGGTCACATAGGCGCGGGCACGGATATCCTCGCCGTAGAGGTCCAGCAGCGTCTCGGCCGATTGCATGATCGCGCAGTCGAGCGGCAGCGCCCCGGCCTCGGCGAAGACCGACTTCAGCCGTTCCGCTTCGGCCTTTTCGGCAGCCATGCTCACGCCCATTGGTTCAGGATCTCGCGCACCTTGGCGACCAGCTGATCGCGCGGCACCTCGTATTGCGAGGGCCGTTCCTTCCACTCTTCAAGGCTGGCGCTCTGCGCCAGCTTCGCGCCGAGGATCAGGTCCTTGATCTGCACCACGCCGCGCTCTTTCTCGTCGCCGCCCTCGATGACGGCCACGGGCGACTCGCGCTTGTCGGCGTATTTGAGCTGGTTGCCGAAGTTCTTCGGGTTGCCGAGGTAGACTTCGGCGCGGATGCCGTTGTTGCGCAGCTCGGCGACCATCGCCTGATAGTCGGCCATGCGCGCCTTATCCATCACGGTCACCACCACCGGGCCCTGCGCGGTGCCGCCGATGCGGCCCTTGGCGCGCAGCGCGGCGAGCAGCCGGTCGACACCGATCGACACGCCCGTCGCGGGCACCGACTGGCCGGTGAAGCGCTTGACCAGATCGTCGTAACGCCCACCGCCCGAGACCGAGCCGAACTGCCGCTTGCGGCCTTTCTCGTCGAGGATCTCGAAGGTCAGCTCTGCCTCGAACACCGGGCCGGTGTAATAGCCGAGGCCGCGCACCACCGACGGGTCGATCTCGATACGGCTCGAGCCATAGCCGCCCGCGTCCAGCAGCGTGGCGATCTGCTCCAGCTCGTCGACACCTTCGGCGCCCACTGCCGAGCCGCCAATGGCGGCGCGCAGATTGGCGAGCGTTGCACCCGCGTCCGCGCCCTTGGAGGTCAGGAAGGCCAGCACCGGCGCCGCCTGATCGTCGGAAAGGCCCACGCCGTCGATATAGGCGCCCGAGGCGTCGAGGCGTCCCTTGCCCAAAAGCTCGCGCACGCCGCTCTCGCCGACCTTGTCGAACTTGTCGATGGTGCGCAGCACCGCCTGCTGCTGCGCGTCATCCGACAGGCCCATGGTCTCGAGCACGCCGTTCAGAACCTTGCGGTTGTTGACCCGCACCAGATAGTCGCCGCGCGGAATGCCGACCTCTTCCAGAGTGTCCGACAGCATCGCGCAGATCTCGGCATCGGCGGCCACCGAGGGCGCGCCCACGGTATCCGCATCGCACTGATAGAACTGGCGGAAGCGGCCCGGTCCGGGCTTTTCATTGCGCCAGACCGGCCCCATGGCATAGCGCCGGTAGGGGGTCGGCAGGTCGTTGCGGTGCTGGGCGTAGACACGCGCCAGCGGCGCCGTCAGGTCATAGCGCAGCGCCACCCAGCCGTCGTCATCGTCTTCCCAGGCAAAGACCCCCTCGTTCGGACGGTCCACATCCGGGAGGAACTTGCCGAGCGCCTCGACGGTCTCCACGGCAGAGCTTTCCAGCGCCTCGAAGCCGTAGCGATGATAGACCCCGGCGATGGTATGCAGCATCTCTGCGCGTTCGGTCACCTCGGTGCCGAAATAGTCGCGGAACCCCTTGGGCGTTTGCGCCCGGGGGCGGGGGGCTTTCTTTTCCTTGGCCATGGCCTCGCTCCGGCTGTCCAGATTGCGCGCTCCCCATAGCCGCTCGGCCCGCAAGGAGCAAGCAAAGCCCCGCCTCTCGCGGCAATTCCCCGGCTAGGGCGGTCAGCGCAGCACGAAGTCCACGGCCTTTGGCGGCGGCGGCAGGTCCGTATCGCCCAGCCCGCCGCGCAGCGCGATCTCGATGGTGGTGGCATAGGCCGTGAGCGGCATGGCGTTCTGCTTGTCCGAAAAGGGCTCTTCCAGTTCCTCGGCCAGCGCGTCGAGGCCGAAGAACGCATAGGCCACAAGCCCGGTCGCCAGCGGCGCGATCCAGCCCAGCGTGTCGGCGAAGCCGAAGGGCAGGATGATGCAGTAGATATAGGCGGTGCGGTGCAGCAGCAGCGAATAGGCGAAAGGCACCGGCGTGCTGGCCAGCCGCTCGCAGCCAAGCAGCGCTTGCGCCATGCGCGACAGGCTCTCGTGCAGCACCAGCGTCTCGACCTGCGTAAGCGCGCCGCTGCGCTCCAGCGTCGAGACAATGCGCCCGGCCTCGGTGAGCGCCGCATCGGCGGTCTCGGGGCTCTGTCCCGCGCCGCCGCCGCGGAGCTGCTGTCCGGCGCGTTTGGCGAAGCGGACGATCGCCAAAAGCAGCGCACGGCGTTCCTGCGTGCCCTCGATCATCACCGTCTGGCGCAGCAGGTCGCGGGCGGTCTGGATCATCAGCCCCCAAAGCTTGCGCGCCTCCCACCAGCGGTCATAGCAGGCACCGTTGCGGAAGCTCAGGAAGATCGACAGCGCGATGCCAATCAGCGCGAAGGGGGCCGGATCGAGCGACGGCACGAGGCCGGGAAACTGGCGGTGCGCGAAAACCACGGCGATCGAGATCAGCACCACGGCCAGCAGCTGGATCCAGATTTTCTGGACCACCGAGCCCTTGAGAACGAAGAAAAGCCCGAGCAGGCCGGGACGTTTGCGCAGGATCACGGGAGGCACCTATGGATTTGACGCGGTCTCTTGCGCGGCGCGCGGCGGCACCCTCCCGCGAACCGCCCGTCCGGCAGGTCGAGCGTTAATCCCCGGCACCGCCCGGCGCAACGCCGCGCCCGCCGCGCGTGCCCGCCTGCGGCGTTCGGACGCGGCCCGCGCTCCCGCTTCTTCTCTTTCCAAATACGCCGGGGGTGAATTCGCGCAGCGAAGAGGGGGCAGCGCCCCCAAACCCCAGCGCCTCCACCTCAACACCTGCCGCCCATGGACTCCGCCGGTCTCTCTGCCTATCTGCAGCCCAAAGGAAACCGCCACCCATTTGCCGAAGGAGGCGCTGCCATGTCGCAAGAACTGGAAAGCCTGCAGGAACGCATCGCGCATCTTCTGCGCGCGGTGGATGATCTGTCCGAGACCGTGGCGCGGCAGGACAAGGATATCGCCCTGCTGCAATACCGGGTGCAGATGCTGCTCGAACGCGAGGCCGAGCGCGAGACCGACGGTGGCGGCGGCGTGGTCATCGGCGACGAGCGGCCGCCGCACTACTGAGCGGGGCTGAACACGACTGAGCGCGACTTGAACACCGCGCGGCTCAGTGCCGTTCGAGTGCGACCACCTGCCCGTCGTGCAGCAGCATGTTCACATATGAGGCGCTGCCGAAGGTCGGATAGACGCTGAGGAAGGCGGTATCGCGCGCCAGCCGGGTCATCGCGCGGCCACAGGGCTTGCCGCTGGAGACGCGGCAGACCTCGGCCTTCACCGTCTCATAGGCGCCCTGCACCGGTCCGCTGGGCAGCGTGTGCCCCGCCAGCCCATAGCGCAACTCCTCGTGCAACTGCGGCGCGCCGAAAAGCGCCAGCGCGCCGGTCACCTGCCGCGCGCAGCCATCGTCGAAGCCGGTGATATAAAGCGCCCGCGCTGCCGTGGTTCCGGGGCGGCTGTCATAAAGCACATAGCCGCGGCGGTTCTCGGGGTATTGCGCCACCGGAACGCCAAGCTGCCGGCCCGGCACGCCGCAGACCCGCGCGATCTCGCCATAGGGCAGGGCGGTGCCAAAGGGCACCTGCTGCGCATCCGGCCCGCTGCCCGCCTTTGCCGCGCTGGCCCTGCCGCCGAGCCAGCCAAGCAGCCCGCCCTGCGGCGCCGTTTGGGCGCGGCGCGCGGGGGTCTGTGTGCTTTCCAGAAATCCACCGTCTTCGGTCAGTTCGGCTTCCGAGGGCAGCGCGGCGCTCTCACCGGCGTCCTCGGCCAGTTCGACCTCGGACAGGCGCGGCACGTCGCGCGTCTCACTGCAGGCGGCCAGCGCCGCCAGTGCGAGGCCGCAGCCAAGGCCTCCAAAGCGTGAAGTCAGGGCAGGGCGGTGCAAAAGCGGTCTCCCGGCTGAGGTCTGGCGAGGGTGTTTGCGATGCCGTAATGGCGCCGAAAACTTTAACCTTCGTTTAACCTTTGGCCGGGGCCAAATCCACAAACCCTTTGTGCCGCGCAGAAAATCGGCGGCGGCGCGCCGAGGGTCGGGGCTCAGAAGTCCTCGACCGCCAGCACCCCGCCCAGCGATTTCACCGCGCCCTTGATCTCGGGAGTCACCGGGAAGTCCTGCTGCAAGTCCATCTCGACCTCGCCGGGCAGCCCGTTGTCGGCAAGGCAGAGCCGGATCGGCCCGCGCCCGGCTTTGGGCATCTGTTCGGCGGCGCGGCTCAGCACCGAAGCGATCTGGTTGATCGCCCCCGCGCCCTCGATCCAGATCTTCAGCCCCGTGGCCCCGGCGCCCGCAACCACCTGCTCGACCGGCCCCACAGAGCGCGCCAGCAGCTTGAGCTGGTCGCTCTCCATCGTGGCCTCGACGGTGATCACCACCTTCGAGCCGGTCTCGAGAAACTCGCGGCTCTTCTCCAGCGTCTCAGAGAAGAGCGTCACCTCATAGGCGCCCGTGGGGTCCGACAGCTGCGCAAAGGCAAAGCGGTTGCCCTTGGCCGATTTGCGCTCCTGCCGCCCGGCGACAACGCCCGCCAGCTTGGCGATGCAGGGACCGCCGCGCGCCTTGTTGGTCGCCTCTTCGAGGGTCATCACGTCGCGCCGCTTCAGCGCGGGCATGTAATCGTCGAGCGGGTGGCCCGACAGGTAAAAGCCGATGGCCTTGAACTCTTCCGACAGCCGCTCTGCGGGCAGCCAGTCGGGCACCGGCGAAAGCCGCGGCTCGGGCAGGTCATCCCCGGCCTCACCAAACAGCGAGACCTGCGCCGACGCCTTCTGCTCGTGGATCGCGGCAGAATAGGCGACCAGCGCATCGAGGCTGTCGAACACCCGGCGGCGGTTCTTGTCGAGCTGATCGAAGACACCGGCGCGGGCCATCATCTCCATCGGGCGCTTGCCGACGCGCTTCAGATCGACCCGCCGCGCCACGTCAAAGAGCGTGGTGAAGGGCGTGTCGCCGCGCCCTTCGACCACCAGCCGCATGGCATCAAGGCCGACGTTCTTCAGCGCGCCGAGCGCATAGACCAGTTCGCCCTCGACCACGTCGAAGCTCGCCTGCGAGCGGTTGATGCAGGGCGGCACATAGGGCAGCTTCAGCCCGTTCTTCGTCTCGTCGAAATACACGGCGAGCTTGTCGGTCAGGTGGATATCGCAGTTCATGACGCCCGCCATGAACTCCACCGGGTGGTTCGCCTTCAGCCAAGCGGTCTGGTAGGACACCACCGCATAGGCCGCCGCGTGCGATTTGTTGAAGCCGTAGTTGGCGAATTTCTCCAGAAGGTCGAAGACCTCGGTGGCCTTCTTCTTGTCGACGCCGTTCTCAGCCGCGCCTTTCTCGAATTTCGGGCGCTCGGCGTCCATCGCCTCCTTGATCTTCTTGCCCATGGCGCGGCGCAGCAGGTCGGCGCCGCCGAGCGAGTAGCCCGCCATCTCCTGCGCGATCTGCATCACCTGTTCCTGATAGACGATGATTCCCTGCGTCTCGGCAAGGATGTGGTCGATCGACGGGTGCACCGAGGTGATCTCGCGCAGCCCGTTCTTCACCTCGCAATAGACCGGGATGTTCTCCATCGGGCCGGGGCGGTAGAGCGCCACGAGCGCCACGATGTCCTCGATACAGGTGGGCTTCATGCGCTTGAGGGCATCCATCATGCCCGAGCTTTCCACCTGGAACACCGCCACCGTCTTGGCCGCCGAGTAGAGCTCATACGTCTTCTCGTCATCCAGCGGGATGAGGTTCATCTGGTTTTCCGCGCCCTCGGGCGGATCGTAAAGCTCTGCGCCATCGGCGGCGACATGGATCGGGCGCCCCGACTTCAGGATCAGGTTCACCGCGTTCTGGATCACCGTCAGCGTCTTCAGGCCAAGGAAGTCGAACTTCACCAGACCCGCCTGTTCTACCCACTTCATGTTGAACTGGGTGGCGGGCATGTCCGAGCGCGGATCCTGATAGAGCGGCACCAGTTGATCCAACGGGCGGTCGCCGATCACCACGCCCGCGGCGTGGGTCGAGGCGTTCCGCAGCAGCCCCTCGACCTGCTGGCCATAGGTCAGCAGCCGGTCGACGACCTCTTCGTTGCGCGCCTCTTCACGCAGCCGCGGCTCATCCTGCAGCGCCTTCTCGATAGAGACGGGTTTGACGCCCTCGACGGGGATCATCTTCGACAGCCGGTCAACCTGCCCATAGGGCATCTGCAGCACCCGGCCCACGTCGCGCACGGCGGCCTTGGACAGCAGCGCGCCGAAGGTGATGATCTGCCCCACCTTGTCGCGCCCGTATTTCTCCTGCACGTAGCGGATCGTTTCCTCGCGCCGGTCCATGCAGAAGTCGATGTCGAAGTCGGGCATCGACACACGTTCGGGGTTGAGGAAGCGCTCGAACAGCAGCGAGTAGCGCAAAGGGTCGAGGTCGGTGATGGTCAGCGCATAGGCAACCAGCGAGCCCGCGCCCGAGCCGCGGCCCGGACCGATGGGAATGTCGTTGTCCTTCGACCATTTGATGAAGTCGGCAACGATCAGGAAGTAGCCGGGAAAGCCCATGCCCTCGATGATGCCAAGCTCGAAGTCGAGCCGCTTCTGGTACTCCTCGACCGAGACCGCATGCGGGATCACCGCCAGACGCGCCTGCAAGCCTTCGTTGGCCTGCCGCCGCAGTTCCTCGACCTCGTCGTCGGCGAATTTCGGCAGGATCGGGTCGCGGCGATAGGCCATGAAGGCGCAACGCTTGGCGATCTCGACGGTGTTCTCGATGGCCTCGGGCAGGTCGGCGAACAGCGTCGCCATCTCCTGCGGGCTCTTGAGGTAGTGCTGCGACGTCAGGCGGCGGCGCGGCTCCTGCTGGTCGACATAGGCCCCCTCGGAAATACAGATCAGCGCGTCATGCGCCTCATACATCTCGGCCTTGGGGAAATAGACGTCGTTGGTGGCGACCAGCGGCAGGCCCATCTCATAGGCCATCTCCACATGGCCGCGCTCGGCGATGCGCTCTTCGGGCGGCAGGCCATTCTCTCCGGGGTGGCGCTGCAGCTCGACGTAAAGCCGGTCGTCGTAAATCTGATGCAGCCGGGTCAGCAGCGTCTGCGCCGCGGCGCGGTGGTTCTCGCGCAGGTGCCGGCCAATGGGGCCGTCGGGGCCACCCGAAAGGCAGATCAGCCCCGCGCCATAGGTCTCGAGCTCCTCCAGCGTCACATGCGCCTCCTGCCCGTCGCCGCGCAGGTAGAGGCAGGAGTTGAGCTTCATCAGGTTCTCGTAACCGCGCTCATTCTGCGCCAGCAGCACGATGGGGGCGGGGCTCTTGGGCTTTTCACCCGGAACCGGCTCGACGTAGCGTAGATCGACCTGACAGCCGATGATCGGCTGCACGCCAGCGCCGCTGGCGGTCACCGAAAACTCCAGCGCCGAAAAGAGGTTGTTGGTGTCCGTCACCGCCACGGCGGGCATTTCCATGGCCTCGCAGAGGCCTGGCAGCTTCTTCAGCCGCACGGCCCCTTCAAGCAGGGAGTATTCGGTATGGACGCGGAGGTGGATGAATCGGGGATCGCTCATGAGGGCAGAGTATTGCGCCCGTGCGCCGCGCGAAAGAGCCGCCGTGGCCAGGGCGCCGAACTTTGACCGGCTGGTGCCAGAGGCGCTCCCAGTGGCGCTCCCAAAGGCGATGCCTCAAATCGGTTATGCAAATCCACATTTGCGCAAACTTCCCGCCCCATTTCCGGCGAAATGATTTGCGACACTGCCCCTGTTGGCGCAATCAATTTAACGCGATACCCAGTGAGTGACGAGTGACGGTGAAGAACGCGATGGCAGGCTATGAGGTGCAGGGCGCGCAGACGCAGCCAGCGTCCGCCGTCGCTCCCGATGTTCCGGCAACTGGGCGCAGACGTCAGGCGCTGGCGCTGGCCGCGCGGCTGCTGCCGGGGCTGACCGGACGGTTCCTCGCTGGCCGCTATATGAGCTCCCCATCCTATCTCGATCCCGAAAAGACCCGCCGGGAGGCGCGGCTGCTGCCGCTCGGAAAAGACATGGCGGTGCTGCGCTACCCCGCGTCGGGCAAGGCGGCTGCGACGCGGCGGGTGCTGATCGTGCCGGGCCATGACGGGCACGCGCGGCAGTTCGTCCGGCTGGTGGCCAGCCTGCGCCGCAGCGGGGCGCAGGTCGATCTGCTGGTGCTGCCCGGCCATCTGCGCAAAGGCCGCACGCGCTGCGGGTTGGTCGAGATTGTCCGGGCGATCCACCAATGCGGCGACAGCCACGGCCCCTATGACGCGGTGGCGGCGCATTGCGTTTCGGCCAGCGGGCTGCTCTTCGCCATGGCCGAAGGGTTTTCCTGCCAGCGGTTCGCTCTGATCTCGACGCCGGTGGACCTGATGAAGCTGATGCGGCTCGGGGCCACGCAATATGGGATATCGGGGCGCTGCCTCGCAGCCTTTGAGCGCCGGGTGAGCCAGCTTTGCGGACCCTACCGGCCTGACACCCCGTGGCGCTCCTTGGTGGAGGCGCGGACCGAGCCTGCGCTGGTGCTGCACGCGCGGCATGATTTCGCCGCGCCATCCGCCGACGCCCGCGATCTCGCGCAGGCCCTGCCCAAAGCACAGCTGGACCTTCTCGAGCAGGGCGATCACAACTCGATCCTTGGCATGACCTCGGCGATCCGCAGTCTCACAGAGTTTCTGACGCGCCCCTGATCAACGCACAGCCTTAAATTTACGCAAAGTGCCCGCATATGCGGCAAATCACCGTGTTTTCTGGGGGAATTCAACGCAGCTTTGCGCGGCGTTGCCTGCGAAACGGGCAGTTTTTCCTTGCCAAGCGCGAAGCGCCGCGCCTAGCCTTACGTCCAAAGCGATAATAATCCGCGCGCTTTCTACGCCGCATCGAGAGCGCGCAGCGGGGATGTGATCATGGTAAGGCGGCAGGTCATCAACATGGACATCTCCTTTCTTCTGAACGGGGAAAAGGTCGTGCTGCGCGACGTCTGCCCGACGCGCACGGCGCTCGACTGGCTGCGCGAAGAACGCGGGCTGCGCGGCACCAAGGAAGGTTGCAACGAAGGCGACTGCGGTGCCTGCACGGTGATGGTCACCGACGCGCAGGGATCGCGGGCGGTCAACGCCTGCATCCTCTCCCTGCCGCAGCTTGACGGAAAGGCGCTGCGCACGGTCGAGGGCATCGCGGGCCCCTATGGCACGCCGCACCCGGTGCAGCAGGCGATGGTCGATCACCACGGCTCGCAATGCGGTTTCTGCACGCCGGGCTTCGTGGTTTCCATGGCCACGGCCCATCTCAACGGCGACACCGGGCATGATGACGCGCTGGCGGGCAACCTCTGCCGCTGCACCGGCTATGCGCCGATCATCCGCGCCGCCGAGGCCGCCGAAAGCGCGCCCGTGCCGGACTGGATGGCCGACCGGGACTTCCTCTTGGCGCAAATATCCTCGGGGGGGCTCGGCGCAGCCGAGCGGGGGGCAGACAGCCACCCTTCGGCAGTTTCCGCCCCCGAAAGCGCGGATGAGCTGGCGCGCCTCTACGAACAGAGCCCCGATGCCACGCTGGTGGCGGGTGCCACCGACGTCGGCCTCTGGGTCACCAAGCAGCTGCGCGAGCTTGATCAGGTGATCTTCCTGCACCGCTGCGCCGATCTGCAGCAGATCGAGGTCACCGATGATGCGATACGCATCGGCGCAGGGGTCACCATGGACCGCGTGCTGGTGCTGATGAAAGAGCATTTCCCCAGCTATGCCGAGATGCTGCGCCGTTATGGCTCGGCGCAGGTGCGGGCGGCGGCAACCATCGGCGGCAATATCGCCAACGGCTCGCCCATCGGGGACAACCCGCCGGTGCTCATCGCGCTGGGCGCCACGCTGCATCTGCGCAAGGGCGATGTCCGGCGCGAGGTGCCGCTCGAGGCGTTCTTCCTCGAGTACGGCAAGCAGGATCGCGCGCCCGGCGAGTTCGTCGAGGCCGTCAGCATTCCGCGGCAGGACGACCGGCTGCGCGTCTACAAGCTGTCGAAACGCTTCGATCAGGACATCTCGGCAGCCTGCGGTGCCTTCGTGATCCGCACCAAAGCGGGCGTGATCACCGAGGCGCGCATCGCCTTTGGCGGCATGGCGGGGATCCCCAAGCGCGCCTCAAAGGTCGAGGCGGCGCTGATCGGCCAGCCGTGGAGCGACGATGCGGTGATCGCCGCGTGGGAAGCCTGGACGCAGGACTACCAGCCGATGTCCGACATGCGCGCCAGCGCCGAATACCGGCTCAACGCCGCGCGCAACATGCTGACCCGCTACCTGCTGGCCGATCTCGGCGCGGCGACTGACGTGCGCGAGGTGACCGCATGAGCGTGACGAAACCTCTGCCGCATGACGCGGCGCCGCTGCATGTCTCGGGCAAGGCCCGCTATATCGACGACATCCCGCTGCCGGCGGATTGCCTGCATCTGGCGTTTGGTCTGTCGACCATCGCCGCCGGGACGATCACCTCCATCGACCTCTCTGCCGTCCGCGCCGCTCCCGGCGTGGTGAAGGTCTGGGAGGCGAAGGACCTGCCGTCGGATTGCGACTGTTCGGCCTCGCTGCACGACGAGCCGCTGTTGTCGGACGGCACCATCCACTATCTGGGGCAGCAGATCTTCCTTGTGGCCGCCACCAGCCATCTTGCCGCGCGCAAGGCGGCGCGGCTGGCCAAGATCACCTATGACCAACGCGAGCCGATCCTGACCATCGAGCAGGCGCTGGCGGCGGACAGCCGCTTCGAGCAGGGGCCGATCCTCTGGCAGAAGGGCGACACCGCCGAAGCGCTCAAGGCCGCGCCGATCACGCTCAGCGGCTCGCTCGAGATGGGCGGGCAAGAGCATTTCTATCTCGAAGGGCAGGCGGCGCTGGCGCTGCCGCAGGAAAACGGCGATCTGCTGGTCTCCAGCTCCACCCAGCACCCCACCGAGATTCAGCACAAGGTCGCCCACGCGCTGCACCTGCCGATGCACGCGGTGCGGGTCGAAACCCGGCGCATGGGCGGCGGCTTTGGCGGCAAGGAAAGTCAGGGCAACGCGCTGGCCATCGCCTGCGCCGTGGCGGCGCATGAGACCGGGCGTCCGGCCAAGCTGCGCTACGACCGCGACGACGACATGATGATCACCGGCAAGCGCCATGACTTCCGGATCGATTATACCGTCGGTTTCGACGAAGAGGGTCGTCTGCGGGCGGTGGATTTCACCCAGTACACCCGCTGCGGATGGGCGCAGGACCTGTCGCTGGCCGTGGCCGACCGCGCCATGCTGCACGCCGACAACGCCTATGACATCCCGGCCATGCGGGTCGAGAGCCACCGGCTCAAGACCAATATGCAAAGCGCCACCGCCTATCGCGGCTTTGGCGGCCCGCAGGGCATGTTCGGTATCGAGCGGGTGATGGATCATGTGGCGCATCACCTGAAGATGGACCCGGCTGAGCTGCGCCGCCGCAACTACTACGCCGACCTCGTCCCCGCGGGGACGGCTGAGGAGGATGTCCCCGCGGGGACAGAGCCGCTGGCACATGACGACAGCGACGATCTGGCCTCGCGCGGGGCGCTCGCCGGAGCCGATGCGGGCGAGGGCGCGCAGCACCCGACGCGGGCTCCCGAGGCCCCGCAGCAGACCCACTATGGTCAGCCGGTCGAGGATTTCATCCTCGGCGCGCTGACCGAGAAGCTGGAGCAGAGCAGCGATTACGCCGCCCGCCGCGCCGCCATTGCCGAGTGGAACAAGGCCAGCCCGCTGCTGAAAAAGGGCATCGCCATCTCGCCGGTGAAGTTTGGCATCTCCTTCACGCTCACCCATCTCAATCAGGCCGGGGCGCTGGTGCATGTCTATCAGGACGGCTCGATCCAGCTGAACCACGGCGGCACCGAGATGGGGCAGGGGCTGTTTCAGAAGGTCGCGCAGGTGGCCGCCGCACGCTTCGGCGTGCCGCTGGAGATGGTGAAGATCACCGCCACCGACACCGGCAAGGTGCCCAACACATCGGCCACCGCGGCCTCTTCGGGCTCGGACCTCAACGGCATGGCGGTGAAGGCCGCCTGCGACACGATCCGCGACCGTATGGCCGCGCATCTGGCCGAACTCCATCAGGACCTGCCCGAGAACGTGCGTTTCGAGGGCGGCATGGTGCATGTGGGCGGCACCGACCTCAGCTTCGAAGAGGCGGCGGTGCTGTGCTATCAGGGCCGCGTCTCGCTCTCGTCCACGGGCTATTACAAGACGCCCAAGGTCGACTGGGACCGTGTGCGCGGGCAGGGGCGGCCGTTCTTCTACTTCGCCTATGGCGCGGCGGTGACCGAGGTGGTCATGGACACGCTCACCGGCGAATACCGCATCCTGCGCGCCGACATCCTGCACGACTGCGGCGCCTCACTGAACCCGGCGCTGGATATCGGCCAGATCGAGGGCGGCTATGTGCAGGGCGCGGGCTGGCTCACCACCGAGGAACTGGTCTGGGACGGCAAGGGCGCGCTGCGCACCCATGCCCCCTCGACCTACAAGATCCCCGCCTGCTCGGACCGGCCGGATGTGTTCAACGTGGCGCTCTGGGACGGGCACAACGTGGAAGAGACCATCTATCGCTCCAAGGCGGTGGGCGAGCCGCCCTTCATGCTGGGCATCTCGGCCTTCCTTGCGCTGTCGGATGCGGTGGCGGCCTGCGGCGAGGCCTATCCCGACCTGCGTGCCCCGGCGACGCCCGAGGCGGTGCTGGATGCGGTGCGGAGCGTGCAGAATGGGCTTTGACCTCGACGCCCTTCGCGCAGCGGTCGCGGCGCATGGCCGGGTCGCCCGCGTGGTGATCGCCGAAGTGGCGGGCTCGGCCCCGCGCGAGGTGGGCTGCGCCATGCTGGTCTGGAACGACGGCGGCACGCTGCGCCAGAGCGGCACCATTGGCGGCGGCGCGCTGGAGCTTATGGCGGCAGAGCAGGCGCTGCGCGCGCCGGGGCTCAGCCGCCACCCGCTCGGCCCGGGGCTGGGGCAATGCTGCGGCGGCGCGGTGACGCTCTGGACCGAGGTGTTCGACGCGGCGGCGCTGGCGGCGCTGGAGGGGGCCGAGATCATCGCCCGCGGCGAAGGCGCGCGCCCGCTTGCGGTGCAGCGCCTGATCGACCGCGCCCGCGCGCAGGGCAAGCCGCCCGAGTCGCAACTGGTGCAGGGCTGGATGGTCGAGCCGCTGGCGCGCCCGGCGCGGCAGCTGTGGATCTGGGGCGCAGGCCATGTGGGCCGCGCCATGGTGGGCGTGATGGCACCGCTGCCCGATCTGGCGATCACCTGGGTCGATACCGGTCCCGAGCGCTTTCCGGATGAGGTGCCCCAGGGCGTCACCGTGCTGCCCGCCGCCGATCCGGCGCTGGCGGTGCCGCATGCGCCCAAGGACGCCGATCACCTCATCCTCACCTACAGCCACGAGCTTGACCTCGCGCTCTGCCACGCGCTTCTCAGCCATGATTTCGGTTTCGCCGGGCTGATCGGCTCCGAGACAAAATGGGCGCGGTTTCGCAAGCGGCTGCAGGCGCTTGGACATGGCGATGCGCAAATCGCGCGCATAACTTGTCCAATTGGTCAAAAAATCTACGGACGACACCCGCAGGCGATTGCCATCGGCGTGGCCGGACAGCTATTGGGGCAAAAAAAGGGGGAGGGGACGGCGTGCAGGACACACTTCTCAGCATCCGGGGCCTGACCAAGGCCTATCCCGGTGTCGTGGCCAATGACGATGTCTCCTTCGACATCGACAAGGGCGAGATCCACGCGCTGCTCGGCGAGAACGGCGCGGGCAAATCGACGCTGGTGAAGATGATCTTCGGGCTGGTGAAGCCCGACAGCGGCGAGATGCTGATGGATGGCGCCGCCTATGCGCCGGGCAAACCCTCGGACGCACGCCGCGCGGGCGTCGCCATGGTGTTCCAGCATTTCTCGCTCTTCGAGGCGCTGGACGTGGCCGAGAACGTGGCGCTCGGCATGGAGAACCCGCCGAAGCCCCGCGATCTGGCGCGGCAGATCCGCGAGGTGTCGGAAACCTACGGCCTGCCGCTCGATCCCACGCGCACCGTCGGCACGCTGTCGGCGGGCGAACGGCAGCGGGTCGAGATCATCCGCTGCCTGCTGCAGAACCCGCGTCTGCTGATCATGGACGAGCCGACCTCGGTGCTCACCCCGCAGGAAGTTGAGATCCTCTTTGAGACGCTGAACAAGCTGCGCTCGGAGGGCACCTCGATCCTCTATATCTCGCACAAGCTCGAGGAAATCCGCGCGCTTTGTGACACCGCCTCGATCCTGCGGCGGGGCCGCAACGTGGCCACCATCGTGCCGCGCGACGTCACCGCCCGGCAGATGGCGGAATTGATGGTCGGCGCGAGCTTCGACACGCCCGCGGCGCGTGGCGGCGCAAAGGGCGAGGTGCTGCTCAGCACCAAGGGTCTGTCGCTGCCCGCCCCCGGCGCTTTCGGCACACCGCTGCGCGAGGTCTCGCTGGAGGTGCGCGCCGGCGAGGTGCTGGGGATCGGCGGGGTCGCGGGCAACGGTCAGGACGAGTTGCTGATGGCGCTCTCGGGCGAGCGGCTGGCGCCTGGGGGCACGATCTTCTTCAAGGGCGAGGACATCAGCCGCACCGGCCCCATCGGCCGCCGCGACGCGGGGCTGCTGTCGGGCCCCGAAGAGCGTCTGGGCCATGCCGCCGCGCCCAATATGAGCCTGACCGAAAACGCCGTGCTCACCGCCGCGCGGCGCGAGTCGCTGGTGCAGCGCGGGCTCATCGACTGGAAACGCGCCAAAGCCTTTGCCGAAGAGGTGATCGAGCGCTTCGACGTGCGCACCCCGGGGCCGGGCACGGCGGCGCGGGCGCTCTCGGGCGGCAACCTGCAGAAATTCGTCGTCGGGCGCGAGATCGCCCAGAACCCCGAGGTCTTCGTGGTCAACCAGCCCACATGGGGCGTCGATGCCGCCGCCGCCGCGGCGATCCGGCAGGCGCTGCTCGACCTCGCCGCCAAGGGCGCGGCGATCATCGTGATCAGCCAGGACCTCGACGAGCTTATGGAAGTCTCAGACCGTTTCGCGGCGCTCAACGAGGGGCGGCTCTCGCCCTCCCGCGCGGTCGCCGAGCTCGATATCGAAAAGATCGGCCTGATGATGGGCGGCGCGCATGACATGGAGGTGGCCCATGTGGATGCCTGACCTCCGGCGCGGCGCGGCTTGGCTGCCTGCGGAAATGCGTATTTGTGAAGAGAAGAAGCCTAAAGCTTTGATCTTCGGCGCAGTGCCGTCCGCTTCTTCTCTTTCCAAATACGCATGGCGCGCCGCAGACATCTGCGCGGCGCCGGTGGGAGGCTTTGCATGATCCGCCTCGAAAAACGCCCGCAGCCGTCGCGGCTCTGGACCATCGTGACGCCGCTGCTGGCGGTGGTGCTGACCATGGTGGTGGGCGGCATCATGTTCGCGCTCCTTGGCAAGCCGCCGCTGGAGGCGATCCGCACGATCTTCTGGGATCCGCTGTTTCACCCGCAGTTCGCCGGGTATTCGCGGCCGCAGCTTCTGGTGAAGGCCGGGCCGCTGATCCTCATCGCCATCGGCCTGTCGATCGGTTTCCGCGCCGGTATCTGGAACATCGGTGCCGAGGGGCAATACATCATGGGCGCGGTCACCGGCGCCGCGGTGGGGCTGGCCTTCTACCCCTCTGAAAGCGCGCTGCTGTTCCCGCTGATGGTGGTCGCAGGCGCGCTCGGCGGCTGGGCCTGGGGGATGATCCCGGCGATCCTCAAGACCAAATTCGGCACCAATGAAATTCTCGTGTCGCTGATGCTGGTCTATGTGGCCGAGAACATCCTCGCCTCGGCCTCGGCGGGCTGGCTGCGCAGCCCCGAAGGCATGGGCTTTCCCGGCTCGCGCAATTTCAAGCAATGGCCCGCGGTGTTCAACGACGAGCTGATCGCCAACACCGGCCTGCATTGGGGCGTGGTGAGCGCGCTAATCGCGGTGATTGCCGCCTATGTGCTGATGGCGCGGCATATTCAGGGCTTCAACATCCGCCTCACCGGCGAGGCACCGCGGGCGGCGCGCTTTTCGGGAGTCAGCCCGGCGCGCATCGTCTTTCTGTGTCTCGGCATCTCCGGCGCGCTGGCGGGCATGGCGGGGCTGTTCGAAGTGACCGGCCCGGCGGGGCAGATCACCATCGATTTCAACTCGGGCTATGGGTTCACCGCGATCATCGTCGCCTTTCTCGGGCGGCTGCATCCGGTGGGCATCCTGCTCGCGGGCCTGTTGATGGCGCTGACCTATATCGGCGGTGAGCTGGCGCAGCTGATGCTCGGCCTGCCCGGCGCGTCGATCCAGCTGTTCCAGGGCATGCTGCTGTTCTTCCTGCTGGCCACCGATGTCTTCACCAATTACCGCATCCGCTTTGCCAAGAGGGAGCTGGCCTGATGGATCCCGTACTTCTTGTGGCCTCGATCATGGTCTCGGCGACGCCCATCCTGCTGGCGGCGATCGGCGAGATGGTGGTCGAAAAGGCCGGCGTTCTGAACCTCGGGGTCGAGGGCATGATGATCACCGGCGCGGTGATCGGCTTTGCCGTGGCGGTGAGCACCGGCTCGCCGGTGCTGGGCTTTGCCGGCGCGGCTCTGGGCGCGGCGGTGCTGTCGCTGAGTTTCGGGTTTCTGACCCAGTATCTTCTGTCCAATCAGGTGGCGACGGGCCTTGGGCTGACGCTGGTGGGGCTGGGGCTGTCGGCGCTGGTTGGCGCCTCTTTCGAGGGGGTGCGCGCGCCGGGGCCGGGCAAGCTGTGGATCCCCGGGCTGGCCGAGATCCCGGTGCTGGGGCCGATGCTGTTCCGCCATGACTTCATGGTCTACGTGAGCCTGCTGCTGGTGGCGGGGGTCTGGGCGTTCCTGAAATACACCCGCGCCGGGCTGATCCTGCGCGCGGTGGGCGAGGACCACGAAAGCGCCCATGCGCTTGGCTACAAGGTGGTGCGGGTGCGCATGGCGGCGATCTTCTTCGGCGGCGCCTGCGCGGGGCTCGGCGGCGCCTATGTCAGCCTCGTGCGCGTGCCGCAATGGACCGAAGGCATGACCGCGGGCGCGGGCTGGATCGCGCTGGCCATCGTCGTCTTTGCCAGCTGGCGCCCGCTTGGGGTGCTGATCGGCGCCTATCTCTTTGGCGGGGTCACCGTGCTGCAGCTGAACCTTCAGGCGGCGGGCACCAATGTGCCGGTCGAGCTGCTGTCGATGTCGCCCTATCTGATCACCATCATCGTGCTGGTCGTCATCTCGGCCCGCGGGGTGCATGGCGCGCCCGGATCGCTGGGGCGCTCTTTCCACGCCTCCGCGTAAGCGGGGCACAGGCCTGATCTGGGGAAACCGGACGGTATTGAATACAGTTTGAACTCAGGGAGACTGAACAGAATGAAACGCAGAACGCTTCTTGCCTCGGCCGCCGTTGGCCTTGCTCTTGCAGCCGCCCCGGCCTTTGCGCAGGACGTGCCGAAGATCGGCTTTGTCTACGTCGGTCCGGTGAACGACGGCGGCTGGTCGCAGCACCACCATGAATCCGCGATGAAGATGAAAGAGCACTTCGGCGATCAGATCGAGCTGATCGAGCAGGAGAGCGTGCCCGAGGGAGCCGATGCCGAGCGCGTGCTGACCCAGATGGCGCTGTCGGGCGCGGACCTGATCTTCACCACCTCCTTCGGCTACATGGACCCGACGATCAACGTCGCGGCGAAATTCCCGGACGTGAAGTTCGAGCATGCCACCGGCTATAAGACCGCCGACAACGTCTCGGCCTATTCGGCGCGCTTCTACGAAGGCCGCGCGGTCACCGGTTATCTTGCTGGCGCGATGACCAAGTCGAACAAGATCGGCTACATCGGCTCTTTCCCGATCCCCGAAGTGATCCGCGGCATCAACTCGTCGTTCCTGCACGCCAAGAAGGCCAACCCGGACGTCGAGATGTCGGTGGTCTGGCTGTCGACCTGGTTCGACCCGGCGAAAGAGGCGGATGCGACGCAGGCGCTGCTCGATCAGGGCGTCGACGTGGTGCTGGCGCACACCGACTCCACCGCGCCGCTGTCGGTGCTGGAGAAGGCTGGCGGCTACGGCTTCGGTCAGGCGGCGGACATGTATGACTACGCCCCCGAGCCGCGGCTGTCGTCGATCATCGACGATTGGGCGCCCTACTACATCGACCGCGTGCAGGCGATCGTCGATGGCACCTGGGAGAGCCAAAACGTCTGGCAGGGCATCGGTGACGGCATGGTCGGCATCGGCGAGATCACCGGCCCGGTGCCTGAGGACGTGAAAGCCACCGCCGAGAAGATGAAGGCCGATATCGCGGCGGGCGACTACCACCCGTTCACCGGCCCGATCAACAAGCAGGACGGCTCGGCGTGGCTGGCCGAAGGCGAAGTGGCCGAAGACGGTGTGCTTGCGGGCATGGATTTCTACGTCGAAGGTCTGACCGGCGAGATCCCGAACTGATCGCCGCCGCGACGTGAGCATCGCGCCGCCGGGAGCTTTTCCCGGCGGCGTTTTCTTTGGGCGCCTGCGGGCTGGATGCTTCATTGTTCCTCAAATACGCCCCGACGTTTGCCCGGCGCGGCGCTGGCGGCTGCCTCCGGCGGGCGTATTTGGAAAGAGAAGAAGGGACCTGAGATGGCGGCGCAGCAAGGCGCACCGCGCGTGGCGCTGGTGCTGGGGGCGGCGGTCTGGGCCGGTGGGCGGCCCTCGCCGACGCTGGAGCGGCGGGCGCTGCATGCCGCGCGGCTCTGGCGGGCAGGGGAGGTTTCGCTGGTGCTCGCCTCGGGCGGGCTTGGGCGGCATGGCCCCTCCGAGGCCGAGGTGATCGCAAGGCTCTGCCGGGAAGCGGGGGTGCCGGATGCGGCGATCTGCCTTGAGGCGCGGTCGACCAGCACCGAGGAGAACCTGCGTTTCTCGCTGCCGCTGCTGCGGCAGATGGGGGCAGGGGAGGTGGTGCTTGTCACCGATGGGTTTCACGCGCCGCGCGCGCGTCTGGCGGCGCGGCGGCTGGGGCTGGCGCGGCAGGTCGGAGGGCTGCGCAGCGCCTCGCCGAAGGTGGCGCTGTCGGGGCGGCGGATCCGTGCCGGTCTGCGCGAGGTGCCCGCCTATCTGTGGTACGCGCTGACGCTGCGGGCGTGAGCCTCAGAGAATCCCGATCTCGGCCAGCGCGCCAGCCAGTTCCGGCGGCAGCTCGTCGTCATCGGGGCGCGACTCGGTCAGATCGGGCGGCGCATCCTCGGGCGAGAGGTAGCGCCAGCCCTGAAACGGGCGGCGCGGCGCCGCGGCGACGCGGTGGATCTGCGGGTCGAGCACCAGCGCGCAATGGCGGGTGCCGTCGCTGCCGGTCACCTCGTCGAGCCGCAGAACGCGCTGCCGGCATTGGATCATCCGCTTGAAAACCCAGTAGATCGAGCCACCGTTCAGCAGCTCGGCCTCGCGCTTGGGCCACATGCGGGTGACATGGCAGGGCAGGCCGTCGGCGGTCTGCGCCGCGCGGCCCGATTGCCATGCCGCCAATGTCTTGACGCTTTCAGTGCCGACGCTGAGCTTGATGAGATGGATATGCTGAGCCACGCAGTGCCCCACGGAGTCGTGAAAAAGATGGATATATATTGTAGCCTTTGCGAGAGGAGCTTCAAGCAGTGGTAGGACTACCGTGAAAAAACGTGTATCCTTTCGTATCATGCGTTCTTGCATCGGCTGGGCGCTGGCGATAGTCCCTCCGGCCTGCCACCTGCTGCGCGACTCTGCCGCCGCGCCTCACCATCCGACGAGCCAACAAGGAAGTCTGCTGCCATGACTCGCTTTGCCGCCCCCATCGCCGAACAGATCTGGGACATGAAATACCGCTTCAAGGAAGCGGACGGGACCCCGATCGACCAAAGCGTCGAGGACAGCTGGCGCCGCATCGCGCGCGCGCTCGCCTCGGTCGAGACGGATGCGGACGCATGGGAAGCGAAATTCTACGGCGCGCTCGAGGACTTCCAGTATCTGCCCGCGGGTCGGATCACCGCTGGCGCTGGCACCGCGCGCTCGGTGACGCTGTTCAACTGCTTCGTCATGGGCACGATCCCCGACAGCATGTCGGGCATTTTCGACATGCTGAAAGAGGCCGCGCTGACCATGCAGCAGGGCGGTGGCATCGGCTATGATTTCTCGACCATCCGCCCCAAGGGCGCGCATGTGGCGGGCGTCGCCGCCGACGCCTCGGGGCCGCTGTCGTTCATGGATGTCTGGGACGCCATGTGCCGCACGATCATGTCGGCGGGCTCGCGCCGGGGCGCGATGATGGCCACCATGCGCTGCGACCACCCGGATGTGGAGCAGTTCATCTCGGCCAAGGCCGACAGCGCGCGGCTGCGCATGTTCAACCTGTCGGTGCTGGTCACCGATCCCTTCATGGAAGCGGTGAAGGCAGATGGCTCGTGGGATCTGCAGTTCGATGGCAAGGTCTACCACACGGTCAAGGCGCGCGACCTGTGGAACAAGATCATGAAGGCCACCTATGATTACGCCGAGCCGGGCGTGATCTTCATCGACCGGATCAACAAGGCCAACAACCTCAGCTACATCGAGCAGATCGCCGCGACCAACCCCTGCGGCGAGCAGCCGCTGCCGCCCTATGGCGCCTGCCTGCTGGGCTCGATCAACCTCGCGCGGCTGGTGGACACGCCGTTCGAGACCGGCGCGGAGATCCCCGAGGCAAAGCTCGACGAACTGGTGGCCCTCGCGGTGCGCATGATGGACAACGTCGTGGATGCGTCGAACTTCCCGCTGCCGCAGCAGGCCGAGGAAGCGCAGAACAAACGCCGCATCGGCCTTGGCGTCACCGGCCTTGCCGACGCGCTGCTGATGATGGGCCTGCGCTACGGCTCGGAAGAGGCGGCGGCGCAGACCGAAAGCTGGCTCAAGCGCATCGCGCGGGCGTCCTATCTGGCCTCGGTGGAACTGGCCAAGGAGAAGGGCGCTTTCCCGCTCTTCGATGCCGAGAAGTTCCTCGCTTCGGGCAATATGGAGCAAATGGACGATGACGTGCGCGAGGCGATCCGCACCCATGGCATCCGCAACGCGCTGCTGACCTCCATTGCGCCCACCGGCACCATCTCGCTCTACGCGGGCAACGTGTCGTCGGGCATCGAGCCGGTGTTCGCCTATGCCTACACCCGCAAGGTGCTGCAGAAAGACGGCACCCGCACCGAGGAAGAGGTGGTCGATTACGCCGTGCAGATGTGGCGCGACAAGTTTGGCGACGCCGAACTGCCCGACTATTTTGTCAACGCCCAGACGCTGGCCCCGCTCGAGCATGTGCGTATGCAGGCGGCGGCGCAGAAATGGATCGACAGCTCGATCTCCAAGACGATCAACTGCCCCGAGGATATCTCCTTCGAAGGCTTCAAGGACGTCTATATGGAAGCCTATGAGACCGGCTGTAAGGGCTGCACCACCTACCGTCCGAACGATGTGACCGGCTCGGTGCTGTCGGTTTCGGAAAGCGCCGACAAGACCCCCGCCGAGAGCCCCTCGGTGGCCACGGAAACCGGCGAGGCCGGGGCCGAGGTGGTCTATATGTCCGAGCCGCTGGACCGTCCGCAGTCGCTCGAAGGGCACACCTACAAGCTCAAATGGCCCGACAGCGAGCATGCCATTTACCTGACGATCAACGACATCATCGTCGGCGGCCACCGCCGTCCGTTCGAGGTCTTCATCAACTCCAAGAACATGGAGCATTATGCCTGGACCGTGGCGCTGACGCGGATGATCTCGGCGGTGTTCCGGCGCGGCGGCGATGTCTCCTTCGTGGTCGAGGAACTCAAAGCGGTGTTCGATCCGCGCGGTGGCGCCTGGGTTCAGGGCAAATACATCCCCTCGATCCTTGCGGCGATTGGTGGGGTGATCGAAAAGCACCTGATCGCTACGGGCTTCCTCGAAGGCGAGGGCAAGGGCCTGAAGGCGGATCCCACCGCCAAGGTCGTCGGCCTTGACGCGCCCCGCGGCAAAGCCTGCCCCTCCTGCGGCCAGTTCTCGATGATGATGGTCGAAGGCTGCATGACCTGCTCGAGCTGCGGGCATTCCAAGTGCGGGTGAGATGGGGTTGAGACGTAGAGTCTATCGTCCGACATCGGGATTACGTCTTTGCGACAAAAACCGGGTTTTTAAACCGGAGCGAGGTTCAAGGCAGTCTTCTGGCTGGAGGGTGAAGAAAGGGCGGTGCCGTGAGGCACCGCCCTTTTCTTTCGAGAAGCTGGCCCGCTTGGTCAGTCCGCAAGCGCCGCTTCAACGTCCTTCTTGAGGTACACGTGACCGTAGTCAAAACCATCCGGGCTAAAAGGGGTGACACCTGCCGCACGCAGCCTGTGGGACAATGACTGCCAGGTGGTCCCTTTCGCCCGGGAGAGGAGCCTAAGGGTGGTGAAGCGGAGGTAGAAGGCAGCAGCGTCCTCAGTGCCAATGAACCGCTGCATCGCCCCGGTCCGGGGATTACGCATCTCAGTTGTGGGCACGTGCCCTTGACGCACCAGTCTGTTCAGGTAGACCGGGTTGCCCAGTCCGACCGTCTTAGTGAACAGTTCCAGCGACACGGCCGACGGTGTCTCTTGGGCAAGGGCCTGAGCAACTTCATCGTGGTAGACGTGGATCGACGCGTATCCATCAAACTGCGCGTTGCGCGCTACCCGCTGAATTCTGCCGTCCCAAATCGCGCGGATGATATCGGCCGGACGTAGCTTCAGGCGCTGCGCCGACTTTGCGATGCTTTCCCAACCATGCTGGGCCTGCTGAATAGTTTCGGCCCCGATCAACAGGCGGTCCATAAAGGCCCTTCCTTCACGCGGATCCCAGACGTGCTTGGTATCTGCGTCCACCAGAGAGGGCTGCAAAATGCCGTCTTCAACCAAAAGGTTGAACTGGGAACGCCCGATATCAAAGGCATCGAAAAATTCTTTCGCGGACATCAAGTTGATCAAAGATGCAAGCATCGGCCTCGCGGCTTCGGCCTCGAAGACAGCCCATGCGTCCGGCAAACTGGCATCGATCATGGAGGATGCCTCGAGCAACTTGCGCAGACGGCGGGAATCGATCCCGGTCTCCTCGGCTGCAGTTCGCACCGAATGCAGCTTCCGCACCGTCACAGCTGTGCCAAGTAATTCGTCTCCAGGCCCTAAAGGCCAGCTTTCTCGAAGGTGCTGCGTGAAGACTTCTCGATATGGCGCGAAATCTGGATCATCAACGTAATCGTATGCCAGGCCATCGTAGAGTGAGGGGAACACGGCCTTCGGGCCACGGCGCGGTTCGGCGCAGTGGTTCAGTTTCTGTAGCTCCCTGAGAATTGCTTGCGCGCCGTGTCGCGCAACATCGAAGCCGGATTGATAGCAGGCCCACACCGAGCCAGGTGCGATTTGCGAAGCGTTGATGCCTTGAAGTCGCAGGAGCGCGGTACCTAGAAGCCGGCAGAAAACGGATGCCGCATGCAGGGGGTGGTCATCCAGCCACGTTTTTTCGTGAGGGCCGCCGGTCAGTCTTTGATCGAACCAGATCTCGAAGTCAGTCGCTTCGCGTTCATCACCGCCGAGACTCTCGTCCATTACGCGATCGGCAATCAGGCGAAACTGTGTTGATGTGTCGTAGCGCTGTGTCTGTTCAGAGACCTTCCACAAGACGACCAATTCGCGTTCGTGACGCAGGCAAAGGCTGACATGGTGGATCAGCCAGTGGGACCGGAATGTCATCGCTCGATGCGACGGTAGGGTTGAGCCTTCAATGTCTTCGCGAAGGCAGCAAGGGAGACCCCGCACTTCGGACGTCAGTAACGGACGCACTGGGAAGAGATGGTCCCGAATGCCGCGCTTGGCCGATCCAACAATCTTGGGTGTCCACTCGCGGAAAACTCCGCCCGGCTGCCCACAAAGGTGGCCGAGAGCCTCCAGACTCGACTGCTCACCCTTAAGCACGGCGGTAAAGGGAATCTCGACATCGCGGCCGAAATCAGCTGCGGAGACGCCCCCTACCGCTGCTAGTCGAGACATCGCGGCAAAAGCAGGCTCCCGGTCGCGGAGCGTGGTGTGAAGTGGAGATCGGAACTGCGGAGTTGTCATGCAGGTCAGGTATGAGCCGGGACTTCATCTGTCAAAGGTTCAGGATGTACCCCATGCCAAGAAGAGCCGAGGAGGGTTCACTGGCGGCCTCTGAGCCGGGCGGAAAAGGATGCTTGAGCGCCAAAATAGCTCCACGCTTCATCGAGTTGTCCGGCCGCTGGGCGGGAAACACGAGCTCGCGACAACCGCGAAACCACCCGACGGCTTTTGCGACAGGGGACATTCACAGCGGAGCCAGCCAAGTCGACCTTGCTGTGCCAGGCTTTCAGGGCAGCTTGCGGCCCAGAGCCGACTTTCGTGCCAGCCGCGGCAGATGACCGCTGCCAGCCCATTCACGACATTCGCCTCGGCAAGAACTGTGCGATCACAGCGCAAGGTAGGAAGTTCCGTAATCGCTCCGCCGCTCTGCCTTGAGTGGCGAGGAAATGGTCCCTCAATTGCGTGGCACATCTTCAGGCGACCAACAGCGCCAGCAGGTATTGCGCAATGGCAAAGACCACATGCGCCACGAGCACGTAGGTGATCATCGCCCCGGCGTTGGGCAACTTGCGCGCGAAGATGCCGCCGCCCATGCCGGGCATCAGGATGACGAGACCGGCCAGCGTGCTGATGATCACCCCGATCAGGACGAAGGGGAACACGGTCGGAGCGGAGATGAAATCAACGCCCCAAAAGAGCGGGAACATGACAGCATAGGCGATGCCGATCGCATAGTGGAAGACCCAGCCGGTCAAAGCCTCGCTCAGGCTGTGCGAGCGGTCATCACTGCCGTCGAGCACCAGCCGGCCCGCGGGAATGCCCAGCAGCCAGCGCCCCACCGAGGGCCAATGCGTGCCCGGCATCCAGCCGATCTTCGCGGTGATGAGGCCCCAGAGGTCGAGCGCGACGGTCGAGCCGATGCCGACCACAAGGACGAAGGTGATGAGGTCAAACGTCATGGGGGACTCTCCACAGGGAAACAGGAACGGTGCCGCAGCGGCACAGGCGTATCTGTCGGGGCAGCAAAAGATAAATTCTTTCCGGCGCTTTGATTGATTGCGATTTTCGATCAGTCGCCGATCCCCCGGCAGGCCAGGCTCAGCCCGCCAGCAGCGCGTCCAGCTTTCCGGCACGCTCGAGCGCCAGAAGCTCGCTACAGCCGCCGACGTGGATGTCGCCGATGAAGATCTGCGGCACGGTGTGGGCGCCGCCCGAGCGTGACAGCATTTCGCGGCGTCCCTCCGGGACCACCATGATGTTGATGTCGGTGTACTCCGCCCCCTTCTTGTCGAGCACCATTTTGGCGCGCGAGCAGTAGCCGCAGAAGGGCGAGGTGTAGATGTCGATCTTGGGCATGAAAGCCTCCTGGGCGTTGTTTGGCTGAACCGGGAAAGGTGCGGGGCGACAGCGCCTCGCGTTGATACCGGTCCCGGAGCGAGGCCGGGACCGGTCAGAGCGGTACGACCTCAGGCGGCGATGCGCACGTCGGCTTCGACCGCGATGGTCACGCCAGCCTTGCGGGCGATGTTGCCGACGGCACAGATCGCGTCGGCGCGTTCGATCGCTGCCTCGGCGGCCGCGGTGTCCGCGTCACTCGAGCCTGCGGCCAGGGTGACGCGCGCCACGTGACGGATCGCGAAATCGTCGTCACCGGCCTGGGCGTCCGTCTCGACCGAGATCGTCTCGACCGGAACCTTCTTGCCCTCGGTGATCGCGCGCAGGGTGGCGGTGAAGCAGGCCAGCGTGGAGGCGGTGAAGAGCGACTTGGGGTCGGCCCCCGCGCCGCTGCCGCCAAGCTCGGTCGGGATGCCGATACCCACGTCCCAGCCCGCGCCGGTGATCTTGCCTTCGCCCTTGAAGCCACCAGTCCAGGTGGAGGTCATTTTGATATCAGCCATTTGCTCTACTCCTCTTACGCCGCGCTCTTCACGGCGGTGGTGTATTTGTCCTTGGGGTTCAGGCCGACGACCATGTCGACCGGCTTGCCGTCCTTGAACACCAGCACGGTCGGCACCGAGCGGATGCCGAAGGCTCCGGCGATCTCGGGGGCGAGGTCGATGTCGACCTCACCAAAGTTGGCGCTGTCCTTCATCTCGCCCGCGACCTCGTTGTAGGTCGGCTCGAGCGCGATGCAGGGGCGGCACCACGTGGCCCAGAAGCGCACCACCTTCACGGTGCCGGGTGCCTGCATGAAGCCTTCGAAATTGCTCGTATCGAGCGTCGTTACATCTGCCATGTCTCTCTCCATTGGCTTGAACTTTGGGTTGGGATTGAGTCAGGCCGAGGCGGGCTCGGCCGGGAGGTCGAGAGGCAGCCCCGCGAGGTAGCGGTCGGCCTCAAGCGCCGCCATGCAGCCCTGTCCGGCGGCGGTCACCGCCTGACGGAACTGGTCGTCGGTCACGTCACCGGCGGCAAAGACCCCGGGCAGCGCCGTCGCGGTACTGCCGGGTTTGGTCCGCAGGTAGCCACCGGGCTTGAGCGGCAGCTGGTTGGAAAAAAGTTCGGTCGCCGGGCTGTGGCCGATGGCCACGAAGACGCCCTCTGCGTCGAGCTTTTCAACCGTGCCCGCGATCCGGTCTTTCAGGATCACGCCGGTGACCACGCGCGGGGTCTCGGTGCCGATGATCTCGGCAACCTCGGCGTTCCATATGACCTCGATCTTCGGATGGGCGAAGAGCCGATCCTGCAGCACTTTCTCGGCGCGCAGGCTGTCCCGGCGATGCACGAGGATCACCCGCCCGGCGATGCCCGCGAGGAACAGCGCCTCTTCCACGGCGGTGTTGCCGCCGCCCACGACGACCACGGTGCGGCCGCGGTAGAAGAACCCGTCACAGGTGGCGCAGGCCGAGACGCCGCCGCCCTGAAAATGTGCCTCCGACGGCAGGCCGAGCCATTTCGCCCGTGCCCCGGTGGCGATGATCAGCGCGTCGTAGCTATACGTCGTGCCGCTGTCGCCCTTGAGCGTGCGCTTGCCGGTCAGCCGAGCCTCGGTCACGATGTCGGTGACGATCTCGGTGCCCATGCGCAGCGCCTGCTCGCGCATCTGCTCGACCAGCCAGGGGCCCTGGATGGGATCGGCGAAGCCGGGGTAATTCTCCACGTCGGTAGTGATGGTGAGCTGTCCCCCGGGCTCGAGCCCGGTCAGCAGCAGCGGCGACAGCCCGGCGCGGGCCGCGTAGATCGCCGCCGTATAGCCTGCCGGGCCGGAGCCGAGGATGATGAGTCTTCTGTGCATGACCTTGCCGTTTGTTGCTACGGCGGTCATATATGCCCCAAAGGCGAATGATTAAGTTCTAATACGCTATCGCCATATATTCTCATATCGCATCAATGAGGGCGCCATGGAAATCAAGGAATTGCGCTGCTTCGTGCGGGTCGCCGAGACTCTGAACTTCAACCGGGCCGCCGAGCAGCTGAACATGAGCCAGCCGGTGGTGACCAAGACCATCGCCCAGCTCGAGCACAAGCTGGGGGTGAAGCTCTTTGACCGCACCACCCGCCGCGTCGCGCTGACCGCCGCTGGCGTGGTGCTGCGCCGCGAGGCCGAGGGGCTGCTGGCGCATCTCGATCAGGTGCAGCGCGCCGTCCGCCACGCCATCGCCGAAGAGAGCAAACGCTTTGCCATCGGGGTGACGCCGCTTGCCATGCAGACAGTGTTCCCGGCGGTGATCCGCGGCTTCCGCGAGGCGCATCCGGGGATCGACGTGACGATCCACGAGCTGCCCACCGATGCGCAGGTGAAGGCGCTGCTGGCCGCCGAGATCGACGCCGCCTTCCTGCTCGCTCCGGCGGCTGATGACGCGCTGGAGGTGCGGGAGATTCACTCCGAGCAGATGCGCCTCGCGGTGCCGACGAGCCATCCGCATCTGAAATCGCTCGGCCTCGGGCCGATGCCGCTCTCGGCCTTCGCGGGCGAGACCTTCATCATCCCGCCGCGGTCGGAAAACCCCGGCGTGCATGACGAGATCATCCGCGCCTGTGCGGTCTCCGGCTTCCGGCCGAAAGTGAAAGATTGCACCGAGGGGCAGACCTGCCTGTGCCTCGTCGAGGCGGGCATGGGGGTGAGCTTCGTCACCAACCGCATCGACTGCGCCACCAGCGACGACATGCGCATCGTCGATCTTGAAGAGCCTGCACCGACACTCAGCGTGGCGCTGGCTTGGCGACGTGAGGACCCGTCGCCGCTGCTGGAAACGCTGCGGCAGTTGGCGCTGAACACGGAAACGGCGGCCGCATAGGGCCGCCGCTTCGCTGCTTGAGGGGTTTTTCCGATCAGGCGGCAACCTCGTCCGGGCAGGTGCCTCCGTTCCCGGCGCGCAGCGCGGCACAATAGCGGCGGTCGACGCGCGCGCTGACCAGCGCCAGCACGAGACCGGCCAGAACGACCACACCGGCCACCGGCCCGGTCATTCCGAGCCCGAGGTGATCGACAACCCAGCCGCCGCCGCCCGCGCCAAGCGCGATGCCGAGGTTGAAGGCCGAGATGTTCATGCTCGAGGTGGCGTTGACGAGGCGCGGGGCGATCAGGCTGGCCTGGTTCACCGCGTAGAGCTGCAGGATCGACACCGAGCCGAAGGCGACGATGCCCCAGATGATCACCAGCGGCACGACCGTCATCAGATTCCCGGCGAAGGGGATCAGCAGCAGCAACGCCAGCGCCATCACGCCGTAGATACCAAGCAGCACCGGCATGGCACCGACCCGGTCGGCGATGCGGGCACAGATCAGGTTCCCGATCGCCACGGCGACGCCGTAGAAGAACAGCAGCGTGCCGATGCCGTTCGGGGACATGCCGGTGAACTGCTCGAGGATCGGCGAGAGATAGGTGAAGGCCACGAAAGAGCCGCCATAGCCAACGAGGGTGATCGCGAACAGGAGCGCCAGCCGCGGCTTCAGCACAACCGACATCTGCTCAAGGAAGGACGAAGGCGCGGGCCGTTCGATGTTGCGCGGCAGCAGCCAGGCCAGCGCGAGGAAGGACAGCACGCCGATGCCGGTCACAGCGACGAAGGTCGCCCGCCAACCGAAATAATTCGCGATGAACGTGCCGACCGGCACGCCGGAGATCAGCGACAGGGTGATGCCGGTGAACATGGTGGCGATGGCCTGCCCGGCCTTCTCCTTGGGCACCAGCTGCGCTGCGACCACCGTGGCCACCGAGTAGAAAACGCCCTGCACCACGCCCGACAGGATGCGCCCGATCAGCAGCGTGCCGAAGGTCGGCGCGAGGGCCGAGAGCGTGTTGGCGATGACAAACAGCACCATCAGCCCGAGCACGAGCTTCTTGCGGTCGAACCGCCCGGTGACGGCGGTGAGAAGCGGGGCGGCGACAGCCACCGCCAGCGCGTAGATGCTGACGGTGAGACCGGCGGTGGCGAGGCTCACCTCGGTGTCGCGCGCGATTTGGGGAAGGATGCCGACGATCACGAACTCCGCCATTCCGATGGCGAGCGCCGCGGCCGTCAGGGCCCAGACTCCGATAGGCATGGAATACTCCGATATCTTGAGGGGCTCGCCGGGAGGGCAAGCGGGATGCCGGAGCGATACCGAAGCTGTTGTGTCAAGTTAAATTCCAAGTTGGCATCAGTTTTGATGCTCTGTTTGGTGGGTGGTTCTGGTTGCGACCGCCGAGTGCCCCACGCGCGCAAGCGAAAGCGAGACTCTCCATTCCAAGGGAAGAGCTGCCGCAATGCAGCGAATGTTCGCAGAGGCCGCCCTGCCGACCTCGGGCCATCGGAAATGCTGCGCCGAGGCCCGAACGGCCGCTTCCGTGAAACCGCGCCGCAGCGTCCATCAGGACATCGAATGGCCGTTCAGGGCCGGTCGTGTCATGCGGCCCCGATGGAGTGGCCAGGCGGCACGCGGCAGTGCCGCATGACCGGTTCGAGCCCAAACGCGACATTTACTTTTGGCCTATCCTCGCAACCGCGGCAGTCGCGGTCTTCCTCAACACGGACATAAACGTTGATTGGCCGGCAGTACCACTATGCATCGAGCGCAGATCATTCTTGATTGCCTCAACTCAGCAATTCCGTGAGGCAGTGAATTCCTCCACGAGCCGACCTCCCGGACCTTGAAGGCCATCACAGGCATCGCCACTTCCATCCGCGATGCGCCGGCTGGTCGGCGTCGGAGTTCAACATGGTCGAGACTTGGCTGCCGCTCATCGCGGGGTTTGTGTTGCTGGTTGCTGGCGGCGAGTTGCTGGTGCGAGGAGCGGTGCAGGCCGCGGAGCGGCTGGGTGTCTCACCTCTGGTCATCGGCCTCACGCTCGTCGGCTTCGGAACCTCGATGCCGGAGCTTGTGACCTCGGTGCAGGCCGGGCTCAGCGGCTCGCCCGGGATTGCCTTTGGCAATATCGTCGGTTCCAACATTGCCAACATCCTGCTGATCGGCGGCATCTCGGCGCTGATCTGTCCGGTGATCGTCGCCGAGGCCGCGCTCCGCCGGGATGCGGCGCTGATGCTCGGGGTGGCGGCGCTCTTCGCGGCTTTGGCGATCGCGCTGCCCATGGGCCGCCTTCTCGGCGCGGGTTTTGTCGCGGGTCTGGTCGCCTACATCGTCATGGTTATCCGGCAGGAGCGCACAACGGGCGCACACGGCGCGATCCACGATAAGAGCGCGGCCCTTCTACAGGCCGATCCGGGCCTTGGCAGACCCTCGCGGCGCCGTGGGCTGATCCTGCCGCTGCTGCTCGCGCTTGCCGGGCTTGGCCTCGTGGTGCTCGGCGGCGCGTTGCTCGTCGATGGGGCAGTCGCCCTCGCGCGTGCCTTCGGCATCGGCGAGACGGTGATCGGCCTGACCATCGTTGCGGTTGGCACGTCTATGCCGGAGCTTGTGACCTCGGTGATCGCCGCGCTGAAGCGGCAGGGGGATGTGGCCTTCGGCAATATCGT
>NZ_JAAGOU010000037.1:0-49166 GCF_010500775.1 Salipiger sp. PrR002
TTCAAAGCCGTGAATCATGCTGTTCCCGCGAAATCAATGCATCCTGAGCCTAGGGTCCAATTTTTAGACCCCCTACAATGGCGCGACATAGAGGCGAAGCCTATCTGCAAGTCGTGTTACTGGTATGTTACGAAATTCGCTAAGCCACTGATAAACAGCGTGTTATGGCGGAGGCTCAGGGATTCGAACCCTGGGGACGCTCTCACGCCCAACGGTTTTCAAGACCGCCGCATTCGACCACTCTGCCAAACCTCCGGTCCGACCGACCTAGCGTGCCTTGCGCGATTCTAGAACAGGCTTTCCGGGAAAATCCGCCGATCACGGCTTTGAAGGCTTTTCTTGATCACAGCCACCCGTTACGATCCGGCGAAAACCGGGATGGCCCGGTTCGCCTCCGCTGCGCCCGAGCCGCCCTTTCCGGGCACGAAGGCAGACGCCCTCCGGGCCCTTGCGGCGGTGATCGAACGGCCTCCGGCATATCGAAGGGACATCCGGCGACGGGACACCGGCAAGGCGCGACAGACGCCACCGGCCAGGCGGACGACACAGGCGGGACGACAGGGGGCACCTATGAGCAAGGCCAATGCAGCGCGGCCGATGGCCGCGGGTTGGAAAACCGGCAGCATAAATCGTGGCAGCACGAATAATGACAGCATGAAACCGGCGAAAGCGGGCGAGACATCGCGTGCAAGCCGGGGCATGGGCTGGGCAAGCCTTGCGGCCCTGCTCGGCACGGTTGCCCTGAGCGCCTGCAGCGACGCGCAGATGCCCGGTTTCCTCAAGTCCGAGGGCAGCGCCGGCACCGAAGCCTCTGGCACATCCGCCACCATCGAGCGTGACATCGAGGCACCCGAGGTCTTTCAGACCACCGAGGCGGGCCTTTGGGACGGTCGCCCCTCGCTGGGCGGTGTCTGGGTCGCGCATCCCGATGTCACCGAGCCCGAGCGAGTGATCATCCGCAACGAAAAGAACGGCCAGTTCGTCATCGGGGCGCTGTTCCGCCGTGAACGCATGAGCCCCGGCCCGCGCCTGCAGGTGTCGTCCGACGCCGCCGCCGCCATCGGCATGCTGGCGGGCGAGCCGGTGAACCTCAACGTCGTGGCGCTGCGCCGCGAAGAAGGCCCCGCCCAGCCCGAGGAAGGCACCGGCCCCGCCGGCGTCGAAGCGAGCACGCTGTCGGAAACGCCCGAGGTCGAGGAAGCCACGCTTGATCCGGTGACCGCCGGCGCAGCCGCAGCCATCGAGGCTGCACCCGCCTCCGCGCCTGCCGCCGCCCCTGCCGCCGCTGCCGCTCCGACCGAGGCCGCGAGCCCGGCGCCCGCGCCCGCACCCGCGCCCAAGCCCGCCTCCTCGCTGTCGCGCCCCTATGTGCAGATCGGCATCTTCAGCGTCGAGCAGAACGCCGAGAACACCGCGACCGCGATGCGTCAGGCGGGCATGGTGCCGACGGTCAAGAAGCAGAGCAGCTCGGGCAAGACCTTCTGGCGCGTGCTGGTTGGCCCGGCGCAGGACAAGGCCGAGCTTGATGCGCTGCTGACCAAGATCAAGGGCACCGGTTTCTCGGATGCCTACGCCGTGAAGAACTGACCAGACGATCCGACGACCAGACCGGAGCCAAAGCACAGGAGC
Source organism: Salipiger sp. PrR002 (assembly GCF_010500775.1). NCBI lineage: Bacteria > Pseudomonadati > Pseudomonadota > Alphaproteobacteria > Rhodobacterales > Roseobacteraceae > Salipiger > Salipiger sp. PrR002. The sequence goes on from NZ_JAAGOU010000037.1 coordinate 1,630, forward strand.
CGCCCATGCGCCGCCCGACGAGCCCCCTTTCGAGCCTTTCCCTGCGTCGCCTGCTGGCCGGGGCCGCCACGGCGGCGCTGCTCGCCACCAGCGCGCAGGCGTTTGACACCAGCGCCCGCACCGCCTTTGTGCTGGATTACACCACCGGCACCGTGCTGATGGCCAAGGATGCGGACAAATCGGTGCCTCCGGCTTCGATGTCCAAACTGATGACGCTCTATATGGCCTTCGAGGCGATCCGTGACGGGCGGCTCAAACTCGACGAGACCCTGCCGGTGTCGTCGCACGCCATGTCCTATGGCGGCTCGACCATGTTCCTCGACACCACCGACCGGGTGAAGGTCGAGGATCTGCTGCGCGGCATCATAGTGCTGTCGGGCAATGACGCCTGCGCGGTGATCGCCGAGGCGCTCTCGCCCAATGGCACCGAGGCCGGTTTCGCCGATCTGATGACCCGCCGCGCGCAACAACTGGGCATGACCAGCTCGCATTTCGCCAACGCCTCTGGCTGGCCCGCCGACGGTCACGTCATGTCGATGCGCGATCTGGTGCTGCTGGCGCGGCACATCATCGAGGACTTCCCCGAATTCTATCCGATCTTCGCAGAGCGGCGTTTTGAATTCGATGGCCGCGCGCCGCAGAACGTGCACAACCGCAACCCGCTGCTGCGCCTCGACATCGGCGCCGATGGCCTCAAGACCGGCCACACGCAAGAAGCGGGCTATGGCCTTGTCGGCTCGGCCAAACAGGGCGACCGCCGGGTGATCTTCGCCATTGCCGGGCTCGACAGCGAGCGCGCCCGCGCCGAAGAGAGCGAGTCGATCGTCAACTGGGCCTTTCGCCAGTTCGCCGAGCGCAAACTGATCGAGAAGGGCAAGGAAGTGGCCCGCGCCGACGTGTTCCTTGGCGCGCAGGAAAGCGTCGGGCTGGTGGCGCGTGACGACATCGAAATGCTGATCCCCGTAACCCCGGGCACCGAGCTTGGGGCCGAGGTGGTCTATACCGGCCCGCTGCAGGCGCCGATCACCGCTGGCCAGCAGCTGGCCGAGCTGATCATCACGCCCGAAGGTCTGCCCGAGCACCGGGTGCCGCTGTTTGCTGCCGAAGACGTGCCCTCGGGCGGCTTCGTCAAACGCATGATGGTGGTCGGCACCAATCTGATCGGGCGCCTGCAGGCCCCCGCCACCACCTCGGAGGCGATGTGACCGGCAGCAATGGTGCCGAGGCCGCAAGGTCCGGCCTCTTCATCAGCTTCGAGGGCATCGACGGCTCGGGCAAATCCACGCAGGCGCGGCTTTTACATGCCGCGCTTCTTGGTGCTGGCCGCGAGGCGGTTCTCACCCGCGAGCCCGGCGGCTCGCCCGGCGCCGAAGAGATCCGCGCGCTGGTGCTGCAGGGTGATCCCGACCGTTGGTCCGCAGAGACCGAGCTGCTGCTCTTCACCGCCGCGCGCCGCGATCATCTGGAGCGTCTGATCCGCCCTGCCCTAGCGGCGGGCAAGCTGGTGATCTGCGACCGTTTCGCCGACAGCAGCCGCATGTATCAGGGCCTGTCGCGCGGCGACCTGCGCAGCAAGGTGGACGCGCTGCACGAGCTGATGATCGGCACCGAGCCCGATCTCACCTTCCTGATCGATATGGATCCCGCCGCCGGGCTCGCCCGCGCCAAGGCCCGCGCCACCGAAGAAGAACGCTTCGAGGATTTCGGCGTCGAACTGCAGGAGCGTATGCGCGCAGGCTATCTGGCATTGGCCAAAGAGTTTCCCGAGCGCTTCATCGTCATCGACGGCAACCGGGCGCAGGAGGATGTTGCCGCCGACATCCGCGCGCGGCTTGAGCCTTATCTCTCCGCATGAGCGCCGAGGAGGATATCCCCGAGGCGGATCGCGTCGAGGGCGCGCCGCACCCGCGCGAGACCTTCCGCCTGTTCGGGCAGGATCGCGCTCAGGCGGATTTTCTGACCGCGTTCACCTCGGGCCGGCTGCACCATGGCTGGCTGATCACCGGGCCGCGCGGGCTTGGCAAGGCGACGCTGGCATGGACCATCGCGCGCTTTCTGCTGGCGACTCCCGAGCAGGAGGAGGACGGGCTCTTCGGCGCGCCGCCACCGCCGCGTGATCTGCTGATCGACCCAGAGCATCCTGTGGCGCACCGCGTCCACGCGCTGTCGGAGCCGCGTCTGCACCTGCTGCGCCGCAGCTGGGACAGCAAGACCAAGAAGCTGCGCAGCATCATCACCGTCGAAGAGGTGCGCGCGCTGAAGCGCTTCTTCTCACTTTCCTCCGCCGATGGCGGGCGCCGGGTGGTGATCATCGACAGCGCCGACGAGATGAACCCCAACGCCGCCAACGCAATCCTCAAGCTGCTGGAAGAGCCGCCGGCCAATACGGTGCTGCTGATGATCAGCCACCAGCCTTCGCGCCTGCTGCCGACGATCCGCTCGCGCTGCCGCGAGCTGCGGCTGGCGCCGCTGGGGCCCGAGGATATGGCCCGCGCGCTCGAACAGGCCGGGGCGCAGGTGGCGCCGCAGGAAGCCGAGGCGCTGGCCGAACTGTCAGCGGGCTCGGTGGGCGAGGCGCTGCGGCTGCTGAACCTCGACGGGCTGAAGCTCTATTCCGATCTGGTGTCGCTGGCGGGCACCCTGCCCCGGCTCGACCGCCCGCGCGCCATCGCGCTTGGCGAAAGCACCGCGGGCAAGGGCCGCGAAGCGCGGCTCGATCTGATGCTGACGCTGACCGACCGGCTGATGGCGCGGCTCGCCCGTGTCGGTGTCACCGGGATGCCGCCGCGCGCCGAGGCGGCGCCGAATGAGGCCGAGGTGCTCCGGCGCCTCGCCCCGCACCCGGGCGCCGGGCGGGCCTGGGCGCAGCTGGCGCAGGACGCCGGAGAGCGCGCCCGCCACGCCCGCGCGGTGAACGTCGACCCGGCGGCGCTGGTGCTCGATCTGCTGCTGCAGATGCGCAAGGCAGGCTGAAAGGCCAAGATAGAATGGCGGTTATAGAGGGGGCGCTGCCCCCGCCGCGGCTGCGCCGCGCCTCCCCTGGCGTATTTTCAAAGAGAAGAAGGGGCGGTTTGGCGCCGCCCCGCGCTTAGGACCGCGGCGGGACCGCAGCGGGACCGGGGGTCAGACTTGGCCCGCGTCGATCAGATCCTGCGCCAGTTTGGCGTAGGCCTGCGCCATCACGCCCTCGCCCAGTGCCACCGGCGCGCCGCTGTCGCCCGCCAGGCGGGTGTCGAGGTCGATGGGCAGCTGCGCCAGCACCGGCAGATTGAACCGCGCCGCTTCCGCGGCGACGCCACCCTGCCCGAAGATATGGCTCTCGCGCCCGCAGTCGGGGCAGACGAAGACCGACATATTCTCGATCATCCCCAGCACCGGCACATTGAGCGTGGCAAACGCATCGAGCGCCTTCTTCGCGTCGATCAGCGCCACATCCTGCGGGGTGGAGACGACGATGGCGCCATCCACTTCGGACTTCTGCCCCAGCGAGAGCTGCACATCCCCGGTGCCCGGCGGCAGGTCGATGAGCAGCACATCGAGCGCCCCCCACTCCACCTGCATCAGCATCTGCTGCAGCGCGCCCATCAGCATCGGGCCGCGCCAGACCACCGCCTTGTCCTCGGGCAGCATCACGCCGATCGACATGAGCGTGACGCCATGCGCCTCGAGCGGGATGATCGTCTTGCCATCGGGCGAGGCCGGGCGTTTGCTGACGCCGAACATGCGCGGCTGCGACGGGCCGTGGATGTCCGCATCCAGCAGGCCGACCTTCTTGCCCGCGCGCGCCAGCGCCACGGCGAGGTTCGACGAGACGGTGGATTTGCCCACGCCGCCCTTGCCCGAGCCGATGGCGATCAGCTTCTTCACCCCCGGTGGCGCCATGCGCCCCTCTTGCGGTTTGGCGTGGCCACCCATCTTCAGCGAGGGCGCTTTCGGTGCCTGCGTCGGGGCCGAGAGCACCACCGCCGCCGAGACCGCGCCCGGCAATTGCGCCACCTGCGCCTCGACCACCGCGCGGAAGCCTTCCATCTGGCGGGCGATCTCGGCGTTTGGCGCTTCGATGACAAAGCGCACATGGCCGCCTTCGACGCTGAGCGCTCGAATCATGTCGCGCGATACGAGGTTGCCGCCACCGGGCAGATCGAAGCTTTTGAGCAACGCCATGGTAGCGTCGGACAATTGGGTCATAGTTACTTCCTTTCCCTCAGCGCATGGCGACCTTTCGTCATCTTGCGCTCCGCGCAAGGCGCGTCCATTTCTCGCCTAATTTCTATGCACTCACCCGCGAAGATGCGCATTACAAAGTGATTTTCACCATGCATTTTGCGCATAGCGGCATTGAACCGGGGCGGGATTGTGCAGCCGCAGCAATTGGCACATCTATTGGGGCAAGAAACGACAGACGCAACCATTCAGCCAGACGGGCACAGACGCACATGGCATTCGCAACCGACACCACCCGCATTGAAGGCCGCACCGGCGGTCTCCTCGACACGCTCCGCACCGCCCTCGCTCGCCGCCGCCTGTACAAGCAGACCTTCAGCGAGCTGGCGTCGCTGAGCAACCGTGAACTGAGCGATCTCGGGCTGCACCGCTCGATGATCCGCCGGATCGCGTATCAGGCCGCCTACGAGGCGTAAGAATTCGAACACGTCCCGGCTCTCTCCTCCTCCCTGAGCCGGTTCGTTACGGCGGTGACCTCTCTCCTCCTCCCTGAGGTCACCGCCACAAAGATACGGGATACCGGGCCATAGCCCGGCCCCAGACATCGACAGCCCCTCTCCTCCTCCCTGGGGCATCGATACAGCGGCGATCTCTCTCCTCCTCCCTGAGATCGCCGCACCAGTTTCCGGGCCTCAGTGCCCAACCTATTCGGAGCCCCTCTCCTCCTCCCTGGGGCAACGATGCAGCGGCGGTCTCTCTCCTCCTCCCTGAGATCGCCGCACCAGTTTCCGGGCCTCAGCGCCCAACCTATTCGGAGCCCCTCTCCTCCTCCCTGGGGCAACGATGCAGCGGCGGTCTCTCTCCTCCTCCCTGAGACCGCCGCACCTCATAAAGGGCCGCATGCGGTCCAGAAGCTTCGGAGTCCCTCTCCTCCTCCCTGGGACTTTGATGCAGCGGCGATCTCTCTCCTCCTCCCTGAGATCGTCGCACCCCATAGGACCCTTGCGGGTCCGCTCAGATCGGAAGCCCTTCTTCTCCTCCTCCTCGGGCTTTCGTGACACGGAAACGGCGGTCTCTCTCCTCCTCCCTGAGACCGCCGTTTTTCTTTTTTTCAGCTGTAAATTTTGCGCTGCATCCGGAACAGCTTGCACGCCCTCCCAGCAGATTTCGCAGCCGGTTTAACAAAGCTGTAACCCCCCGCTTCAATCTCGATCCAAAGACGGGGTCAAAGACCCGAGGCCATTGAGCCAGGCAGATACCGCAGCACACGGGGGCGCAGCATGGACAGGCATATCGTGATCGCAGGACAGGGACGCTCGGGCAGCACCCTGTTCTACAACATGCTGCGCAATACGCTGCAGGGCTACGGGATGTTCGACCGCGAGGTGCCGGCCGCCAGCGTGATCCACCTGCCCGGCAATCAATGCACCAAGCGCCCCTTCGACATCTTCGATCTGCCAAAGCTGTTTCAGGCCAATCAGGGCCGCAAGCGGATCGACCTGATCTGCATGCTGCGCGATCCGCGCGACATCCTGACCAGCCGCCACCGCTCGGTCCCGGATGATTACTTCGTCGCTGCGGACAACTGCTGGTTCGTTCCCGAAGGACGCGTGCCCGCCTTCACCGCGCCCGGCTTTCTGCCGGTGCATGAGGCCTCTATGCGCGTCAGCGGATCGGGCCTTTTCCCGCAGGGCATCTTCTTTTTGAAATACGAAGATCTCGTGCGCGATCCCGAGGCCGTGCAGCAGATGCTGGCCGAGGGTTTGGGGCTGAGCTTCGAGGGGCGTTTCAGCGATTTTCACAAGGCCGAGATTCCCCAGCGCCTTCAGCGCGCGCTCAACGGCGTGCGCGAGGTCGATACCGAACGCCAGCGCAAATGGGCCAAGCCCGAGCATCGCGCCCGTATCATCGACCAGTTCACCCGCTTTCCGGTGCTGCACGATGTGCTGAAGCAGCTTGGGTATGAAGAGGATCAGGGCTGGTTCGAGGACCTGCAGCGCGAGGGGCAGCAGGAGGGCGTGGCCGTTAAGGCCGCCGTGCCCGCAGCCAAGCCCGCTCCCGCCGCAGCCGCGACAGAGACAACGCAAAGCGCGCTGCCGGTGACTGGCTCGATCCTCGATCATCCGGCGATCCCCGTGCTTTACGAGGACGCGACGCTGAAGCTCAGTGGCATCGAGGGCAGCGGGCCGCAGTGCCTTGTGACCTTCGTGGGCGTTGGCCATGGGCTTGGCGGCATCGACCAGCAGAGCGAGGAGTTCCGCAAGCTCTCCTCCGGTGGTTGGGGTTCGCAGCTTTTCGTCTTCGACAAGACCCGCAGCTGGGGAAACGCGCTCGACCCCGAGCTTCTGGCCCGGCTCACCGCGCCGCATCGCGCAGGACGCAAGGTGTCGACGCTGGGGCTGAGCATGGGCGGCTTTCTGGCCGCGCAGATGTCGCGCCCCCTGGGGGCCGCGCGCTGTATCGCGCTGGCGCCGCAATATTCGGTCCACCCCGAGATTGCGCCGTTCGACACCCGCTGGACCCGCTATTCCGAGCAGATCAGCACGTGGCGCCAACCGTCCTTGATGGGAAGCTTCGACGGCGCTTGCCGCTACGAGCTGATCTTCCCCGATCTTCCGGTCGAATTGGCCCATGCCGAGCGTTTCCCGAAAGCGCCGAACATACGCCGCTTCACCGTGCCGTCGGACAACCACAACGTCGCCGCGACCCTCAAGGCCCGCGGACAGCTCTACCCGCTCCTCGAGGCGCTGCTGCGCGAGGACGAGGCCGGCGCGCTGCCTGACTTCTGCACCCCCGGTGCGGCGGCGTGGCATGTGGCCCCCGAGGTCGCCGCCGCCGCCGGCTGAGGGCGCACCCGCACACCCTGCGCTTCCCCCGCGAAGGCACGGCCAAGGCCACTCGGGGCCACTCAAGGCCACGGGGCGCTTTCCCTTTCCCAAGGCTTTGGGTAGGAGGGTCGGGACAACAGCACAAGCAGGCATGGGAACGCAGCCATGGCGATGGAAAAGACCTTCAACGCGGCCGAGGCCGAGGCGCGCATCTACGACGCATGGGAAAGCAGCGGAGCCTTCAAGGCCGGGGCCAACGCCTCGCGCGACGAAAGCTTCAGCATCATGATCCCGCCGCCCAATGTGACCGGCTCGCTGCACATGGGCCACGCGTTCAACAACACGCTGCAGGACATCCTCGTGCGCTGGCACCGGATGCGCGGCTTCGACACGCTCTGGCAGCCGGGGCAGGACCACGCGGGCATCGCCACGCAGATGGTCGTCGAGCGCGAACTGGCCAAGGACAAGAACAACGCCACCCGCCGCGAGATGGGCCGCGAGGCCTTCCTCGAGAAGGTCTGGGAGTGGAAGCAGCAGTCCGGCGGCACGATCATCAATCAGCTCAAGCGCCTCGGCGCCTCCTGCGACTGGTCGCGCAACGCCTTCACCATGTCCGGTGCCGAGGGCGCTCCGGCGGGTGAAGACGGCAACTTCCATGATGCGGTGATCAAGGTCTTCGTCGACATGTACGAAAAGGGCCTGATCTACCGCGGCAAGCGACTGGTGAACTGGGACCCGCATTTCGAGACCGCGATTTCCGACCTCGAGGTCGAGAACATCGAAGTGCCCGGCCACATGTGGCACTTCAAATACCCGCTGGCGGGCGGCGAGACCTACACCTACGTCGAGAAGGACGAGGACGGGAACGTGCTCTTCACCGAAGAGCGCGACTATATCTCCATCGCCACCACCCGCCCCGAGACCATGCTCGGCGACGGCGCGGTCGCGGTGCACCCCTCGGACGCGCGCTACGCGCCCATCGTCGGCAAGCTCTGCGAGATCCCCGTGGGCCCGAAAGAGCACCGCCGCCTGATCCCGATCATCGTGGATGAATATCCCGATCCGACCTTCGGCTCGGGCGCGGTGAAGATCACCGGCGCGCATGACTTCAACGACTACGGCGTGGCCAAGCGCGGCGGCATCCCCTGCTATCGCCTGATGGACACCCGCGCGACCATGCGCGAGGACGGCCACCCCTACGCCGAAGCCGCCGAGATCGCCCAGCAGGTCGCCCGCGGCGAGCTGACGCTCGACGAGCATGAGGTCGACAAGCTCAACCTCGTGCCCGACCACCTGCGCGGCCTCGACCGTTTCGCCGCCCGCGAGGCGGTGATTGCCGAGATCACCGAAGAAGGTCTCGCAGTGATGACCGAGGCCACCGACCCGCGCCTCGGCGCGGCTGCGGCCAAGGCACCGCCTGCCCCCGAAGAAGGCGGCGAGGCGCTGGACGAGCCCGAGCAATGGGTGCCGCTGGTCGAGGCCAAGCCGATCATGCAGCCCTTCGGCGACCGCTCGAAGGTGGTGATCGAGCCGATGCTCACCGACCAGTGGTTCGTCGACACCGCGCAAATCGTCGGCCCGGCGCTCGACGCCGTGCGCGAGGGCCGCGTGCGGATCATGCCCGAGAGCGGCGAGAAGACCTATTACCACTGGCTGGAAAACATCGAGCCCTGGTGCATCTCGCGCCAGCTGTGGTGGGGCCACCAGATCCCGGTCTGGCACACGCCGGGCATGGGCGACGAATGGCGCTCGTTCTGCGCCGCCTCGGAAGATGAGGCGATCGAGCAGATGAAGGCGGTCTTCGGCGATGATGCCGAGTTCCTGATCGTCGAGGATGCCGCCGCCGCCGAGGATCACCTCGCCGCGCTGCTGCAGCAGGGCACCGATTTCACCGGTGTCGACCAGCGCCGCCGCCCGCAGGCGATCCCGGTGTTCCGCGATCCCGACGTTCTGGACACTTGGTTCTCGTCGGGCCTGTGGCCGATCGGCACGCTCGGCTGGCCCGAGCAGACGCCCGAGCTGCAGAAATACTTCCCGACCTCGGTGCTGGTCACCGGTCAGGACATCCTGTTCTTCTGGGTCGCCCGGATGATGATGATGCAGCTCGCCGTGGTCAATGAGATCCCCTTCCACGACGTCTACCTGCACGGGCTCGTGCGCGACGCCAAGGGCAAGAAGATGTCCAAGTCGCTCGGCAATGTGGTCGACCCGCTGGAGATCATCGACGAGTTCGGCGCCGACGCGCTGCGCTTCACCAATGCTGCCATGGCCTCGCTGGGCGGCGTGCTGAAGCTCGACAAGCAGCGCATCGCCGGCTACCGCAACTTCGGCACCAAACTGTGGAACGCCGCCTCCTACGCGCAGATGAACGGCGTGTTCGAGCTGGCCCACAGCGATGCCGTGCCCGAGACCACCCTGCCGCTCAACCGCTGGATCAAGGGCGAGATCGCCAAGACCCGCGAAACGGTGGACGCCGCCTTGGCCGAATACCGGTTCAACGACGCGGCGCAGGCGCTCTATGCCTTCGTCTGGGGCACCTTCTGCGACTGGTATCTCGAGTTCACCAAGCCGGTCTTCCAGGGCGAAGACGAGGCCGCCAAGGCCGAAACCCGCGCCACCTACGCCTGGGCCTTCGACCAGTGCCTGATCCTGCTGCACCCGATCATGCCCTTCATCACCGAAGAGCTCTGGGCGCAGCGCGACCGGCCGAAGATGCTGATCCACGCCGACTGGCCCGCGTATAGCGCCGCCGAGATGGTCGACGCGCAGGCCGACGCCGAGCTCAACTGGGTGATCCGGATGATCGAGGCGATCCGCTCGGCGCGCGCGCAGATGCATGTGCCCGCCGGTCTTTACGTGCCCTGCGTGGTCAAGGGCATGACACCCGACGCCAAGGCCGCCTATGAGACCAATGAGGCCTTCGTGAAGCGCTACGCGCGCATCGAAGGGCTGACCGAAGTGGAGGAGATGCCCAAGGGCACCGCGGCGCTGGCGCTCAGCGGCGGCACCTTCGGTCTTCCTCTGGCCGGGATCATCGACGTGGCCGAAGAAAAGGCCCGCCTCGAGAAGGCGCTGCAGAAGCTCGGCAAGGAACTGGGGGGTCTGCGCGGCCGTCTGAAGAACCCCAAGTTCGCCGAAAGCGCGCCGGAAGAGGTGGTGCAGGAAACCCGCGACAACCTCGCCGCCCGCGAAGAGGAAGAGGCCAAGCTGAAAGAAGCCATGGCGCGCCTCGCCGAACTGGGCTGAACTCAGGCGACACGACGACAAGCAGGCCCGTCCGGTATCCCCGGGCGGGCCTTTCCTTTGGCGCGACGCCCTGCCCCGGCGCATCGCGCGTGGCCACGGTCCGCCGTGCGTATTTGGAAAGAGAAGAAGGACCTAGCTGCGCACGAGAAGACGGGCAAAGGCGCCGGGCCCCTGCTTCTTCTCTTTAAAAATACGCAAAATCCGGCGGCGCCAAACGCGCCTCAGCCGATCAGCAGCGTCCGCGCAGCCGCCCGCGCCTCTGGGGTGACCGTGTCGCCAGAAAGCATCCGGGCGATCTCATCCTCGCGCTCATCCGCCGCCAGAGCGGTGACCGACGACAGGGTGATGTCATTCTCCACCCGCTTGGCCACGCGCCAGTGATGCGCGCCAAGCGCGGCGACTTGCGGCGAATGGGTGACGACAAGCACCTGCCCCTCGGCGGCGAGCGCCGCGAGACGCCGCCCCACCGCATCGGCGGTGGCGCCGCCAACCCCGCGGTCGATCTCGTCAAAGATCATCGTCACGTCGCCGCCCTGCTCTTGCGACAGGCAGACTTTTAGCGCCAGCAGGAACCGCGACAGCTCGCCGCCAGAGGCGATCTTGTTGAGCGGGCCGGAGGGCGCGCCGGGGTTGGTGGCGACGGTGAAGGCCACAGCGTCGCGGCCCTCGGGGCCTTCGGGGGCGCGGGTGACCTCGGTCCGGAACACCGCGCGTTCCATCTTCAGCGGTGCCAGTTCCGTGGCCACGGCCTTGTCGAGCCGCGCGGCGGCGGCGCTGCGCGCCTCGCTCAGCGCGGTGGCGGCGGCGTCATAGGCGTTTTCCGTCCGGCGAACTTCGGCGTTCAGCGCGTCCAGTTCCTCGGCGGAATGGTCGAGCGCCGAGAGCCGCGCCGAGAGCGTCTCGCGCAGGCCGGCAAGCTCGTCCGGCAGCACCTGATGCTTGCGCGCGAGCCCGCGGATGGCAAAGAGCCGCTCTTCGGTATCCTCCAGCGTGCGCGGGTCGAATTCCAGCGCGTCGAGCGTGCTGGCCACCTCGCCCGAGGCCTCGTCAAGCTCGGCCATGGCGCGGGTCAGCGCGGCGATCGCGCCGTCGAGCCGCCCCTCGGCACCTTCCGAGGCACCCTCCAGCCAGCGCAGCGCATCGGACATGGCGCCCTCGGCACCCTCATAGCCAAGCGCCTGACTGGCGCGGGAAATATCGGCCCGCACCCGCTCGGCGCCCTGCATCATGCGGCGGCGGCTGTCGAGCTCGGCCTCTTCGCCGACCTCCGGGGCCAGCTTGTCCAACTCTTCGGTGGCGTGGCGCAGGAAATCCTCCTCGGCGCGCACCGCCTTGAGCGCGGTCTCGGCATCGCTCAGCGCCTTGCGCGCGGTCCGCTGCGCGATCCATGCGGCGCGGGCGGCCCCAAGTTCAGCGCCGATACCGGCATAGCTGTCGAGAATATCGCGGTGGCCCGACGGATTGAGCAGCCCGCGGTCATCATGCTGGCCGTGCAGTTCGACCAGCGTCTCGGACAGGCGCCGCAGCACCTCGCCGCTGGCACGGCGGTCGTTGACCCAGCCGGTCTTGCGTCCGTCGGCGGTGTTGACCCGGCGCAGGATCAGCTCGCCCGAGACCGGCAGACCGGCCTCTTCCAGAACGGCGCGCGCGGCATGGCCCTCGGCCAGTTCGAAAACCGCCGTCACCTCGCCCTGCTGTGCCCCTGCCCGCACCAGTTCGGCCCGCCCGCGCCAGCCCAGCACAAAGCCAAGGCTGTCGAGCAGGATCGACTTGCCCGCGCCGGTTTCGCCGGTCAGCACGTTGAGCCCCGGCTGGAAGCTCAGGTCCAGCCGGTCGATGATGAGCAGATCGCGGATTTCAAGCGCTCGGAGCATCCATTCAGACGGGCGCGCCGTCCTCCCTAGGGGCTAGCAGCCCCAAAGCCAAAGCCTCAGAGCCACTGCCCTTTGACCATCTGACGATAGACCTGTGCCAGCCAGCTGTCGCCCGCCGCTTCCAGTTCCAGCCCGCGCCCGGTGAGCAGCTTGTAGCTGTCCTCGTACCACGGCGTGCCGCGGTAGTTATAGCCGAGGATCGCGCCGGCGCTCTGGGCTTCTTGCGTCAGCCCCAGCGACAGATAGGCCTCGACCAGCCGGTGCAGCGCCTCGGCGGTATGGGTGGTGGTCTGGAAATCCTCGACCACGACGCGGAAACGGCTGATCGCGGCGCCATAGTTCTCACGCTTGAGATAGTAGCGCCCGATCTCCATTTCCTTCGCCGCGAGGTGGTCGAAGGCAAGGTCGAACTTGAGGATCGAGGAGCGCGCGTATTCCGTATCGGGATAGCGTTCGATCACCGTGCGCAGCGACTGCAGCGCCTGGAACGTCAGCCCCTGGTCGCGGCCCACTTCCTCGATCTGGTCGTAATAGGAGAGCGCCAGCAGATACTGCGCATAGGCGGCATCTTCGTCGCTGGGATAGAAGTCGATGTAGCGCTGCGCCGAAGAGCGCGAGTTCTCATAGTCCTTCGCCCGGTGATAGGCATAGGCCTGCATGATCAGGGCGCGCTTGGCCCAGTCCGAATAAGGATAGAGACGCTCGATTTCACCGAAATAATAGGCCGCGCGCTCTGCGTCGCTGCGGTCCATTTCGTATTCGCCACGCTCGAAGATCTGTTCGGCGGTGAAGTTCTCCATCGGGACGCCGCCCGGACCCATTCCGGGCTGTTCCTGGGCCGAACATCCGGCCAGGAGAATCGCGGAAAAAGCCGCTCCGATCACCGCATTTCGCGATCTGCCGCCTGCCATGCCCGACTTACCTCACATTCATTGCAGAGCCCGCTTCGGGGCCATGGCACGGTCCTAGCACAGAAAAATCCGGGGCAAAACGCCTTAACGCCGATTTGAGCACGGCGCCGCCGTCAGGCAACCGCGGGGATTTCGTCGCGCTCGACACCGGCACCGGGCAGGCGCGCAGCCATGCGCGAGTCGCAGACCGTCATGCGGAATGCGTCGGGCGTGGCGAAGAGCGCGTGCAGCAGTTTGTTGGTGATTGCGTGCCCCGCCTTGAAGCCGGTGTAATGGCCAAGGATCGGCGCGCCCGCGGTGTAAAGATCACCAAGCGCGTCCAGCATTTTGTGGCGCACGGCCTCGTCGGCGTGGCGCAGGCCACCCGGCGACAGGATCTTGTCGCCATCGACGACAACCGCGTTCTCATAGGTGCCGCCGAGTGCCTTGCCATTGGCCTGCATCGCCTCGACGTCGGACTGACGGCAGAAGGTACGGCTGTCGCAGAGCTCGCGCACGAAAGAGCCGTTGGCGAGGTTGATCACCTTGTCCTGCGTGCCGATCGCCGCATCGGCGAAATCGATGTGAAACTCCATCGTGGTGCCCTGCGCCGGGGACAGGCGGGCCCAGCCGGCAGCGGTCTGCACTTCGACGGGGGTCAGGATTTCGATGGCACGGACAGGGGCACGCAGTTCGCGCACGCCGCGGGCGAGAATCTCGCGGACGAAGGGCGCGGCGGACCCGTCGAGGATCGGCACTTCGGGGCCGTCGATCTCTATCAGCGCGTTGTGGATGCCGCAGCCAGCCAGCGCCGCCATCACATGCTCGATGGTCGAGACGGAGACACCGGCGCGGTTCTTGATCAGGGTGCAGAGCGGCGAGATCTCGACCGCGTCATAGCGGGCCGGAACGAGCGCGTCGCCCAGAAGGATGTCGGTGCGTTTGAACCAGATGCCGTGCTCGGCAGAAGCCGGGCGAATGGTCATCCGGACAGGCGCGCCGGAATGAAGGCCCACGCCCTGGAAGCTCACTGCACTGCGGATCGTCGTTTGCACTTTGGTCACCTTTGGTTGGAGCGCCCCTCCCCACTGGCGCGCGCCTTTGTTGCCAAGGGAGATACTCACCGGCGCTCACGTTCTCAAATCAAGTATTGCAACGAAGTGAAACATGCGGGTTTCCTAATGCGCGGATGCACGCCCAGCTGTGGATATGTTTCGGCAACCCACTGATTTAAAATCAAAAAGCCCTCTCTTGCGAGAGGGCTTTTCGACGTGCCTTGCCTTAAAATGTCAGCCCGCGCGAGGGGGCGCGGGCTGAATTTATCAGTTTGCCTGGCGCCGCAGGAAGGCCGGGATTTCAATCCGGTCCTGCTCGGGGGCTTCTTCGGGCGCCGGAGCGGGGGCCGGACGCTGCGCCTGCATCGGCGGCTGGCGGCGGGCCTGCGGTTGCGGCTGGGGCGCAGCCGGTGCGGCGGCTTTGGGTGCGCCCTGCTGCGGCTGCTGCTCGTGACCGTGGCCGGTCATCCGGTTGATCAGCGAGTTGATCCCAAAGCGGGGACGCTCGGGCTCGGCGGCGCGCTGCGGAGCCTGCTGAGGCTGCTGCGGACGCGCCGGAGCGGCGGGCTGGCCCGGACGGTTGTTGCGGGCGGCTGCGGCGTGCAGGCGCTTCATCGTGTCTGCCGAAGGCTGGCCGGGCTGCGGTGCGCGCGGCGCGACGAAGCTCTCGGGTGCGGCTTCCAGCGTGCTGGGCTGCGGCTGAGGTTGCGCGGCCTGCGGACGGTAAGCGGGCGGCGGCAGACCGTCATCGGTCTCGACCACATCCTCTTCCTGATAGGTCTGCTGCGCGGCGGGCATCTCACCGAAGAGCGAGGGCTCGTCTTCTTCGTACTGCTGCGCCTGCGGAGCGGTCGGAGCGGCCTGTGCCACCATTGCGGCGGGCTGCTGCGCTGCGGGCTGAACCGGAGCCGGTGCGGCCTCTGCTGCCGGGGCCTGCTCTTCGGAGTTGGCCAGCGGCTGCGCGAGGGTGCGGCGCGGCACGGGGATATCGTGCTGCACAGCCGAGGCGTCGATGCCGGTGGCGACGACGGAGACGCGCATGCGGCCTTCCATCGTGTCATCCAGCGTCGATCCGACGATGATGTTGGCGTCTGCGTCCACTTCCTCGCGGATGCGGTTGGCCGCTTCGTCGAGTTCGAACAGGGTGAGGTCGTGGCCACCGGTGATGTTGATGAGCACGCCCTTGGCGCCCTTGAGGCTGATCTCGTCGAGCAGCGGGTTGGCGATTGCCTTCTCGGCGGCCTGGATCGAGCGATCTTCGCCGTCGGCCTCGCCGGTGCCCATCATCGCCTTGCCCATCTCGTCCATCACGGCGCGAACGTCGGCGAAGTCGAGGTTGATCAGGCCCGGACGGACCATCAGGTCGGTCACACCCTTCACGCCCTGATAGAGCACATCATCCGCAAGGCTGAAGGCCTCGGTGAAGGTGGTCTTCTCGTTGGCGAGACGGAACAGGTTCTGGTTGGGGATGATGATCAGCGTGTCGACCATCTTCTGCAGCGTCTCGACGCCCTCTTCCGCCTGACGCATGCGCTTGGCGCCTTCGAACTGGAAGGGCTTGGTCACGACGCCGACGGTCAGCACACCCAGCTCACGCGCGGCCTGCGCGATGATCGGCGCTGCGCCGGTGCCGGTGCCGCCGCCCATGCCGGCGGTGATGAAGCACATATGCGCGCCTGCGAGGTGATCGACGATCTGCTCGATGCTCTCTTCGGCTGCGGCCGAGCCGACCGAGGGGCGTGCGCCCGCGCCGAGGCCTTCGGTCACTTTCACACCGAGTTGGACCTTGGCGGTCGCCATGCTCTGCTGCAGCGCCTGAGCGTCGGTGTTGGCAACCACGAAGTCCACGCCTTCGAGTTGCTTGGTGATCATGTTGTTGACTGCGTTGCCACCGGCTCCGCCGACGCCGAATACGGTGATCCGGGGCTTCAGCTCTTCCTGACCGGGCATCGAGAGATTGAGTGCCATGTGATGTTCCGCCTGTCGTTTATGACTTGGTTCGCGCCTGTCCTGCGCCTTGGGGATAATTCTTACCCAGATCCTAGGGCTGGGTCACGTAAAAAACACAGATCTACCACGAAATATGGCTATAGGATTGACTATGCGCGCGAGATTTCGCCCAACGCACTAAATTTTGCAGAAAACACCAGCGACAACACAAAACGTGGAAAGGCGCCGCAGGCACCGGGGCCAGCAACGGCGAATCTTTTATATCGATTGCGGGAAGCCTGCTCGACGTCCCCTGCCCGCATCTTCCGTGCGGATCATGTCTTCAAATTAGCATCGGCCCGAATTGGCGTCACCGGGAATATTGCGTGAACACCGCAAGAAAACCGCAATCTCGCGAGGGTTTGAGCGGCCCGCGAGCCGCCCTGCCCCCACTCTCTTACCAGTTCTCGCGGAACCACTTCACCGCACGCATCAGCGAACGGGCCGGGTAACGCTCGACCGGGATCTCGAAGTCCCACCATTCGTCCTGCGGATGCGCAGCAAAGAGGCACATCCCCACCGCCGAGGCAAAGCCCGGCCCGGTGGCGGCCTGCGGCAGCCCGTGCACACGCATCGGGCGGCCCAGCCGGACCTGACTGCCGAGGATGCGGCTCGCCAGCCCATCAAGGCCGGGAATCTGGCTCGCAGCGCCGGTCAGCACAATCTGCTGGCTGGGCAGATGCTCGAAGCCCGCCGCATCGAGGCAGGCACGCACTTCTTCGAGGATCTCCTCGACGCGCGGGCGCATGATGCCGATCAGTTCGGCGCGGCTCACCTGCCGCCGGTCATGGTGCCAATCGCCGGTATCGCCCGAGATCTCGATCATCTCGCGATCATCCATCCCGGTGGCATGTACGCCGCCGTAGAAGGTCTTGATCCGCTCGGCCATGGCCATGGGGATCTGCAGCCCCATGGAGATGTCGCCGGTGACGTGATCGCCGCCCATGGGCACCGCATCGCCGTAGATCATGTGCTTCTTCATGAAGATCGACACGCCGGTGGCGCCGCCCCCCATGTCGATACAGGCCGCACCCAGTTCCTGTTCGTCCTCCACCAGTGCCGCCACGCCCGACACATAGGCCGAGCTGGCGATGCCCGCGAGTTCCAGATCGCAGCGTTTGACGCAATGGGCGAGGTTCTGGATCGCCTGCGCGTTGACCGTCAGCATGTGCATGTCGCAGGTCAGTTCGCGGCCGATCTGCCCGCGCGGATCGCTCAGCCCCGAGCGATGGTCCAGCGCGAAGTTCACCGGCTGCGCGTGCATCACCTCGCGGCCATGCCCAACCTCGGGCACGTCGCAGGCCGAGAGCACCCGCGCCACGTCCTGCTCGGTCACCGTGCTGCCATCAACGCTCACATGGCCGTCGAGCCCGTAGCTGCGCGGCTCGGCACCCGAGAAACAGGCGATCACGTGGTCGACCCGGATGCCCGCCATCTTCTGCGCCGCCTGCACCGCGGTGCGGATCGCCCGCTCGGTCTCGTTCATCGCCGCGATCTCGCCGAAGCGCACCCCGCGCGAGCGGGTGGTGGCTGCGCCGATCACCCGGAACCCGGCCTGCCCCGCCAGCGAGCCGACGCCGCTGTCTTCGCCCTGATCGCTGCCGTCGAACCGCAGCACAAGGCAGGCGATCTTCGAGCTGCCCACGTCCAGAACCGCCACCACGCCGCGCTGCATCGCTGCCTTGCGCATGTTGCGCATCGCGCGCTGGGACTCGTATAGCTCGAACATTATCGTTTTTCCCCAGTCTCGATGGACTTGATCCGCCAGTATTCTTCCGCCGCGCTATGGTTCAGCCGCAGCGTCGGACGCTGCGCGAGGCGCAGATCGACCGCCGCGATATCGCGCGACAGCATGTCCACGGCGCCGTCCATCGCCATGGCCCTTTCGAGCGCCTGAACGGCGCCTTCTTCGGGCAGCAGAACGCGCTGCCCTTTATCCAAAACAAGATCCCAGCGCCGCAGCCCGACCCGTTCGAGGCCGCGCAGCCGCCCGGCCAGCGGCGCGGCGGCGGCAAAGAGGTCCAGCGCCTCGGGCACATGCGCTTCGGCGCCCGTGCCCGCAATCACCGGAAGATCGGCATGGCTCGCACGGCGCCCAGCAGGTCCGACCAGCGCGCCGCCCTCGTCGAGCAGTTCCAGCCCGCGCAGCCCGCGCCATAGCACCACCGGCACACGCTCGACCACATTCACCTCGAGCACTCCGCCCTGCGTGATCCGCAGGCTCGCGGATTTCACCGCGTCGAGGCCGGTGATGATCTCGCGCATCTGATCGAGGTCGAGATCGAAGGAGCTGAGCGGGAAGTCGAGCGACAGAATTTCGCGCACATCCGCCGCAACGCCGTCGCTTGCCCCGTCGATCGCCATGAGGTTCACGCGGAACTCGGGCCGCGCCTCGATCTGGTCGCGCACCGACATGATGGCTCCGACGAAGGCTTCGCGGTTGCTGTCGACAGAGAAATACGCCGCCGCCCCGCCAACGCCGATCAGGAACGGCATGCCGATGTGCAGCGTGAAGCGAAAGAGCGGCGTCAGCATCAACCGCTCGAGCCGGTACTTCAGCCGCGACGGCGCCGGATCCGAACGGTGCACCTGCTGCGGGCGAGACTTCTGCGGGCGCGGCATCCGCGCGGGGGCGGCCCCTACCTGTCGCATGAGGCGTCCTCCACCATCCAGCGGCAGAGCGCGCCGAAGGACATGCCTGACGCCTGCGCCTGCTCGGGCGCCAGCGAGGTGGGCGTCATGCCCGGCTGGGTGTTGGTCTCGAGTAGCACCAGCCCATCTAGGCCCCGGCTCTCGTCCCAGCGGAAATCGGTGCGGCTGAGACCACGGCAGCCAAGCGCCTTATGCGCACGCACCGCATAATCAAGGCAGGCATCAAAGATCTCCTGCGGCACGTCGGCGGGCACCTCGTGGCGCGAGCCGCCTGCTTTGTACTTGGCGTCGTAGTCGTACCAGCCGTCGGTGATGATGTCGGTGACGGTCAGCGCCTGATCGCCCAGCACCGTGGTGGTCAGCTCGCGGCCCGGCGCATAGGTCTCGACCATCACCGTCTGCGGCATTTCTTCGGAAAGCTGCGGCGGCGTATTGGCCCCGTCCATCACCAGATAGACGCCGACCGAGCTGCCCTCGTTGTAGGGCTTCACCACATAGGGCGGCGCCATCACGTGGCGGGCGCAGACCTCGGCCTTATCCGCCAGCACGCTTTCGACCACCGGCAGACCGGCGGCGCGATAGACCTGCTTGGAGCGTTCCTTGTCCATCGCCAGCGCGGAAGACAGCACACCAGAGTGCGTATAGGGGATGCGGAGCCACTCCAGCATGCCCTGCACGCATCCATCCTCGCCCCAGCGACCGTGAAGTGCGTTGAAGACGACGTCGGGAGACAGATCCTTCAGCCGCGCGGCCAGATCAGGCCCCGCGTCGATCTCGATCACGTCAAATCCCTCGTCCCGCAAAGCGGCGGCGCATTCCTGACCGGAACTCAGCGACACCTCGCGTTCAGCCGAGGGTCCGCCCATCAATACCGCCACTTTGGGAGCTGCCCTGCTCGACATCCCCAAAACTGCCTCGTTGTGCGGGGCTTTTGCGCCCCGTCATGTGTGTCGCCGGGGTTCGCCCCGGTCGAGCATCTCGCGCACCGCTCAATTCGGCCCGCGAGTCGGATTCACCACGGCGTGCGACCCTGTATTTCCGGGGAAGACTGCCGCCTCGTTCGATGCATCCCGCCTGCCTTATATGGATGGGCTTTGCGCCGATCCGGGAACGGGTGCCGGGGCGTTAGCCGCCCTCGTTTTCCAGCGGATCGCCGACCCGCATGATTTCCCACTGTAGCTGCAAACCACTGTGTTGGAAAACCCTTTTTCGAACTTCCTCACCCAGACCTTCAAGATCCGCGGCGCTTGCCTCGCCGGTGTTCACAAGGAAGTTGGAATGCATGGGGCTCATCTGCGCCCCGCCCCGCGTCGCCCCGCGCATCCCGGCGTCGTCGATCACCTTCCACGCCTTGAGATCATGGGTGTCATCGGCCTTGCCGGTGGAACTGAAGCCTGCCGGATTGCGGAAGGTCGAGCCAGCGGTGCGGTCCTTGGTGGGCTGGGTCTCGTCGCGCTTTTTGAGCTGCGCCTCCATCCGCGCCATCAGCTCATCGGGCACGCCTGCGGCGCCCTCAAACACCGCTTCGACCACAACCGCGCCCTCGGGCAGCTGCGACTGACGGTATTCCAGCCGCAGTTCGGCGGCGGGAATCGTCACCAGCGTGCCGTCGCGCAGCACCGCTTTGATCTCCACCAGATGGTCGGCCACATAGGTGCCGTAGCAGCCCGCGTTCATCCGCACCGCGCCGCCGATCGAGCCGGGGATGGTGCGCAGGAAGGTCAGATCGACGCCCGCCGCTGCCGCGCGCTTGGCCACCTGCGCATCCAGCGCAGCCGCGCCGGAGGTGACGCGCGTGCCCTCGATCTCGGTGCCGTTGAAGCCACGTCCGAGCCGGATCACCACGCCGCGCAGGCCGCCGTCGCGCACGATGAGGTTCGAGCCGACGCCCATCGGGAACACCGGCACATCCGCAGGCAGCGCCGCAAGGAACTGCTGCAGGTCCTCCAGATCGGCAGGCTGGAACAGAACCTCGGCAGGCCCGCCGACGCGCAGCCAAGTGAGTTCGGACAGCGGGCGGCCTGTCGTCAGGCGACCGCGAACGGGGGGAAGCTGATCAATCATGCGCAGCGTTCTGACCTGTTCCGCCGCAAGGGTAAAGAGCCCGTGCTGTTCAGGCGATACGCCCGCGCAACCAGCGCCAGAGATAGAGCACCGGCCAGCGCAGCACGCTGGCCCCGGCAAGCAGCACCAGAAGCGCCACCCACACCCCGTTCTGCCACCACACCCAGCCCAGCAGCGGCAGCCCAAGCGCGATCAGCGCATAGGCGCGGGTCCAGTGGTTGTCGCGCGAGGGGATCATCGCCAGCACATTGGCCAGCACCAGCCAGAGGCAGGCAAGAAAGAGCGATGGGGTCATGCGGCACCTCCGGCAGCTCGGGCCAGAGTGGCGCAGGTTCCGGTGGGTCGCAAGCCACCCGCGAGGTTGAGCGACCGCCCGGACTCAAGGCGAAGCCACCGGGCGAGCGCTGGCCCGTCCCGGCGGCCTTCGGCCTTTGCTCCGGGCAGCGAAGTGCTCACCTCAGACCAGTATCCCCATCAGGAACCGCCGCACCGGCCATGCCACCAGCAGCCCTCCGCCAGTGCTGGCGATAAGCGCCGCGCTGCCCGAAGGGTCATGGTGGATCTGCAGCACCAGCAGCCCGAAGAACGCCAGCGCAAAGAAAAAGACGAGGCGGCGCAGGATCCCCAGCACCGCCACCGCCGCCAGCAGGACGATCACGCCCGCGATGGCCCAGAGCAACGTCACGGGCGCGCCCTGCTCATTTTTCCAGCCGTGCCGGAAGGTTGTTGGCCCATGCCGAGATCGTGCCCGCGCCGAGGCAGACCACCATGTCGCCCGGACGCGCCTGCTCGCGCACCAGCCGCTCGAGGTCGTCCTCGCTAATGATTGCGCGCGCATGCCGGTGGCCGTGGCGGATCAGTCCGGCGACCAGATCATCGCGGGTCGCGCCCTCGATCGGGTCCTCGCCCGCGCCATAGACCTCGGCGATGGCCACCACGTCAGCCTCATTGAAGCAGGTGCAGAAATCGTCGAACAACGAGTGCAAGCGCGAGTAGCGGTGCGGCTGGTGTACGGCGATGACCCGGCCCTCCGAGGCCTGCCGCGCGGCTTTCAGCACCGCGGCGATCTCCACCGGGTGGTGGCCGTAATCGTCGATGATCGTCACACCGTTCACTTCGCCGACGCGGGTGAAGCGGCGGTTCACACCGCCGAAGCCCGCCAGCGCGGCCCGGATCTCATCGGCGGTCATGCCCAGATGGCGGGCGATGGCCACAGCCGACAGCGCGTTCGAGACGTTGTGATCGCCCGGCATCGGCAGGGTGCAGCCCTCGATCACCATGTCCTCGACCTGGAAGGCGACATCGAAATGCGCCACGCCCTTTTCATAGCGCAGGTTGATCGCCCGCACGTCGGCCTGCGCGTTGAAGCCATAGGTGGTCACGCGGCGGTCGCTCACCCGGCCCACCAGCGCCTGCACCTCGGGGTGGTCGGTGCAGCACACGGCGAGGCCATAGAAGGGAATGTTCGACACGAATTGGTAAAAACCGTCGCGCAGCTTCTCGATCGAGCCCCAGTGCTCCATATGCTCGGGGTCGATGTTGGTGACGATGGCGATGGTCGCGGGCAGACGGTTGAAGGTGCCGTCGCTCTCGTCGGCCTCGACCACCATCCATTCGCCCAGCCCCACGCGCGCGTTTGAGCCATAGGCGTGGATGATGCCGCCGTTGATCACCGTCGGGTCGAGCCCGCCCGCGTCGAGCAGCGTGGCGACCATGGTCGTGGTCGTGGTCTTGCCGTGGGTGCCGGCAACCGCGATGTTGGATTTGAGGCGCATCAGCTCGGCCAGCATCTCGGCCCGGCGCACCACCGGCAGGCCGCGCCGCCGCGCCTCGTCAAGCTCGGGGTTGCCCGGCTTGATCGCCGAAGAGATCACCACCACCTCGGCGTTTTCAAGGTTCTCGGCGCGCTGACCTTCGAAGATCACGGCGCCCAGATTGACCAGCCGCTCGGTGATCTTGCTGCACTTGAGGTCGGAGCCCTGCACCGCGTAGCCGTGGTTGAGCAGCACCTCGGCGATGCCGGACATGCCGATGCCGCCAATGCCGACGAAATGGATCGGGCCAACGTCGCCCGGAAGTTTGGTTGCAGGGCTCATGGCCACGCCTCCTTCGGGAAGTCTTTCATCTTTCATCTTGGCCCGGCCTCCTGCTGTCCCGCCTGTTCTTGGTATTGTTCTTCTTCATAATGCTCGGACTCGTCGGTTGTTCCGAAACCGGCAAGTTCTTCAACCATCTGCGCAAGACCAAGCGCCGCATCCGGATGCGAGACCGACAGCGCCGCTCGGGCCATCTGCGCCGCGCCCTCGCCATTGGCCAGCACCGCCGCCATCGCCTCGGTCATTGCCTCGACCGAGAGCTTGCTTTCCGGGATCCGGATCGCCGCACCGGCGTCCACCAGCCCCTGCGCGTTGACCGTCTGGTGATCGCCCGCCGCCACCGCGTAGGGGATCAGGATCGAGGGCCGCCCGATCACCGAGATATCCGCCACCGACGAGGCGCCCGAGCGCGAGATCACCAGCTGCGCCTCGGACATGCGCGTCGGAACATCGGTGAAGAAGGGCTGCACATCGGCGTCGATGCCGTGTTCGTAATAGAATTTGGCGACGCGTTCGCCGTCTTCGTCGCGCGCCTGATGGCTGACACGGAGGTGCCGCAGGATCTCCATCGGCAGCCGCTCGATTGCCGGGGGCACCACATCCGACAGGATGCGCGCGCCCTGCGAGCCGCCAATCACCAGCAGCGACATCGGGTAATCGCCCGGCGGGATGTAGCCCGCCGCCGCCCGCTCGCGCACGGCGCTGCGCACCGGGTTGCCGACGGGAATCCCCTCGACCCCTTCGGGCAGCTTGGTCGGCCATGTGCCGCAGGCCACCGCGTTGACCTTCTTGGCGAAGATCTCGTTCACCCGGCCGAGCACGCCGTTCTGTTCATGGATCATCGAGGGCAGCTTCAGCAGCCGCGCCGCGCCGAGCGCCGGGATCGACGGGTAACCGCCAAAGCCCACCACCACATTGGGGCGGTCACGGCGGAACCGGCGCGCCATCGACAGGATGCCCCGGCCGACCTTCAGCGGCACGGTGATCTTCGACATCATCCCGCCGCGCGCGAAAGTGGCCGAACTGACCTCTTCGATTTCCGTGGAATGGGGGAAGCCGCCGGTGTAGCGCGCGCCGCGCGCGTCGGTCGAGAGCTTCACCCGCCAGCCACGCCGCAGCATGATCTCGGCCAGCGCCTGCGCGGGGAACATATGCCCGCCCGTGCCGCCGGCCGCGATGACCAGAAGGGGGCGCCTGCTTTGTTCCGCCATATGCTCGACCTCTCTGCGGGGTCTGACGCCCCGCTGCCTCTGCTTCACCACCGCACTTGACCGATACTCTGACTCGGGCGCGGCACCACGATTTCGCGCCCGTTTATCGCAGCGGGCCGCGGCGGGAAAGCACCGCAGCCCGCGCTATGGCTCAGCGCATGCGCGCACGCAGGATCTCGCCGATCTCGCCCTGCGGACGCGAGCGGGTGAAGGCCAGCAGCATGCCCACGGCGATGCCGCCCGCGATCAGCGACGAGCCGCCGTAGCTGACGAAGGGCAGCGTCATGCCCTTGGCGGGCAGCAAGCGCACCGCAACGCCCATGTTGATCATCGCCTGCACGCCGAAGATGGCGGCAAGCCCGGTCCCGGCGAGCCGGATGAAGGGGTCGCGCTCACGCATCAGCCGGGTCATCGAGCGCACCACCACGGTGGCGTAAAGCGCGATGATCACCATCACCAGCACCAGCCCGTATTCCTCGGCTGCAACCGCGATGATGAAGTCGGTATGCGCATCGGGCAGCGACCATTTCACCTGCCCCTCGCCCACGCCGACGCCGAAAAACCCGCCCTCGCGAATGGCGTTGGTGGCATAGCCAAGCTGGGTGTTGGGATCGACATCCGGCGTCAGGAAGCCGTCGATACGGCGCGCGAAGTGCTCGGAGTTGTTATAGGCGAAGGTGCCGCCCAGCACCACCAGCCCGGCAAGGCAGACCAGCAGGAACATCGGCGCGCCGCCGACGAACCACATCACGCCCCAGGAAAAGAGGATGAGGCAGGCCTGACCGAAATCGGGCTGCAATGCCAAGGTGATGACGATGGCGCACATCAGGCCGAAGGACCACAGCTTGCCCGGAGGCCCGCCGATCTCTTGGCTTGCGGCCATCAGCCATGCGGCGACGATCACGAAGGCGGGTTTGAGGAATTCCGACGGCTGCACGCTGGCAAAGCCCAGCGAGTACCAGCGCACCGCGCCCTTGCCGAAGTCGGTACCGAGGAACGGCAGCGCCAGCAGCGAGGCGAAGGCGAAGAGAAAGCCGATCACCGCCGCGCGGCGCACCATCACCGGCGTCATCATCGAGGTGAGGAACATCGCCGTCAGCGCCAGCCCGCCAAAGAGCGCCTGCCGCTGCACGTAATGGAAGGGCGCAAAGCCGTTGCGCTCGGCCAGCGGCGGCGAGGCCGCAAGGCCCAGCAGGATGCCGACCCCGAAAAGCATAAGAATGCAGGACAGCGACCATCTGTCCACCGTCCGCCACCATTTGGGCAGGACAGGTTCGCCATCGCGCACGGAGACCGCGCCGTAGACCATTTCCGTCATGGGAATACCGCTCAATTTGCCTGATCGTCCGGGTTTTCCCGGATCTTGAGCGCGAGGCTAGCACCTGCCGTGCCGTTTGGGAAGTACGCGGCGGCCCTCCTGTGCTCTGCATCGGCCCCCTGCCCGCTCTTGCAGCGCGGCGCGATCCGGTGTTTCAGGGCGGCATGGAGATCAACACGCTCATTCTCGGCGCCGGCGCGGCTGGCATGATGTGTGCCGCCCACGCCGGGCCGGGCACGCTGGTCATTGATCACGCGCGCGCACCGGGCGAGAAGATCCGCATCTCGGGCGGCGGGCGCTGCAATTTCACCAACCTCGGCACCGAGCCCTCGCGTTTCCTGTCGCAGAACCCGCATTTCTGCAAATCCGCACTGGCACGCTACAGCCAGTGGGATTTCATCGAACTGGTTTCGCGCCACGGCATCGCATGGCATGAAAAGACCCTTGGGCAGCTTTTCTGTGACGGCAAGGCGACGCAGATCGTCGCCATGCTGCTGCGCGAGATGGAGGCCGCGGGCGCAGAGCTGTGGCTGCAGACCTCCCTGCGGGACCTGACCTTTGGCGATGGCCTCTACACCGCCCGCGTCGAGCGCGAGGGGCGTGAGACGGTGATCCGGGCAAGGAACCTCGTGGTGGCCACCGGTGGGCGGTCGATCCCCAAGATGGGCGCCACGGGGCTCGCCTATGACATTGCCCGCCAATTCGGGCACGCGCTGATCGCGCCCCGCCCCGGCCTCGTGCCGCTGACCTTCCCCGAAGGACGCTTCGCCGATCTCGCCGGGGTCGCGCTGCCTGCGCGGGTCACGGCGGGCGGCACCAGCTTTGACGAGGCGCTGCTTTTTACCCACCGCGGTCTGTCGGGGCCGTCGATCCTGCAGGCGTCGAGCTATTGGCACGAGGGCGAGGAGATCACCGTCAATCTCTCCCCTGCCCTCGATCCCGCCGCGCATCTGCGAGCCGCGCGCAAGGGCGCGGGCAAACGCGCGCTGACCACCGAATTGCGGCAGATCCTGCCCGAGCGGCTGGTTGGCCATCTTGCGGATCACCTCGATCTTTCGGGCAATCTCGCCGATCTTTCCGACAAGCGCGCCGCGGCGCTGGCCGAGGCGCTACAGGCATGGGTTCTGCGCCCCTCAGGTTCGGAAGGCTGGCGCACCGCCGAGGTCACGCTGGGTGGGGTCGATACCGATGGGCTGAACAGCAAGACCATGGCATCCAAGACCGTTCCGGGCCTGCATTTCATCGGCGAGGCGGTGGACGTCACCGGCTGGCTCGGAGGTTACAACTTCCAATGGGCCTGGGCTTCGGGCGCCGCTGCCGGGCAATCCATCGCCGCTGGCTGACGCCGGGTCTTGAATTCGTCATCGCGCCGTTACATTTTGTCATCCGATCTTCACATTGGACGACACCATGGCTTTCGCGGACCATCCCACGCTCTATCCCACAAACTGGCTGCGTGATCTGCACGCGCAGGTGCCGCGCAAGTTTGTCCGCGACCTGATGAACCGCTGGCGCTATGGCGCCGAGGCACCGATGTCGGACGAGCTGATCCACGTCGATCCGATGACCGTCAACCACCTCTACACCGGCTCGCCGAAGATGCGCCGCCGCCAGAGCGGCATGGTCGTGCCCGGCGACTGGGATCTCAAGCGCCGCCCGGTCGAGGATCACATCAAGCTGATCAGCTGCCGCATGCATTTCGAGGGCGGCACGCCGTGGCGCGACACGCCGCTGTTCCAGAAGCTGCTCGACGAGATCAATCAGGGCGGCGTGCCGGATGAATGCGCCACCGAAGAGGACCTCGTGGCGCGCTACGAGCGGCTCGATCAGGTGTTCGAGGAAACCCGCCGCCGGGGCCGCCTGCTGGCGCGCACCGAACTGCCGGAATACTTCCGGCGCGAACATGGCGGCATCCTGGTGCACGTGGGGCGCGACGGCACGCTGCTGCGCGCCAGCGGCGGCGCGCACCGTTTTGCCATCTCGCGCATCCTGCGCCTGCCGAAGATCCCCGCGCAGCTTGGCGTGGTGCACCCGCAGGCGCTGGCCGACGGGCTGCTGCGCCAGATGCGCCAGCCCTAAGCGGCCCGCGCCAGGCGGGACGTCAGGGCCCAGGCTCAGGCAAAGCCTCAGAGCGCGGCGCGTACCCGTGCGGCGAAATCCTCGCCGCGCTTTTCGAAACTGTCGTATTGGTCGAAGCTGGCTGCCGCAGGTGCCAGCAGCACCACATCGCCGGGCTGCGCCTCGGCACGGGCGCGGGCCACGGCGGTCGCCATATCGGTGCAGATCTCGGCGTCGATCCCCGGCAGACCCAGCGCGAAATTTGCCGCCTCGCGACCGATGACATAGGCTTTGGTCACATGGGCCAGCCCCGGCGCCAGCCCCGAAAGACCGCCCTCTTTCATCAGCCCGCCGCAGATCCAGCGGATGTTCTGGAACGCCAGCAGCGCCTTGACCGCTGCGTCGACGTTGGTCGCCTTGCTGTCGTTGACATAGGTGACCCCGCCCGCCTCGGCGACGATCTGGCTGCGATGCGGCAGCCCCTCGAAACTGTGGAAGGCCGCCTCGACCTGCCGCGGCGCCACGCCGAGCGCGCGGACGGCGGCATAGGCCGCGCAAGCGTTCTGGTGGTTGTGCGCCCCCGGCAGCCCCTTCACCGTGCGCAAATCGATCGAGGCCACCTGACGGCCCTTGCGCCACTCGGTGAGGAACCCTTTGCGGGCATAGACCACCCAGCCCGGCCCCGAGAGCTTGGACCCAGACGAGACCCGGATCACCCGGTCGTCGGTCGGTCCCTCGGAAAGCTGGTTGGCCAGATACTGGCCCTCGGCCTCGTCGACACCGATCACGCAGCGATCCGGGCCACCTTCGGCGAAGAGTCGGCGCTTGGCGGCGAAATAGCCGCCCATGCCGCCGTGGCGGTCAAGATGGTCGGGCGAGAGATTGGTGAACACCGCCACATCCGGCGTCAGCGCGCGGGCAAGGTCGGTCTGATAGCTCGACAGTTCCAGCACCACCACGCCGCCATCGCCCGGCGGGTCGATGTCCAGAACGCCGCGCCCGATGTTGCCCGCCAGTTGGCTCTCGCGCCCGGCGCTTTGCAGGATGTGGTGGATCAGCGCCGAGGTGGTGGACTTGCCGTTCGAGCCGGTGACCGCGATCACCCGCGGCGGGCTGTCGTACATGTCCCAGTCCGAGCCCGCGGCCGAGAGCGAGCGGAAGAACAGCCCGATGTCATTGTCGACCGGCACGCCTGCCGCCCATGCGGCGGCGATCACCGGATTGGGCTCGGGGTAAAGATGCGGAATGCCGGGCGAGACCACCAGCCAGTCGACACCGTCGAACCCGCCCTGGCGTGCCAGATCGCGGCTCTCGAAACCTTCCGCCTCGGCGGTTTCGCGCGCGGTGGCATTGTCGTCCCAGACCAGCACCGAAGCGCCGCCTTCGCGCAGCGCGCGCGCCGCCGACAGGCCCGAACGCCCCAGACCCAGCACCACAACGCAGCGCTCCTCGAAGCCAGATACCGGAATCATGCCATTGTCCCCATGCCTGCAAATGCTCGTGCCTCACGGCTAGCGCATCGGCGCGGCGCGCACCAGAGCAGGCGGTGCGGGACACATCTCTTGCCAGAGATTTGCAACGTCCTTCAAAGGACGTTGCCCCTGCCCCGCCTCAGCGCAGCTTCAGCGTCGCCAGCCCGATCAGCGCGAGGATCAGCGAGATGATCCAGAAGCGGATGACGATCTGCGGCTCGGCCCAGCCCTTCTTCTCGTAGTGGTGGTGGATCGGCGCCATCAGGAACACCCGCTTGCCGGTGCGCTTGAAGTAAAGCACCTGAATGATCACCGAGAGCGCCTCGACCACGAAAAGACCGCCGACGATGGCCAGCACGATCTCGTGCTTGGTGGCCACGGCGATGGCGCCAAGCCCGCCGCCCAGAGCCAGCGAGCCGGTGTCGCCCATGAAGACCGCTGCGGGCGGCGCGTTGTACCACAGAAAGCCAAGCCCGCCGCCGATCAGCGCGGCGGTGAAGATCAGGATCTCGCCGGTGCCGGGCACATAGTGCACGTCGAGATATTCGGTGAAGTCGGTCCGGCCCACCGCATAGGCGATGATGCCCAGCGTGCCGCCCGCGATCATCACCGGCATGATGGCAAGCCCGTCGAGACCGTCGGTCAGGTTCACCGCATTGGCGGCCCCGACGATGACGATCATCGCGAAGGGCACGAACAGCCAGCCAAGATCGAGCAGCGCGTTTTTGAACACCGGGAAGGCCAACTGGCCGGTCAGATCCGCCGGATGCAGCCATGCCGCCCAGGCCGCCGCCACCGCCGCGATGCCAAAGCCGATGGCCAGCCGCACCTTGCCCGACACACCATCGGTGTTCTGCTTTTTCACCTTGGCATAATCGTCGGCAAAGCCGATCGCGGCGTAGCCCATGGTGACGAAAAGCACCATCCAGACAAAGCCGTTGTCGAGCCGCGCCCAAAGCAGCGTCGCGGTCAGCAGCGCGCCGACGATCAGCAGCCCGCCCATGGTCGGCGTGCCCGCTTTGACGAAATGCCCCTCGGGCCCGTCGGTGCGGATCGGCTGGCCCTTGCCCTGCCGCTTGCGCAGCACGTCGATCAGCGGCCGACCAAAGAGGAACCCGAAGATCAGCGCGGTCAGAAACGCCCCGCCCGCCCGGAAAGTGATGTAGCGGAAGAGGTTGAAGACATCGCCGCCGTCACTCAATCCAGTCAGCCAATAGAGCATGAGCCCCGGTCCTTCTTGTCAGCTAGTGGCGGGCGCATGACCCATTTTGCGGATCGCGTCAACCACGCGCGCCAGCGCCATCGAGAGCGAGCCCTTCACCAGCACGACATCGCCGGCGTCGAGATCATGGCGCACCCGCTCGGCCATGGCGGTGCTGGTCTCGGCCCAATGGCCGCGCTTGTGCTCGGGCAGCGCCAGCCAAAGATCGCGCATCAGCGGCCCGACGCAATGCACGAGGTCGATACAGCCCATCGACGGATGTTCCGCCAAAGCGCGGTGCAACTCATGCTCCTGCGTGCCCAGTTCTTTCATGTCGCCGAGATAGGCGATGCGCCGCCCATGTGCGACGCGCCCCACGCCATCCTTGGGCTTTGCGCCCGCCAGCACCTCCAGCGAGGCGCCCAGCGAGGCGGGGTTGGCGTTATAGGCGTCGTCGATCAGTTCCAGCGTCAGCTGCGTCTCCACCGGGTCGAGGGTGATCACCTCGCGCAGGCCCCGTCCCGCGCCAGCCTCCCACTGCCCCAGCGCGGTGACCGCCAGCGCCCGGTCGAGCCCCATGGCATGCACCACCGCCAGAACGCCCATGCCGTTGACCGCGAAATGCCGCCCCGGCACGCCGACCTTGTAAAGCACATGGGTGCGCCACGCGCGGCCCTGCGCCACGGTGGTGGCATCGCCCACGGTGACCTCTTCGACGCGGTGATGATTGCCCGCCGCCTCGCCGAAGGTGATCACATGCGCGGCTCTTGCCTCGGCCAGCTCCACCAGCAACGGCGAGACCTCGAGATCGCCGTTGACCACGGCGCTGCCGCCGGGCTCCAGCCCCTCGAAGATCGCCGCCTTCTCGCGCGCGATGCCCTCGAGGTTCTCAAAGGCAGCCAGATGGGCGGGCGCAACGATGGTGATCATCGCCACATGCGGCCGTGCCATGCGGCTCAGCGGCGCGATCTCGCCGGGGTGGTTCATGCCGATCTCGATCACGGCAAAATCCACGTCCTTCGGCATCCGCGCCAGCGTCAGCGGCACACCCCAATGGTTGTTGTAGCTCTTCTCGGCGGCATGGACCGTGCCCTGCGCGCCCAGCACGGTGCGCAGCATCTCCTTGGTCGAGGTCTTGCCCACCGAGCCGGTCACCGCCACCACCTGCGCCCGGGTCCGAGCCCGCGCGGCGCACCCCAGAGCCTCCAGCCCCGGCAGCACGTCGTCGACGATCAGCAGCGGCGCATCCGCAGGCACACCCTCGGGGATGCGGCTGACGAGCGCGGCCCCCGCGCCTTTCTCCAGCGCCTGCGCCACGAAGTCATGGGCGTCGCGCGCCGCGGTCAGGGCGACAAAGAGATCGCCCTTCTCCAGCGTGCGGGTGTCGATCGAAACGCCGTTGACGCTCCAGTTGCCAATGGCCCGCCCGCCGGTTGCGGCGGCGGCCTCTTCAGCCGTCCAAAGCGTCACAGCCCTCTCCCGTCCAGCGCGTTCACCGCCACGCTTGCCTGTTCCACATCGTCGAAAGGATAGATCGTGTCGCCGACGATCTGCCCGGTCTCATGGCCCTTGCCGAGGATCATCAGCGCGTCCCCCGGCCCCAGCGCATCGACGCCGCGCAGGATCGCCTCGGCGCGGTCGCCGACCTCCAGCGCGCCCGGCGCACCGTCCAGCACCTCGGCGCGGATCGCCGCCGGGTCCTCGCTGCGCGGGTTGTCGTCCGAGACGATCACCATGTCGGCGAACTCATGCGCCGCCGCGCCCATCAGCGGGCGTTTGCCCGGATCGCGGTCGCCGCCCGCGCCGACGATGGCAACAAGCCGCCCCATCACATGCGGACGCAGCGCCTGCAGCGCGGTCGAGACCGCGTCGGGCGTATGGGCGAAATCCACATAGACCGCCGCGCCATTGTCGCGCGTCGCGGCAAGCTGCATGCGCCCGCGCACGGTCTCCAGCCGTTCCAGCGCCGGAAACACCCGCTCGGCCTCGGCACCGCAGGCCAGCGCCAGACCGGCGGCCAGCGCCGCGTTCTGCCCCTGAAAGCCGCCGATGAGCCCCAGCCGCAGCTGCTGCACCGCGCCGCGCCAGTCGAGCCGCAGGTCCTGCCCGGTGGCATGGAACCGCTGGCCGAGGATGCGCAGATCGCAGCCCTCCGCCGCGCCCACGGAAATGACCTCCTGCCCGCGCGCGCGGGCGATGGCCATCATGTCGACGCCGCGCGGGTCGTCGATATTGATCACCGCAATGCCGTCATCCGGCAGAACCCGCGCGAAAAGCCCCGCTTTCGCGGCAAAATACTCTTCGAAATCCGCGTGGTAATCGAGATGGTCCTGGGTGAAATTGGTGAACCCCGCCGCCGCCAGTTGCACCCCGTCGAGGCGGCGCTGATCGAGCCCGTGGCTCGAGGCCTCCATGGCGCAATGGTCGACCCCCGCCGCCGCCGCTTCGGACAAGGCGCGATGCAGGGTGATCGGCTCGGGCGTGGTGTGCTTGAGCGGCGCCTGCCAGTCGCCCTCGACGCCGGTGGTGCCAAGATTGATGGCGCGATAGCCGAGGTCCTGCCAGATGTGGCGCAGGAAGGTCGCGACCGAGGTCTTGCCATTGGTGCCGGTTACGGCGGCCATCACCTGCGGCTGCGCGCCGAACCACAGCGCCGCAGCGTAGGAGAGCGCCTGCCGCGGATCGGCGGCGATCACCAGCGCGGCATCGCTTTCGGCCAGCGCCGTGGCGGCCAGCGCCGCGCCTTCGGCATCGGTGAGAATGGCGGCGGCGCCCTGCGCCAGAGCGGTGGGAATGAACGTCGCGCCGTGCACCTTGGTGCCCGGCAATGCGGCAAACAGATGCCCCGGCTGCACGTCCCGGCTGTCGACCGAGACCCCCGTCACCTCTGCATCGCGACCGCCGCGTGCGGTCAGCCCCAGCTCGCCGAGGCTCTTGCCTCCCTCAGAGACGGTGCTCATGACGGCCCTTTCATCGTTCTTAAAATACGCATGGCCAGAACCCGGCCAGAGGCGCGCGGCCCGGTCAGTTCCGAACCAGCGTCACCTCCTCCTCTTCTGGCACATCGTATTCCGGACGCAAGCCCAGAAGCGGCGCGATCCTGCCGATCATCTCGGCGGCCACCGGCACAGCGGTCCAGCCTGCCGAGCGGCGCGGACGGCTGCCCGAGGTCTCGACCGGCTCGTCGAGCGTCACCACCAGCGCGTATTTGGGATCGTCGGCGGGGAAGATCGAGCTGAAGGTGGCAATCACCTTGTCCTTGTAATACCCGCCGCCGCGCTCCTTGGGTTTGTCGGCGGTGCCGGTCTTGCCCGCGACCTTGTAGCCCGGCACATCGGCAAAGCTGGCGGTGCCCTCGGTCACCACGAGGCGCAGCATATGCGCGGCCTCATTGGCGACCTTCTCGGACATCACCTGCGGGCCATAGTGCGGCCCATCCTGCTTGAGCAGCGTCGGGCTGATCTTATGACCACCGTTGGCGATGGCGGCATAACCCGCCGCGAGGTGCAGCGGCGAGGCCGAGAGACCGTGACCATAAGAGATCGTCACCGTGCTCAGTTCGGTCCAGCGCGCCGGCAGCAGCGGTTTGCCGCCCGACGCTTCGGTCAGCTCAACGCCGGTGGGCTCGAAGAACCCCATACGCTTCAGGAAGTCCTGCTGCCGCTCGGGGCCGATCGCCAGCGCGATCTTGCCGGTGCCGCGGTTGGAACTGTGCTGAATGATGCCTTCGACGGTCTGCTTGCCGTAGTTGTGGCCCTCGAACTCACCGATGCGGAAACCGCTGACCTTCATCGGCGGCGAGGTGTCGATCACCGTGTCGGGCTTCACCAGCCCCAGATCGAGCGCCTGCGCGGCGGCAAAAATTTTGAACGTCGAGCCTAGCTCGTAGACGCCCTGCACCGCGTGGTTGAACAGCGGACTGTCGGCGGGGCTGCCCGACACCGGCGGGCGCGGACGGTCGTTGGGGTCGAAATCGGGCAGCGAAGCCATGGCGATGATCTCGCCGGTGTGTACGTCGAGCAGTACCGAGGCCGCGCCCTTGGCGTTCATCAGCTTCATGCCCGAGGACAGCACCCGCTCGGTCGCCGCCTGCACCGTCAGATCAATCGACAGCTCCAGCGGCGCGCCGCCGCGGGCCGGATCGCGCAGCTCGTCATCAAAAAAGCGCTCGATCCCCGCGGTGCCGATCACCTCGGCCGAAGCCACGCCCTCACGGCCAAAGCTGGCACCGCCAAGGATGTGCGAGGCCAGCTTGCCATTGGGATAAAGCCGCATCTCGCGCGGGCCGAACAAAAGGCCCGGCTCGCCGATGTCATGCACCGCCTGCATCTGCTCGGGGCTGATTTTCTTCTTCACCCACATGAACTTGCGCTTGCCATTGGTGAAATCCTTCACCAGCCGCTCGTGGTTCAGATCGGGGAAGATCTTCATCAGCTCATCGGCGGCGCGCAGCGGCTCGATCATCTGATGCGGGTGGGCGTAGAGCGAGTGGGTTTCCATATTGGTCGCCAGCACCCGGCCCTGCCGGTCGACGATATCGGCGCGCGAGGCAATGATCGACGAGCCCGGAAGCTGCGCCCGCGGCTCTTCGGCCTCGGATTGCGCCAGCATCCCCATGCGCAGGCCGATCACCACGAAGGCGCAGAAGAACACCAGCCCGAGCACCAGAAGACGGCCCTCGGCACGCACGCGCGCCTTGTCGCGCATCTGCTCGTGGCGGATCCGCAGGTTCTCGCGCTCGATCGCATCCGGGTTCTCGCCGCGACGCCGCGCATCCAGAACGCGGGCCAGAGGCCGAAGCGGGATGCGCCCGTTCATCGCGAGGCCCCCGAGGCGGCGCCTGCGCTGGTCACGTCCACAAGGTCGTTGAACACCAGCGCGCGGTTGTCGGGGTAGTTCACCTGATCAATGCGCCCGAACTGCTCGGGGCGCATCGGAAGCAGGCCCAGCCGCTCAAAGTTCAGCTCGGCAAGGTCGCGCAGCCGGTCGGGACGGTTGAGATAGGCCCATTCGGCACGCAGGATCGACAGCCGCGCACGGGCGTCACCGATGTCGCGCTGCAGCTGGCGCACGTTGTCCAGCGAGGCCTGCGTCTTGTAGTTCTCGTGATAGGCCCAGAAGGCCAGACCGATCACCGCCATGAAGGTGGTCACATAGAGAAGCGTGCGCATCAGCTCTTTCCTCTCAACTGGGGCATGGAGAGCACCCCAGACTCGATATCTCCGGCAGCGGCCTCGGTCCGCCGCCCCACCCGCAGCCGCGCCGAACGCGAGCGCGGGTTGGCCGCAAGCTCTTCGTCGTCCGGCCCCACGGCCTTGCGAGTCACCAGTTCGAAGCGCGGCGCCTCGGTCTCGACCTGCGGCTCGTAGCGGCTGACCGAATTGAGACGGCCCGCGCGGGCCTGCAGGAAGCGTTTGACCATGCGGTCTTCGACGGAATGGAAGGTGACGACGGCCAGAAAGCCACCGGGCTTCAGCGCGCGTTCGGCGGCCATCAGCCCGCGCCACAGCGCGCCATACTCATCGTTGACCGCGATGCGCAGCGCCTGAAACGACCGGGTCGCCGGATGCGACTGGCCGGGCTTGGGGCGCGGCAGGCAGGCCTCGACGATAGACGACAGGCGCGCGGTGGTCTCGATCGGCTCGACCGCGCGCTCGCGCACGATGGCCTTGGCGATACGGCGCGAGGCGCGCTCTTCGCCGAATGTGTAAAGGACGTCCGCCAGCGTGGTCTCGTCGAGCCGCTTCACCAGATCGGCTGCGGTCTCGCCCGCCTGCTCCATGCGCATGTCGAGCGGCCCGTCCTTCTGGAAGGAAAAGCCGCGCTCGGCACGGTCCAGCTGCATGGACGACACGCCCAGGTCCAGCACCACGCCATCGACGTTCTGCGCATGGGCATCCATATTGGCGAAATTGTCTTCGACCAGCTCCAGCCGGCCCTCGTACTGGCCGATCCATTCGGCGGCCATCTGATGCGCCAGCGGATCGCGGTCGATGCCGATCACCTTGTCGGCGCCCGCTTCGAGCAGGCCCCGCGCATAGCCCCCTGCCCCGAAGGTGCCGTCAACCCAAGTGCCCCGCACCGGCGCGACCGCCTCGATCAGGGGCCGCAGCAGGACGGGTACATGCGGAGCGGCGTTGGGGTCTTTGGGCGCCGCCATGGGTCAGGCCTCCTCGGTTTCGTCGTCTTCGTCGAGCAGCTGAAGCGGATCGAAGTCCGCAGGCATCTCGTCGAGGAATTCCTCGGTTCCGGCCAGTTCGTCCTCTTCGAAGGTCTCGGGCTTCCAAATCTGGAAGGTGTCGACGTTGGAGGCGAAATAGGCCCAGTCTTCGAGACCGATCTTAGCACGCAGTTTGGCCGGAAGCACGATGCGCCCGGTTTCATCAACGCTGGTGGTGACGGATTGGGTCGAGAAGAGACGCTCCAGAAGGCGGCGCTTCTGCGAGCCGCGCTTCATGTCCGAGATGCGGTCCTCGACGGCCTCCATCTCCTCGATCGTGTAGCATTCAAGGTATTTGCGGCGGTGATCGCCGTAGACGATCACGAAGTTCGGGTTGAGCCCTTCGGTCCAGTCCGGATCACCGGCTTCGAGCACACGGCGGAAAGAGGCCGGAATCGACACGCGACCCTTGCCATCCACCTTGTTGCGGCTCTCGCCTCTGAACCTAAGCCTGCGGCCCACTGTCCCTACTCTCAAATCCCCGAAACGAAATACGGCGGGCTGATCTGCTGCCACTGATCAACCCGCCGCCTTGACCCGTTTTCCGGGCTAGTCCAGCTGCGCGTGCCACCTGGGGGGGGGATGTCTGCTCGCTCACGCGCTGGATTCTTCATGTGGACGAAGGGCGGGTGCCTGTATGAACCTGCTCGTTTTATTATTCTGGGATGTTCTGCTGGGGTCGTTTGGCGCCCCTTAATCCCGTCCCTTCGTCGTGGTTAAAGGTATGTCATGGGAAAGCATGGGAAGCAATAGGAATTTACGGCCTACACCCCCTCCATGTTGCCCACACAGCCTGTGGAAAACTACATCTTGGGCGACGTTAGGTCAGTTTTCACGAACATGTGGTAAGCGGGAACCAGCTCAACGCTAAATATAGTCACGCGGCTGTGAGTAAAAATTCCCCACAAAATCCCAAAAAAATTTTCCAACCATGGCTGGAATCGCGATCTCGTGAGCATTTCCCATGTCCACGTGAGCGCATCAAGCCCTGAATCGGCGCCGGTTTCCCCATGAATCGGCAATTGAGCCCCCAGGACCACAGGTCACCTGACTCGCGATCCCAGCTGGGACCACACCCCGTCCCATGGTTTCCCATGCCGCCCATCCCATCCCGTCCCATGCCATCCCGCGCGGCACCTGCCTCTGGCGCAGCACGTGACGCAAACGTGTGCCGCCAACCCGTGCCCCGTTCTGGAATTTCGCCCCGGAACGTGGTCTTGGGATCTCATGGACCGCACATCTCTCGCCACCGCGGCGCTCTTCGCGCTGCTCGCCCTCACCGTCACCGTTCTGACCGTCGGCCCGCAGCTGGTGCCGGGGGATGCGCTGCTTGGCGACAAGATGCAGCACGCGCTCGGCTTTGGCGCCATCGTCGCCCCGGTCGCGTTGCTGCGCCCGCGCTGGCTGTGGTGGCTCGCCCCAGCCACAATCGCCTTTGGCGGCCTGATCGAGGTGGTGCAGGCCTATGTCGGGCGCGACGCAGAGCTTGGCGACTGGGCCGCCGACGCCATTGGGGTGCTGACCGCCTCGGCATTGGCGATGGCGCTGCGCAGCCTGCTGACGCGCCGGGGCCTGCTGCGCAGCCGATAAGCGCCCCGTCAGGCCACCTCACGAACTGCCGCGTTCTGCAGCGCAAATGCCCGCTCCCACGCCGCGTGCCGCATGCGCGGGCGCAAGGCCACCGCCCCGCCTTGACCCGGCCCGGCGCATGGCTGATACCTGCGCGCAAAGGACGTGACGTATGACAACCCCCCGTATTACCGACAGCCACTGCCATCTCGACTTCCCCGACTTCGACGAGGAACGCCCCGAGATCATCGCCCGCGCGCTTGAGGCAGGCGTGCATCGTATGGTCACCATCTGCACCCGCCTGCGCAACGAGCCGCAGGTGCGCGCGATCGCAGAGGCCAATGATCCGGTGTTCTACGCCGCGGGCACCCACCCGATGAGCGCCGCCGAAGAGCCTATGGCCACCGTCGACGAGCTGGTGGCGCTGGCGCAGCATCCGAAGTTCGTGGGCATCGGCGAGACCGGGCTCGACTATCACTACACCGCCGACAGCGCCGAAGTGCAGAAGAGCTCGCTCAAGGTGCATATCGCAGCGGCGCAGGAAACCGGCCTGCCGCTGATCATCCACGCCCGCGCCGCCGATGACGACATGGCCCGCATCCTCACCGAAGCCTACCGCGCCAAGCCTTATGCCTGCGTCATGCATTGCTTCAGCTCCTCGGCGGATCTGGCGCGCGCGGCGCTGGACTGCGGCTTTTACCTGTCGATGTCCGGCATCGCCGCTTTCCCCAAGTCCAAGGACCTGCGCGAGATTTTCGCCAGCGCCCCGCTCGAGCGTATCCTTGTCGAGACCGACAGCCCCTATCTCGCGCCGCCGCCCTACCGCGGCAAGCGCAACGAGCCGGGCTACAGCGTGCACACCGCCAAGGTCGGCGCCGAGATCTTCGGGCTCAGCTACGAGGAATTTGCCGCCGCGACCGAGGCCAACTTCGAGCGCCTCTTCGCCAAGGCCGCAAACTGGAGCGCTGCATGAGCGGCGAGCTGCGTTTCACCATTCTCGGCTGCGGCTCGTCGGGCGGCGTGCCGCGGCTTGGCGGCAATTGGGGCGACTGCGACCCCACAAACCCCAAGAACACCCGCCGCCGCTGCTCGCTGCTGGTCGAGCGCGACGGACCCGAGGGCACGACCCGCGTGCTGATCGACACCTCGCCCGACATGCGCGCGCAATTGCTCGACGCGGGCATCGGTCATCTCG
The DNA here is from genome assembly GCF_010500775.1 of Salipiger sp. PrR002. Classification (NCBI taxonomy): domain Bacteria; kingdom Pseudomonadati; phylum Pseudomonadota; class Alphaproteobacteria; order Rhodobacterales; family Roseobacteraceae; genus Salipiger; species Salipiger sp. PrR002. The sequence goes on from NZ_JAAGOU010000037.1 coordinate 40,732, forward strand.
ACGCGGCGGTCTGGACGCATTCCCACGCCGATCACACCAATGGGCTCGACGATCTGCGGCAGATCGTCTTCAACCGCGGCGACCGGCTGCCGGTCTGGGCCGATGGTGCCACGCAGAACGAGCTGATCTCGCGCTTCGGCTATGCCTTCGTGCAGCCCGAAGGCAGCCCCTACCCGCCGATCTTCGATCTGCACACGATCACCGGCCCCTTCGCCATCGACGGCGCGGGCGGGCCGATCGAGCTGACGCCGATCGAAGTGGACCACGGCAGCATCGACGCGCTTGGCTTCCGCATTGCCGATCTGGCCTATGTGCCGGATGTGGTGCGCCTCCCCGAAGAGGCCTGGGCGCATCTTTCCGGTCTTGAATGCTTCATCATCGACGCGCTGCGCCGCAAGCCGCATCCGACCCACGCCCATCTCGATCTGGCGCTGGAATGGATCGCCCGCGCACAGCCGCGCGCGGCGGTGCTGACCAATATGCACATCGATCTCGACTATGCCACGCTCAAGGCCGAGACCCCGGACCACATCAACCCCGCCTATGACGGCATGGTGCTGCGCTATGCGCTCTGAGGAGAAGCGCTGCGCAGACCTGCCGGGCGGCACACCCCCCAAGCCCCTTTCATTGTTCCCCAAATACGCCCGCCGGAGGCCATGCGCCGCCCGGCGCATCCCCTGAAAGCTCCTCTCCCATGCAGGCCCTTCTCGACGTCATCCTCCCCGTCTTCATCGTCATCGGCGCGGGCTATCTCGCCAGTTGGCGCAAGCTGCTGACCGACAACGCCATCGACGGCCTCATGGGCTTCACCCAGACCATCGCCGTGCCCTGCCTGCTGTTCCGCGCCATGTGGCAGCTCGACCTTGGCGAATATTTCCGCTTCGATCTGCTGTTTTCCTTCTACGCCGGGGCGGTCACCTGCTTCTTCGTGGCGATGCTGGGCGCGCGTTTCATCTTCGGGCGCGATTGGGAGGACAGCGTGGTCATCGGCTTCTGCGGGCTCTTCTCGAACTCGCTGCTGATCGGCCTGCCGATCACCGAGCAGGCCTATGGCGAGGACGCGCTGAACGGCAACTATGCGATCATCGCCATGCACTCGCCGCTCTGCTACGCCATCGGCATCACCGCGATGGAGATCGCCCGCGCCCGCGGCACCGAGCTGCGGCGGCTGCCGATCACCATCACCCGTTCGCTGTTTCGCACGCCGATGGTCATCGGCATCACCATCGGCATTCTCTTCAACCTGCTGAACGTCGAGCTGCCGCATCCGGTGACCGAGGCGCTGGGGCTGCTCACCCGCACCGCCCTGCCCTGCGCGCTCTTCGCGCTTGGCGGCGTGCTTTTCCGCTACCGCCCCGAAGGTGATCTGCGCACCATTCTCTTTGTCTGCGCGCTCTCGCTCGGGCTGCACCCGCTGATCACCTACAGCCTCGGCACTGCCTTCGCGCTGCCCACCGACGCCTTCCGTTCGGCTGTGGTCACCGCGTCTGTGGCACCGGGGGTGAACGCCTATGTCTTCGCCAACCTCTACGGACGGGCAAAACGCGTCGCCGCCTCCTCGGTGCTGCTGGCCACCGGCATGTGCATCATCACCACCTGGGCCTGGCTGCACCTGCTGCCCTGAGAGCTGCCCTGAATGCTGCCCTGAACGGCGCCGCACGCTTGTCGCAAATCGCCCACGACATGACGCGGCAGGCGTGACGCGCCGCCCAAGGATGCGCAACACTCGGATCCAGGAGGCCTATGCGCCCCGGGTCCGGAGCAGACTACATGATCAACGTCTTGGCCAGCGTCTGGGCACTTCTGCTCGGGATCGTGCTCATCATGCTGGGCAATGGCATGCATTTCACCCTCATCGGCCTGCGCGGCGGGATCGAGGGGTTTTCACCCACCGAGCTTGCGGTCGTCACATCCGGCTATTTCATCGGCTTCCTGTCCGGCGCGCGGGTGACGCCGGATCTCATTCGGCGGGTCGGCCATGTGCGGGTCTTTGCCGCGCTTGGCAGCTTCATGTCGGCGGGGCTGATCGCCTTCCCGCTGATCGCCGAGCCTTGGGCCTGGACGCTGCTGCGGGTGCTCATCGGCTTTTGCATGTCCGGCGTCTATGTCACCGCCGAAAGCTGGCTCAACCACGCCGCAAGCAATGAGACCCGTGGCAAGGTGCTCTCGGCCTATATGATCGCGCAGACCCTTGGCATTATTGGCGCGCAGGGGCTGCTGTCGCTGGGCGATGCGGGCACCTCGGCACTGTTCATCGGCGCGTCGATCCTCGTGTCGGTCTCTTTTGCGCCGATTCTGCTGTCGGTCACCCCGGTGCCCGCGGTCGAGGTCGCCCGGCCCATGCCGCTGCGCGCGCTCTTCAAAGGCTCACCGCTCGGCACGGTGGGGATATTCCTGCTCGGCAGCGTCTATGCGACGCAATCGGGCATGGGCGCGGTCTTCGGCACGCAGATCGGGCTCGGCGCCGGGCAGATCGCGCTCTTTGTGGCGATGCTCTTTGCCGGCGCATTGGTGCTGCAATATCCGATCGGCTGGCTGTCGGACCTGATGGACCGGCGCAAGCTGATCTTTGCCACTTCCGTCCTCGGGGCTGCGGCCTGCGCGCTGGGATGGATCACCGGAGGCAACCTTCACGCCCTGCTTGCCGCGGCCTTCCTCGCGGGCGGCGTCACCACGCCGCTCTATGCGCTGCTGCTCGCCTTCACCAATGACGCGCTCTCCGCTGAAGACATGCCCGCCGCCTCGGGCGGGCTGGTCTTCACCTTCGGGCTCGGCGCCATCGCCGGCCCTCTGGTCACCGGCTGGGCGATGCAGACCGCGGGCCCCGCCGCCTTCTGGCTGGTGCTCAGCGCTACCTTCGTGGCGATGGCCCTCTACGCGCTCTATCGCATGACCCAGCGCGCGCCTTTGCCGAAAGAAGAGGCCGAGAGCTATCTCAACGTGCTGCCGACCAGTTCGCCCGTGGCGGTCGAGGCTGCCGGCGCTTGGGCCGCCGAGAACGCCGAGGCAGACCGCGAAGAGCCGCCCCCCTCCTAACCCCCAAAAACCGCCCCCGCTTCTTCTCTTCTAAAATACGCCGGGGGTGAATTGGCCGCAGGCCAAGAGGGGGCAGCGCCCCCCTCATGCCCCCCATAATCAAAGATCGCCGCGGATTCTTTCCGCCACCCGCCGCAACCGCCAATTTGATGGTTCCCCCCGCGGCCCCGTGGATCTATACGGAGCCCGTTTGAACCGCCGGCAAAAGGACAGGTGAGCAATGGCTAACGTGGTCGTCGTGGGCGCCCAGTGGGGCGACGAAGGCAAGGGCAAGATCGTGGACTGGCTCTCGGAGCGGGCCGACGTGGTCGCGCGCTTCCAAGGGGGCCACAATGCAGGCCATACGCTCGTCATCGACGGCAAGGTGTTCAAGCTGAACGCCCTGCCCTCCGGCGTGGTGCGCGGCGGCAAGCTGTCGGTGATCGGCAATGGCGTGGTGCTCGACCCTTGGCACCTGGTGAAGGAGATCGCGACGATCCGCGAGCAGGGCGTCGAGATCAGCCCCGAGACGCTGATGATCGCTGAGAACACGCCGCTGATCCTGCCGATCCACGGCGAGCTCGACCGCGCCCGCGAGGAAGCGGCCACCAAGGGCACCAAGATCGGCACCACCGGTCGCGGCATCGGCCCGGCCTATGAAGACAAGGTGGGCCGCCGCTCGGTGCGCGTCGCCGATCTCGCCGATCCCGCGACGCTGGAACACCGCGTCGACCGCGCGCTGCAGCACCATGATGCGCTGCGCCGGGGCCTCGGCCTCGAGCCGGTGGACCGCGACGGTCTGATCGCTCAGCTGAAAGAGATCGCGCCGCAGATCCTCGAATATGCGGGCCCCGTGTGGAAAGTGCTCAACGAGCAGCGCCGCTCGGGCAAGCGCATCCTCTTCGAAGGCGCACAGGGCGCGCTGCTGGACATCGACTTCGGCACCTACCCCTTCGTGACCTCCTCGAATGTGATCGCCGGGCAGGCCGCCACCGGCACCGGCATCGGGCCGGGCTCGATCGACTTCGTGCTGGGCATCGTGAAGGCCTACACCACCCGCGTCGGCGAAGGCCCCTTCCCGACCGAACTTGATGACGAGGACGGCAACCGCCTCGGCACCCGTGGCCGCGAGTTCGGCACGGTAACCGGCCGCAAGCGCCGCTGCGGCTGGTTCGACGCGGTGCTGGTGCGCCAGACCTGCGTGACCTCGGGCGTCAACGGCATCTCGCTGACCAAGCTCGACGTGCTCGATGGTTTCGAGACCATCAAGATCTGCACCGGCTACGAACTTGACGGCAAGGTGCTCGACCATCTGCCCATCGCCACCGAAGAGCAGCAGCGCTGCGTGCCGATCTACGAAGAGATGGAAGGCTGGTCCGAGTCGACCGAAGGCGCGCGCAGCTGGAACGATCTGCCCGGCGCGGCGGTGAAATACGTGCGCCGCATCGAAGAGCTGATCGGCTGCCCGGTGGCGCTGCTGTCGACCTCGCCCGAGCGCGACGACACCATCCTCGTCACCGATCCTTTCGCGGACTGAGCGCGGCATGGCCCTCAGCTACAAATCCCGCCGCCGCTGGTCGCTGGTGATCCTGCTGGTGGGCCTGCCGCTCTACATCGTCGCGGCGGTGAGCGTGGTCAACGCGCTTGGCCGCCCGCCGATCTGGGTGGAGTTTCTGGTCTACGTCTTCCTCGGGTTCCTGTGGATGCTGCCCTTCAAGTTCGTCTTCAAGGGCGTCGGCAAGGAAGACCCGGAGGCGGAGCCGCCGCGCGAGGACTGAGGCTGCGCCAGAAGGGGCGTATTTGAAGAACAATGAAGGGGCGCGGCCGAGCGGGTCGCGCCCCTTTTTAGTTCCACGGCACGCGACTGGAACCGGGCGGGTGCAGCCGCAACGAAAAAGGGCGCCGGAAGACCGGCGCCCTTTTCCCAATCCGTAAGGCGATCTGCCTCAGACCTTGCCCTTGCCGCTGGCGAAGATGCACAGCAGGGTGATCGCGGCGGCGAAGAGCACGTAGTAGCCCACATAGGCGAGGCCATAGTTGCTCTGCAGCCAAGTCGCGATATAGGGCGCGAGCGAGGCACCGAAGATACCCGCAAAGTTGAAGGTGATCGACGAGCCGGTGTAGCGCACGCGGGTCGGGAAAGGCGCCGCCAGCGCGGTGCCGATCAGGCCGTAGGTCATCCCCATCAGCGCCATGCCCAGCGTCACGAAGCCCATGATGCGCATCTCGTTCTCGACCATCAGCACCGGCACGAGGAAGCTGAACACGCCGATCAGCACGGTGGTCAGCGTCAGGATCTGACGGCGGCCATAGCGCTCGGCCAGCTTGCCGGCCAGCGGGATGAAGGCACCGAAGACAACCGAGCCCCAGATCTGGATCGCCAGCGCGTCGGTGAAGGGGATCTTCACGACCTTGACGTTGTAGCTCAGCAGATACGCCGTGCAGATGTAGAACAGCACGAAGGTCGCCAGTGCCACGAAGGTGCCGAGCACGATCGAGACCTTGTGGTTCTTGAACAGCTCGACCGCGGGCACGGCAACGCGCTCTTCATTGTCGATGGCCTTCTGGAAGTCCGGCGTCTCGGTGATCGACAGGCGCACCCACAGGCCAACGGCGATCAGCAGCAGCGACGAGATGAAGGGAATCCGCCAGCCCCAGCTCAGCAGCGCCTCTTCGCTCATGAAGTGCAGCAGGATCCAGAACAGGCCCGACGACAGGAACAGGCCCAGCGGCGCGCCAAGCTGCGGGAACATGCCGTACCAGTTCTTCTTGCCCTCGGGCGCGTTCTCGGTGGCCATGAGCACCGCCCCGCCCCATTCGCCGCCAAGGCCGAAGCCCTGACCGAAGCGGCAGAGCGCCAGCAGCAGGGGCGCGATCACGCCGATGCTCTCGTAGCTCGGCAGGAAGCCGATCACCACGGTCGAGATGCCCATGGTCAGCAGCGCCGCAACCAGCGTCGCCTTGCGGCCGATGCGGTCGCCGAAGTGGCCGAAGACCAGCGCGCCAAACGGACGTGCGAAGAAGGCGATGGAGAAGGTGGCGAAGCTCGCCAGCAGCGCGGTCATCGGATCGCTGTTGGGGAAGAACAGCGTCGGGAAGACCAGCACGGCGGCGGTCGCATAGACGTAGAAGTCAAAGAATTCGATGGTGGTGCCGACGAGGCTCGCCGTCAGGACCTTGGCCGGGGAGTTCAGCGCCGGCGTGGCCCCGGCGCGCGGCGCGTCATAGGCTGCGTCTGAGAGGGACATTTTATTTCGTCTTTCATTGCGTCTGGAACAGCTTTGTTCCGGGATGGGATCGGTTAACGCAATCAGACCGCGGGTGTAACCCGAGTTCCCGAGTGATTTTGTCAGCCCCGCTATGCGCTTAGCGCATAGCGGGCGAGGCGCGCGAGCGCAAAACCCCTATTTTCAAGGGGGTCCGCCCTGAATTATGCCCTAAGGTCAGCCAGTTGCCGCGGGCACATTTCGCCGCGCAATAAAAATACCCGGAACCAGCGGCTCCGGGCACCCTATCCGTTGCGCAGCATACGAAGCGCTCTCAGTCCTTGTCTGCCTCCAGCGCGTAACGCTTGAACAGCCCGCCTTGGGTCATGAAAAAGGCAAAGACCGCCGCCGTGAGCCCGAACGTCTTGAAGTAGACCCAGTTCTCGGTGCTCATCGTGCGCCAGACGATCTCGTTGAGCAGCGCGAGGCCGAAGAAGAAGCCGCAGATGCGTTTGGTGAGGATCATCCAGCCCTCTTCCTGCAGCGGCATCAGCCCCTCCATCACCTTGCGCAGATAGCTCTCGCCGCGCAGGATGCCGATCAGCAGCGCAAAACCGAAGAGCAGATAGATCAGCGTCGGCTTCATCTTGAAGAAGCGTTCATCGTTAAGCCATACCGACAGGCCGCCAAAGACCACGATCAGCACCGCCGTAACCACCTGCATCGCCGACAGATGCCCGGTGAGCTTCCACAGCAGCCCGGTGCAGATCAGCATCAGCGGAATGAACCCTGCGGTGACCACCACAAAGCCCTGATACTCGCGCCCGCCGATGAGGTAGCTGTTGTCCTTGAGCAGCAGGTAGGCCACGAAAAAGGCCAGCACCGGCCCGAACTCGAGCACCGTCTTGAGGAAGGGATTGATCTGTTTGGTGGCCATGCGGGTCTCCTTGTGCGTCAGCAGAGATAGCGCCCCTGTGCCGCCTTCTCAATGGCGGAACCGCCCCGATGCACAGGACGTTGATCCCCGACCTGCGGAGGAGGCGTCATGATCGAAGAAATCCTGAATGAATTCCGGCACAGCTCTCGGCGGTCCCTGCCCCGGCCGCCTTTGCGCGGCTGATGGCCGCGGTGGTTCTGGCGGGCTGCATCGGGCGCGCACGCGAGCGGCGCGAGAAACCGGCAGGGCTGGGGCGAGGAGTGATCCCCGCCCGCGCCTGACGCTTAGTCCCTTGCGAGCCCGGTGAGCGCCGCGGCGAACTCCTCGGGATCGAAGGGCTGCAGATCGTCGATCTGCTCGCCGACCCCGATGGCGTGGATCGGCAGGCCGAATTTATCGGCCAGCGCCACCAGCACACCGCCGCGCGCGGTGCCGTCGAGCTTGGTCATCACCAGACCCGACACATCCGCAACCTGCTGGAAGATTTCGACCTGCCGCAGCGCGTTCTGCCCGGTGGTGGCGTCCAGCACCAAGAGCGTGTTGTGCGGCGCATCGGGGTCTTTCTTGCGGATCACCCGGACGATCTTGGCCAGTTCCTCCATCAGGTCCGCGCGGTTCTGCAGGCGGCCCGCGGTGTCGATCATCAGCAGATCGGCGCCCTCGGCCTGCGCCTTGGTCATCGCGTCGAAGGCAAGGCTGGCCGGGTCCGAACCCTCGGGCGCGGTCAACACCGGCACCCCGGCGCGATCGCCCCAGACCTGCAGCTGCTCGACGGCAGCAGCACGGAAGGTATCGCCCGCAGCGATCACCACCGATTTGCCGGCGGCGCGGAACTGGCTGGCGAGCTTGCCGATGGTCGTGGTCTTGCCCGAGCCGTTGACCCCCACCACCAGCACCACCTGCGGCGTCTTGGCGTAAAGCGGCAGCGGCTTGGCCACCGGCTCCATGATCCGCGCGACCTCGGCAGAGAGAAGCTCCTTGATCTCCTGCGTCGAGACGCGTTTGCCATAGCGCCCTTCGGCGATATTCGCGGTCACCCGCAGCGCGGTGTCCACGCCCATGTCCGAGGCGATGAGCAGTTCCTCGAGTCTTTCGAGCATCTCATCATCAAGCGCCCGGCGCACCACCGGCTGCGCCGGTGTGCCCTTGCCGAAGAGCCGCCCGATCAGGCCACCGCCGCGCGCCGGCGGCACCTCGGGGTCCTGCAGCGGCGCGGGCACCTCCAGCGGCACCGGCCCGGGAGCGGGGTCGGCGGGCGGCACAACGGGGGCCTCTTG
>NZ_JAAGOU010000038.1:0-49032 GCF_010500775.1 Salipiger sp. PrR002
AGACGTCACACGGCAAAAACGTCCCAAATCAATGGGGCGGAAACGGCGCATACGCAGCTTGGCGTCGAGGTTCGAGAGCGGCTCGTCGAAGAGGAACACCTCGGGCTTTTTGATCAGCGCCCGGCCAAGCGCCACGCGCTGCGCCTGACCGCCCGACAGCTGCTTTGGCAGCCGGTCGAGCAGCGGCTCGATTTCGAGGATGCGGGCGACCTCCTGCACGGCGGCCTCGCGCTCAGCCTTCGGGACATGCGCAAGGCGCAGGCCGAAGGCGAGGTTGGAGCGCACCTTCATATGCGGGTAAAGCGCGTAGTTCTGGAACACCATGGCGATGCGGCGCTTGCCGGGGGGCAGGGCGTTGACGATGCGGTCGCCGATGCGGATCTCGCCGCTGGTCACTTCCTCCAGCCCCGCGATCATCCGCAGCGTGGTGGATTTGGCGCAGCCCGAGGGGCCGACCAGCACCATGAACTCGCCTTCTTCCACGTCGAGGTCGATCCCATGCACCGCCTTGAAGGCTCCGCCATAGACCTTTTCGAGCTTGTTGAGTTGCAGACGTGCCATTGGATTATCCTTTCACCCCACCGGCAGAGATGCCTTCGATGAAGTATTTCTGAGCCATGAAGAACACGATGAGCGCGGGCGTGATGGTGAGCACGGACATCGCGAGGATGCGGTTCCATTCGAACGCTTCGGTCGTGTCGATCGAGAGTTTCAGCGCAAGGCTGACCGGGTATTTGTCGACCGAGCTGATGTAAATGAGCGGGCCGAGGAAGTCGTTCATCGTCCACATGAACTGGAACAGACACACCGAGATGAGGGCCGGGGCCAGCATCGGCACGACGATGAACACCAGGGTCTGCCAAGAGTTCGCGCCGTCGACCCGCGCCGCCTCTTCCATGTCGCCGGGGATGGCGCGCAGGAATTGCACCAGCATGAAGACGAAGAAGGCGTCACCGGCAAAAGCAGAGGGCACCCAGAGCGGCAGGAAGCTGTCGAGCCAGCCGAGATCGCGGAACAGCAGGTACTGCGGGATGCGGGTCACCACGTTGGGCAGCAGCAGGATCGCGATGACCGAGCCGAAGAGCAGCTTCTTGAGCGGGAAGTCAAAGCGGGCGAAGCCATAGGCCACCATCGTGCAGCTGATCGCCGTGCCGATCACCTTGGGCAGGATGATCAGGAAGGAATTCAGGAAGAACCGCCCGAAGGTGTAGGGGGTAGAGGTCTCCCAGCCCTTCACGTAGCCCTCGGTGGTGGGCTCTTGCGGGATGAAGCCGGGGTTGGCGAAGATCTCGGCGTTGGTCTTGAAGGACGCGCCAACGAGCCAGATCAGCGGGTAGAGCATCATTAGCCCCACCCCGAAGAGGATGATGTAGCGCAGCGCGGCCGAGATCTTGGCGTTGCGGACCTGCCGGGCGTTGGCGGCGCGGGCCTCTGCAAGGCCGTCGGCACCGGCAGAGAGGACATCGGAGGCGTGTGAAATATCGGTCATGTTCAGCTCCGCTTGTCGCCGGCGTAGTAGACCCACTTCTTCGAGGACCAGAAGGCCGCGAGGGTGAGCACCATGATGATCACGAAGAGCACCCAGGCGATGGCCGAGGCATAGCCCATGTCAAAGCGGCGGAAGGCCTCGTCGTAGATGTACATCGGCAAGAGGTATGTGGACTTCAGCGGGCCGCCTTGGGTGATGATGTAGGGGCCGTTGAACTCTTGGAACGCTTGGACCATCTGCATGATCAGGTTGAAGAAAATCACCGGGGTGATCAGCGGGATGGTGATGAAGATGAAGCAATGCGCCTTGCTGGCCCCGTCGATCTCGGCGGCCTCGTAGAGCGATTTGTCGATCGACTGCAGCGCGGCAAGGAAGATCACCATGGCCGAGCCGAACTGCCAGCAGCGCAGCAGGGTGATGGTGAACAGCGCGTTCTGCGGATCGCCGAACCAGTTCACCGCCTCGAAGCCGAGGCCGGTCAGCATCATGTTCACCAGCCCTTCGGAGGCGAAAATGTAGCGCCAGAGCACCGCGATGGCGATCGACCCGCCAAGGATCGAGGGCACGTAGAAGGCGGTGCGGAAGAAGTTGATGAACTTCAGCTTATAGTTGAGGATGTACGCGATGAAGAGCGCGAAGGCGAGCTTCAGCGGCACTGTGGTGAACACATAGATCAGCGTCACCGAGAGCGAGCGGCGGAACGTCCGGTCTTTGGTGAAGAGATCGATGTAATTCTCCAGTCCCGTCCATCTTGGCGCCGACATGAGGTTGTAGTCGGTGAAGCTGAGATAGAGCGATGCCCCGAAGGGGATCATCGTGAAGACCAGAAGTCCGATGATGTAGGGCGAAAGGTAGCCAAGCCCCAGAGCGCGCTTGCGCGTCATGAGCGGCCTCCTTTGCCGCGGCCCACCGAAACGGCAGCCGACTTCGGCGAAATAAGCATGTGTCCTCCCAAACTGCGCGGAAATCGCCGGTCCCGTAGCGTCAGCTGGCCCTCTCCTCAGGGCTGGCGGGTGACAGGCGGTCCTCCACAGTTGTATGATGAATTACTGGCAGAAGGCGAGGCCGGATTGAATTCACCAGGATGGCGAAAAAGATGGATGAAATCGGAGGTTCAATTCTCGACCGCGTGCCGCCGACGGCGCTGACCCTGACGCTCACCCGCTCGGCGATCCGCATGCAGCATTCGTCGCTGTGGCGGATCGAGAAGGAAAACCCGGTCGAGGATCTGGTGATCGCGCTGGAGGGGCGGGGGGATTACCTCATCGGCGGCGCGCGGGTCACGCTGGAGCCGGGGGAGGCGATGCTGCTGCGGCGGGGCGAGGGGTTCACCGGTTGGAACGAGGGAGAGGGGCTTTACACCGGGCTGGCGCAGCATTTCACCCTTGGCATCTACGGCGACACCGATCTTGTCGCGCAGATGGATCTGCGGCGGAAGGTAAGGCTGTCGCGCTGGGATGAGCTGGCGCCGCTTATTCGCAGTTACCGCGAAAGCGCGCCACCCAATTCGGTGACGCTGATGCAGCATCATCTCTTCATGGTGTTCCTGATCGCCTTCATCGACGACGCCTTCCTTGGCTGGCGCCACGGTGGGGCGGTGCCGCTGGACGGGGCGGCGGCGATTGATCTGGCGGTGATGAAGGCGGCGGCGCAGATCTCGACCGCGCCGCTCGATCCCGAGGTGGCGGCGCAGGCGGTGAAGGACGCGCCCTACAATGCCGATTATTTCCACCGCGCCTTTCGCGACCGCCTGGGCCGCACGCCGCGCCAGTATCAGGAGTACTGCCGGATGGAGCGGGCGATGTCGCTGCTCGAGCGCGGCATGAGCCCCTCGCAGGTGGCGGGCGAGATCGGCTACGGCGATCCCTATTACTTCAGCCGGGCGTTCAAGCGGCAGATGGGCATCAGCCCGCGCGGCCACCAGCAGCGGGTGAAGCGCGCGCAGGACGGGCAGGTGATGGGCATGGATGAGGCCGATCAGGCGCGGGCGCTGGAGGAGGGGTAGGGTTGGCCCGGCGTCAAGGCCGAAGGCCGCCGGGCGAGCGCCTGCCCGTCCCTGCGGGCTGGCGCTTTGTCATCCTCGCGCATCCTTCGCATGTCGTCCGGATTTGGCCAGGATAAACCGCATCTGCCCAAGGGTGCAGCGCCACCCCACGGGCAGGCGCTCACTCGGGTCACGGCGCAGCGTTGTCGAGGTTAAAGAAAATCGTCCCGGCGCGGGGTGAAGCAGTCGATCAGCCGCCCGGCCTCATGGCATTCGCAGCCGTGCTTGGCGCCCGAGGGGATGACGAAACTGTCGCCCGGCTTCACCTCAAAGCTTTCGTCGCCGAGAAAGAAGGTGAAGCGCCCGCTCTCGCAATAGGTGGATTGCACGTGCGGATGGTGATGCAGCGCGCCCTGCGCGCCTTTCTCGAAGCGAAAGGAGACGACCATCAGTTCGGGGCTGTCGGCCAGCACTTGCCGGGCGACGCCGGTATCGGGGAAAACGACGGGAAATGTGCTCATATTGAGGTCCTTGGGTGCGGGACTCACTGCCCGGTCTTGCGCAGCAGGTTGCGATAGCGCGACTGCGCGCCCTTGAGGTGGAGCCGCATGGCAAGCCGCGCCGCATCCTCGTTGCCGTCGAGAATGGCGCTCACGATGGCCTCATGCTCGGCGTCGATCGCCTTGAGATAGGTGGCGGTTGCGGCGTCGCTGCTGTCGCTGAGCGCATGGCGCGGGATCACGCTGGCCCCGATCATCGACAGAAAATCGCGAAACCGCGGATTGTTGGTCGCATCGGCGATGGCAAGATGCAGTTCGAAATCCGCCAGCGAGGTGGGCTCTCCGGCGGCGGCCTTGGCGCGCAAGGCCGAGAGCGCCTGCAGAATCTGCTCATCCTGCGCGGGCGAGCGGCGCAGGGCGGCAAGCCCGGCGGCTTCGACCTCGACCGCGGTGCGCAGCTCGAGCATCTCGATCATCGAAGAGATGCGCACGAAGTCGATGTTCTGGAACGGTAATTCCATCTCGGGCCGCGCGTCCAGCACGAAGACCCCGGCGCCCTGACGCGGCTCGACCAGCCCGTCGTAGCGCAGCGAGGCGACGGCCTCGCGCACCACGGTGCGGCTGACGTCGAACTCCTCGGTCAGTTTCGCCTCGCTCGGCAGGCGGCTGCCGGGGGCGTATTGGCCGGACTCGATCTGCGCGCGCAGTTGGTCGCGCACCTGTTCCACGAGCGTCTTGCCGCTGCCGCGCGAGGGGCGGGCCGTTTTGACTTTCTGCTCGGTCACGTCGTTGTCTTTCCGGTTGCCTTTGAGGTTCTACATATATGACAGGTTTCTGTGGGCCTGTCCACGGCGGGGCGCCACAGATGGCAAGGGCGCTGCGTCTGTTTTGGTGTCTGCTGCCGCGCCTGCCGCAATATGTGCTGTATCTGGGCCAATTTGGCGCATCAAGGCGTGTGGGCTTCGCCCGTAAGCGTGCAGTGAATGAGCGGAGATCAGATGTATCCGTCATCTTGTATGATAACATCTTGAAGGCGAGGCGCAGACGTGCTTCCTTGCGCGCGAGGGGCGCCAGCGGGCCACGCAGCCTGCCGCGCCGGGAGTCCTTTTGGGAGAAAGCCAATGCTGACCGTCGAAACCCGCCACGCCGTCCACCCGACGCAAGCCCGCGACATGTGGACCGAGGAGCTGCGCGAGCATTTCCTTGCGCAGGGCATGTTCCGGGAGGGCGAGATCCGTCTCGTCTACACCCACTACGACCGCTTCGTCATGGGTGGTGCGGTGCCCGGCAGCGGCACGCTGACGCTGGACGTGGTGGAGGAAACCAAGACGCCGAACTTCCTCGATCGCCGCGAGATGGGCATCGTCAACATCGGCGAGGCGGGCACCGTCGAGGCGGGCGGGCAGACCTACGAGATGGGCCGCGGCGATGTGCTGTATCTGGGCATGGGCACGGGCGCGGTCAGCTTTTCGGGGGCTGGGCGGTTCTACATCACCTCCTGCCCGGCGCATAAGACCTATCCCTCCAAGCTGATCACCCTCGCCGATTGCGTCGAGGTGACCATGGGCGCGCCCGAAACTTCGAACAAGCGCACCATCAAGCAATTCATCCATCCGCAGGTGATGGAAAGCTGCCAGTTGATCCTTGGCTATACCTCGCTGGAGGAGGGCTCGGTCTGGAACACCATTCCCAGCCACATCCACGACCGCCGCATGGAGGCCTATCTTTACTGGGACATGGACGAGGAAAGCCGCGTGCTGCACCTCATGGGCGAGCCCGATGAGACGCGCCACCTGTTCATCGCCAACGAGGAAGGCGTGGTGAGCCCAAGCTGGTCGATCCATTCGGGCGCGGGCATCGGCAAATATACCTTCATCTGGGCCATGGCGGGCGACAACGTCGATTACACCGACATGGACTTCATCCAGCCCAAGGACCTGCGCTGATGGCCGGGTTGTTTTCGCTGGAGGGCAAGCGCGCGCTGGTGACCGGCGCCAACACCGGCATCGGGCAGGCCATCGCGGTGGCGCTGGCCGGGCAGGGGGCGTCGGTGACCTGCGTCGGACGGCGGGCCTGCGACGAAACCGTCGCGCTCATCGAGGCGGCGGGCGGCTCAGCGGAGTCGCTGCTGCTCGACTTCGCCGACCCGATGGCGGCGCGGGATGTGTTCACGGATGCGGGCTATTCGTTGCTGGTCAACAACGCCGGGATCATCCGCCGCGCCGACAGCACCGACTATTCCGAAGACGACTGGGACGCGGTGGTCGACACCAATATGAAGGCGCTGTTCTTCACCTGTCAGGCTTTCGGGCGCGAGCTTATCGCCAAGGGGGAAGAGGGCGCGGTGGTCAACATCGCCTCACTGCTGTCGTTTCAGGGTGGCATCCGGGTGCCTGCCTATACCGCGTCGAAACACGGTGTGGCCGGGATCACCAAGATCCTCGCCAACGAATGGGCGCCGCATGGGATCACCGTCAACGCCATCGCGCCGGGCTATATTGCGACGAACAACACCGCCGCGCTGCGCGCCGATCCGGAGCGGTCCGAGGCGATCCTCGCGCGCATCCCCGCCGGGCGCTGGGGCGATCCCGAGGACATCGGCGGCACCGCGGCCTATCTGTGCTCGCGCGCGGCGCGCTATGTGACCGGCGCGGTGCTGAACGTGGATGGCGGCTGGCTGGCGCGCTGAACCTGTGCTGCGCCTGCGGCAGCGGCGGGACCGCCTCCGGCGGGCGTATTTTTAAAGAGAAGAAGCGGGGGCGGCCTGGGTGCGATCCGGGCGCAATCCGGGGGCGATCCGGGGGCGGGTCGCCCCTTCGCTCTTGCGAAATCCGTTTTGGGGACCAGTTTTGAGGGACGAAACGGAAAGGTCCCTCTCATGTCCCGCATTCTTCTCATTGGCGCCACCGGCGGCGTCGGCCATCGGCTTCTTCCGCGGCTCATCGCGGCAGGGCATGAGGTCACCGCGCTGCACCGCAAGCCCGAGCAGGCAGCGGAGCTTCGCGCCGCGGGCGCCACGCCGCTGCAGGGCGATCTGATGGCGATGGGCGCGGCAGAGATGACGGCGGCGGCCAAGGGGCATCATGTCATCGTCTTCTCCGCCGGGGCTGCGGGCAGCGGGCTCGAGCGAACCGCTGAGATCGACGGGCAGGGGCCGCTGAAGATGATCGCCGCGGCGAAGGCGATAGGCATCGCCCGGGTCTACCTCGTCTCCGCCATGCCCGAGGCGGGGCGCGGCAAGGATCCGAACCCGAACTTCGAATTTTACATGAAGACCAAGAAGGAGGCGGATGCCGCGCTTGTGGCCAGCGATCTCGACTGGGTGATCCTGCGTCCGGGCACGCTGCTGCACGAAGAGGAGGGCGGCGGCGTGCGGCTGTCGCCCGCGATCCCCTATGGCTCGGTCAAGCGCGGCACGGTGGCGGCGGTGCTGGCGCGGCTGATCGACACGCCGCAGATCCGGCGCGAGATCTTTGAGCTGACCGATGGCGAGACGCCCTTGGCGGAGGCGGTGGCGGCGCTAGTCCGCTGAGGGCGGCGGCAGCAGATCCATCTGCTGGCCGGTCAGCTCGGCGTTCATCATCTGCAGGGTCATATTGTCCGGAACCTGCTCCAGCGCTTCGCCAAGCAGGGCACGTCCCTGCGCTTCGTCGCCCGTGGCGAAGGCGATGCGTATCTGCATGATCCAGGCATCGCTGAGCTGCGGGTCGAGGCGCGTCGCCTCGGCAAAGGCGTTGGCGGCGGCGGGCATATTGCGCATCACCAGCGCCATGCCGCCCATTTGCAGGTGGGTTTCCGGGAAATCGAGACGGCTGGCCATGGAGGCCTGCCATTCGGCAAAGGCGCTGCGCAGCGCCCGTTCGTAATGCCCCGGCATATGGGCGATTTGCGCATCCAGCATCGATTGCGCGGCGGCCATGCGGACCGAGCGCGACGGGTCCGAGAGCGATTGCATGATGCGCGGCGCGCGTTCCATGGCGGGGGCCACGCGCTGCAGCCGCACCGCGGCGCTGCGCACCAGCGGATCGGGGTCCTGCAGCAGTGACTCCAGCGCCGCCACCTCGGAGGGATCGCCCGCCTGTTCCAGCAGATAGAGCGCCGTCGCCCGCACGATGCCAGCCATATCGGTGTCCTGCGACAGGCTGCGCAATTCGGGCGCGGCACGGGCGGGATCGCGGCGGCCATGGGCGAGGATCTGGCCGTAGTGCGGGCCGCGGTGGGTGCTTTCTGGGAACCACTCTTCGAGCTTGGCCGCCGCCCATTCGGGGCTTTGGTCTTCGTGGCAGGTGGTGCAGGCGTCGGGCGCATCGGTCTCGGTGCTGAGGTCCGGGCGCGGGATGCGGAAGGAGTGATCCGCCCGCCAGTCGTTGCCCATATAGACGCGCTCGGTCATGTGGCAGGTCTTGCACTGCGCGCCTGCCGAGCCTTCGGGATGATGCGTGTGCTCGGGCCCGTCGAAGACCTTGAGCGGCAGCGAGGGGAACTCGGGGTTGCCCGCCGGGCTGTGGCATTGGGTGCAGACGGCGTTGCCCTCGGCGATCAGCTCGGCCTCATGCGGCAGGTGGCAATTCGAGCAGCTGACCCCTTCGGCGTACATCTTCGATTGCAGGAACGAGCCGTAGACATAGACCTCGTCGAGGATCTGCCCGTCCGCCTCATAGGCACCCTCGCGCAGCAGCGAGAGGTTGTAGCTGTCGTGATAGGGCGTGCCGGGCAGCGGGTTGCCTTCGGTAAAGGGCTCGCGGCGGGAATGGCAGCTGGCGCATTGCTCGATCATCTGCGCGGGCTGCGACATGTCGACGGTGAAGCCATAGGCCGGGGGCGGCGCTTTTTGGGTGGTCTCATAGGTCTCGGCCCAGGTGACATGCGCCGAGCCGGGGCCGTGGCAGGCCTCGCAGCCGACGCCGATCTCGAGCTGCGTCGAGGCGAAGCTGCGGCTCTGCGGATCATAGCCCGCCTCGAAGCCGGTGGCGTGGCAGGCGGCGCAGCGGCTGTTCCACGTCTTGTAGGGGCCGGTCCAATGCAGCCCATCGTCGGGCGCGTAGTTCTGTTCGGGGTAGAGATGGAACCAGCCGCCTTTCTCGGTGTCCCAGACGACATCGAAGCTTTGCAGGCGGCCGGGCTCTGTCTCGAGGATATATTGCTGCAGCGGCTCCACGCCGATCACCGAATGCACGTCATATTCGGTGGTCACCCCATCGCGTTCTGTGACGCTGACATGGGGGGTGCCATCGGCCGTGAGGCTGAAGCGCGCCTGCATGTCGCCAAGGGTAAACTCGGTGCCGTCGAAATTGGCGCTGATGTTGTCCGTCGTCGGCGCTGTCCACGCCAGCGCGTGGTGCGAGCCGTCCCATGCCGCGCCTGCCGCCTCGTGGCAGGTGATGCAGCGTTCGGATCCAAGATACTCCTGCGCTGCGGCGGCACCGGCCAGAAGAGTGAGCAGGCACAGGGTCAGCGAGCGGAGAAGGACGGCGCGAAGCAGGGGCATCATGGGCGATCCCGAAGTGAAAAATATATGACGGAAAACGACTTGGGCGGCGCAAAGCGTTTGATGTGATCCTTTCGGAGCGCGGTGGGGCCGTCAACCCTTGCGTGCGCGTATGACGAGATGAACGGGATCAGTCGAAGGCGAGGAGAAGCTGCCAGTCGCCGCCCGCGCCGCTGCGGTCGGCAAGGCGGATCAGCAGATCGCCGCCTTCGGGCATCACCAGCGTGACGGGCGTTCCCGCGTCGCCGCGCGCCAGCAGGGTCGCCGGGCGGACGAAGGCCGCGAGGGCGATATTGCCGGGTGCGTCGAGCGTCAGGGTGACGGCCTCATCGGCGGGCGCACTGGTGACGAGATCGAGGATGCCGCCCGCGGCCAATGTGCCATAAATCAGTCCGGGGCGCAGATCGAGGTCGCGCAGTTCCGTCGCGGGCACCGCCGGGCTGCTGAGGGCGGCGGGATCGGCCCCGGCAAATGGCGCGAGATAGTCTGCCGCAACCCAGCCCGCGCGCGCCCCGTCGAGGCTCTGGATCTGGCACCAAGGCTCAGGCGCCTCAACGCAGCCGAGATTGCGCAAGAGCGCGCCGGGGTCCAACTCGGCGATCACCGAAGCCTCGGTCGAGGGGCCGCCGCGCATCCGCAGGCTGCTCTGGCTGGTGACATAGACGAGGGCGCTCTGCGGCGTCGATTGCGCCTGCGCCATCTCGGTGAGCAGCAGCAGGACCATCAGCGCGCGCAAAAGGAGGGCGGGGGTCATGGCCGCGGCGCCTCCTGCGGTTGCGGCGAGCGGAGCAGGCCGCTTTGCATGATCACGAAGCCGCGCTCGGAGCGGCGGTCGGGGCTGGCGGCGATATCCGAGATCACCAACGTCAGGCCCGGATGGGCGAAGGTCAGCAGCCGCTCGCGGGTGGCGGAGTTGAGGATCAGCCGGTCGAGGATGCTGGTCTCGGGCTGCAGCGGGCGCTCTGGGTCGGGCTGATGGGTGACGCCGAGCCAGCGCAACTTGCCCGCCTCGGCGGCGCTCAGCACCAGTACGTGCTCGCCGAGGGGGCGGTCGTCGTCGAGCAGAAAGCTTTCGGTCAGTACCTCGCGCCCGTCGCGCAGCAGGGTGATGCGCCGGTCGGGCGAGGTGACGAGCGCGGTGGTGATCGGATAGGGCTCGGCCTCGTCCCATTCATCGGGCCAGTCGGAGGGCCGCTGCCGCACATCAAGCTCGCGCACCGCGCCATCAAGCTCGGCCTGACTGAGCCGCGCCAGCACGAACCCCGGATGAATGAGCTCCCACGGGTCGCTGCTGTGGCCCGAGACGATCACCGGCGTGCCGAGATGGGTGATGCCGAAGAGCAGCTTGGAAAACGCGTAGGGCAGACGCACGCAGCCGTGCGACGCAGGATAGCCCGGCAGGTTGCCCGCGTGCAGCGCGATCCCGTCCCAGGTGAGGCGCTGCATATTGGGCATGGGGGCGTTGTTGTAGATCGACGAATGGTGGTCGACGTCCTTTTGCAGGATGGTGAACACGCCGGTGGGCGTCTCATGGCCCTCCATCCCGGTGGTGCAGGTCGAGACCGCGATGCGCACGCCGTTGCGGTAGACATGCACCCTCTGCTCGGGAAGCGAAATGATCACGGCGACCGCCCCTTGCGGCGCGCGTTCTGGATGCCATGTGAACTCGCCGGGCATCATGCGCGCGATCTCCAGCGGCAGTTGCTGGGCGCGAGCGGCGGGGCTGACCGAGAGCGCGGCAAGGCAGAGCAGCCCGCGCCGGGTCAGCAGCGGCGGCGTGCGTTTGTCGGTGCGGGCGGGGCCGTTGATCCCGCGCTGTGGCACGGGGCGGAGGGGGCGAGAAGGCATGCGGGGCAAACAGCTATTTCCGGGCTTGGGAGGGGCGGGGCAGAAGTGCGCGCAAGGCGATCAGCAGGGCGATGTTGAGCAGCGGCGCCAGTGCCGCGAGCCAAGGCCAACTGGGCTGCGGGAAGACGTCGATCATGCGGTTCCACGGCAGGCCGAGCGGGATCAGAAAGACACCGGACAGCGGGTCTCTCTCGACGCCCATCAGCCCGAACTGACCGAGCAGAAACAGGGCGAGCGCCGCTGCATAGGCCAGCAGCATCCCCCAGATCAGCCCGGTCAGCACAGCGCGCATGGCAGGCGTCCGATCGCCCTACATCGCGCCTTCGTCGGTGGTCGACATGATCTCGCTGGTGCTGCCGTCGGAGCGCGCGAGGCACGACCATTTTGCGCGGTCCGGGCCGACGCCGATCTGCACGAGGATTCCGTCGGCGGTCAGGGAGTTGCCCATCAGCGTGACGTCGGTGGTTCCGGCCATCTCGGCCACGTCGCGCAGGCAGGCCGCCTCGGCATCGGTGGCCGGGCGGGTGTTCGGCTCGGAGGGTTCCGATCCACCGCAGGCGGCAAGTGCGGCAAGCGCAGCGAGGCCGAACATGGCACGGGCGGGCGTCGCGAAAATGGTCATGGGTCTCTCCCTTTGGTCTGAAAACGGTCTTCTGAGGGTAACTGGCCGCTGCGTGGCCTCAGGTCGCGCCGCGCAGCAGGCGGACGATGAGGATCAGGATGATCGCACCGATGACACCGGCGATGATCGTCGGGATCAAACCAGCGCCGAAGGAAATCCCCAGCAGCGGGAAGATGAACCCGGCCAGCAAGGCGCCGCCGATGCCGAGAATGATGTTCATCCCCAGCCCGGAGCTGCCGCCCTTCATGATGATGCTGGCGATCCAGCCGATCACCGCGCCGATGATCAGCGTGATGATCAGCCCGACCAGCGCATTGCCGCCTTCGGCCATGGCCTCGCCGGTGGTTTCCTGCGCCAGCGCGGGTGCGGCCAAGAGCAGGGCGGCGGCGATACTTGGGAAATGTCTCATGAGTAGGTCTCCTCGGTGGTGGCGCGCGAAGGCGCCGAGGATGGGTCGCGCGGATGCGCGAAGGAAAAGCCGCTGGCTGTGGTCAGGACATCGCGGCGCAGGGTTTCGGCTGCCCGGAGGCCGTTGAAACGCGGCGTCATGCGATGGATCCCCATATCGGTCACCTGCGGCGGATCGGCACGCCAACTGTCCAGAGCCATCCGTGGATGCGCGGGCGAGCCTGCCTGCGTGTGCCGCGAAGGGCCGCGTTGGCGCGCGTTCAAAACACTTGATTCGAAAAACAATTCAGCTCGGATAACGGGAGCAGCGTAGCCGAAACTCGCGGAAGTTTATCATACATTCGATATGCATCTTTAGCGCCTGCGTGGAGACGCAGCCTCGGCTCTGACCTGTCGCGACACGCTTTGGGGGGAACCTCTGCGTCGCTGCGTCGGTTGGGAAGGCAACCCAGATATGGCCAGATATTCGAAAGGACCGAGATGAGCACCGCGCAGAAAAGCAAACGCCCCCAGTCCAAGACCACGCAGTCCAAGAGCCGCAAATCGCAGC
Source organism: Salipiger sp. PrR002 (assembly GCF_010500775.1). NCBI lineage: Bacteria > Pseudomonadati > Pseudomonadota > Alphaproteobacteria > Rhodobacterales > Roseobacteraceae > Salipiger > Salipiger sp. PrR002. The sequence continues at coordinate 12,890 of NZ_JAAGOU010000038.1, forward strand.
CGCGCGGCGAGACCGGCAACACCAAGATGGCAGACGCAGGCGCCAATGCGCCGGTCACCACGATGCAGCGCCGCACGCAGGACTATGCGGCGCTGGCGCGGCGTGTGGACGATGAGGCGGTGGTTTTCCGTCCGCGCGACCTTTCCGGTCAGGCGCGGCGTCTGCATGTGCGCAGCACGATCATCGAGGATCACGCCGTGCGCATCGACCAGAAAGCGGCGGGCGCCGAGGAGAAGTTCAACGTGCTGGCGGACAGCTTCTTCTCGTTTTTCCGGGGCACCTCGCTGCTGTTCCACCGCGACATGGCGGGGGATGATGCGCGGATGCCGACCGTGCTGTGCCTCGGCGACGTGCATCCCGACAATTTCGGGGTCATGCCGAATGCCGACAATGTGCCGATCTTCGGTGTGAACGATTTTGACGATGTGATCTATGCGCCCTTCGTGTGGGACCTCAAACGTGGCGCCGTGGGCTTTCTGATCGCGGCGGAAGAGGAGGGCGATCTGGGGCGCAAGAAGCAGCGCAAGATCGCCAAGAAATTCCTCGAGGGCTATCGAGAGGGCATGGAGTTCTTTGCCGAGCACAACACCGAGCAGCAGAGCGAGATGCGCGAGGACAATTGCCCGGACATCATCCGCCCGCTGTTCAAGAAGGTGCGCCGTTCGCGCGAGGACTGGCTGAAGGGGCGTTATCTCGAAGAGACCGGCCTCGGTTTTCGCGCCAATGACGAGCTGACCCCGGTGTCGAGCCGCCGCGACGAGTTCCAGAAGCTGGTCGACAAGCTGGCCAAGCAAAACGGCATCGAGCCGGGCGGTCGGCACGGTCCGCTGAAGGTGAAGGACGTGGCGATGCGTCACGGACAGGGCACGGCATCGCTGGGTCTGCCGCGGTTCTACGTTCTGCTCGAGGGGCCGTCGGAGAATGCCACCGACGACATCATCATCGAGTTCAAGAAGGCCCGCCGCTCGGCGCTAGAGGGGCTGGTTCCGGCGCATGACTTCAACGCCGGGGATCAGGGTGACCGCATCGCCCACGGTCAATCGGTGCATCTGGCGCAGGGCGACGTCTTCTACGGCAACGTCGAGATTGAGGGCGAAAGTTTTATGTCGCGCGAGCGCGCGCCGTTCCGCAATGACGCCGATCTCGACGATTTCTCGAAGAAGGAATGGAAGCGCTACGCTCATGCCTGCGGCTACGTGCTGGCGCAGGCGCATGCGCGCTCGGACGATCTGGGGCAACTCGACTATGACATCGAACCGGCAATCCTGCAGGCGATGGAGCCGGGGGAGCTGTTCATCGACGACATGCTTTGCTTTGCCGAAGAGGCGGTCGAGCGTCTGCGCCGGGACCACGAGATGTTCTGCCGCGATCTAGAGCTTGGTGCCTTCGAGGTGACTGAGAAGCGCTACCGCTGATCTGGCAGAGCGGTTGTGGGGGGCGGCTGCGCCTCCCGCGCAATCCGCGCTGTCAGACCATCGAGACCAGCGCCGCGCAGACTTTGCTGCGGTCGTAGCGGTCGGGCTCGTCGCCGCGCAGCGGCAGGCGGTGGCACGGAATGCCGTGCCTTTGGCTGACCTCGGCGCAGGCGCTCGGGTCTTCGGCGCTGTCACACAGCACATGGGTCATCAGCCGCGTCGCGGGCGTGTCCATCCCGGCATCAGCGCGCAGCGGCGCTAGGATCGCGGCCACGCGGTCGGCGAGGCTCAGCCCCAGCGCTTCCGGGTCATGTCCAAGACTGGGGACATAGACCTTGGGCACCTCGCTCGCCGCTATGGTCCGCCCCACGCCCGCGGGCAGCAGGTTGGCGATCACCGAAGAAAACAGGCTGCCGGGCGGATAGCAGATGAGATCGGCGCGGCGGATGAGCTTGCGGTTGCGTTTGGGCAGCGGCACCGAATCGGCGGGCACCTCGCAGCCATGCTCGCTCAGAAACAGGCGCGCAATCGGCGTGTCGATGGGCGGGGCTTCCTTGCCGCTGATCTCGCGTTGGCCAAAAATCTTGCGCCCGTCCGCCAGTTCGACTCCAAGGTGCAGGTTGCAATCGACGACCCCGCGCACCGTGCCGCGCACATCCACCATCTTCGACATCAGGAACAGCACCGGCTCGAGAAGCCGCCCATGGCCGAGGTAGCCGCCCGCAAGGATGAGGTTGCCGATGCTGGCGTTGCGATAGTCGAAATCTGTCGGCGCGGCGGCGTGGAAGGCGTTCAGGAAATCTTGGATCAGCAACCCCATCGGCGTGGAGATGGCTTTCAACAGAGGATGCTTGCCCGCGACCAGCGCCGCCACCTCCTGCCGCAACGCCTCGGCGTCGCCGTTCTTGGGCAGGCGGTGGCTGAACAGGCGGAAAATGTCGGGCTGGCCCAGATCGCTCTCGTCGGCCAGCGCCATCAGGCGGCTGCGCAGGTCGCCGACGGCGGGCATGTCGAAGGCCTCGCGCAGCACCTGACTGCTGCCGCCGCTGTCGAACGGGGTGATGAGATGCGCCGAGTTGTAGGTGTAGCTTTTCAGCGCGCGCGAGATCTGGTTGAGCGCGCTGCCCCCGCTGAAGAACAGCAGCCGCGGCCCGAGGTGCGGCGCGCTGAGCGAGCGGGCGACGCGCAAATCGTCCGGCAGCTTGGCGCTGCGCTGTATGCCGACCCTCGTCATCGGTGGTTCGTGCTGCTCGTGCCGTTCATGGGGTGCCCTCGCTGCCTGTGGCGTTGTCTGCCGGTCTTGTTTTGCCGCAGCCTAACCTGCGGGCGGCGCAGGAGGGAATAGCCGATCCCACGGGCGCGGCCGCGCCGCGGAAGCGCGCTCAGACAAAGATCGCTTAGGCAAATGCAAACATGCGCCGCCCGAGAGGGGCAGCGCATGTCGTGCGTTCGAGGGTGGGGCTGGCGGCTTAGGCGCCGCCGCGCTCGGCGATGGCGGCCAGCGTGGGGCGCAGCCCGTCCAGCGAATAGCCCGCCTTGGCGGTCGCCAGCAGGATGTCATCCGCCGGCTGTTTGCCAGCCTGACCCATGGCCCAGACGGTGGCGCAGCGGGTGCCCGAGCGGCAGTAGGCGAAGACCGGGCCGTCTGCGTTCTCGATCAGCTCGGCCTGCTGGGTGATCAGATCCAGCGTCAGCCCGTCATGGGTGACGGGAAGCACGGCGAACTCCATGCCGGCTGCCGTTACCGCCGCGCCGATGGTCTCGGCCTGCAGTTCGGGCGGCACCTCGGCGTCGGGGCGGTTGCAGATGACCAGTTTGAACCCTGCTTCTGCGAGGGCGGGGACATCCTCCACCGCGATCTGCGGCGAGACGGTGTAGCGGGGGGTGATGCGGTTCAGATCCATGGCCTTGGGATTATTCCGCCGCCACCGGCTTGTCGAGTCTCCTGCGCAGCAACGGCGCCGCGACCATGCCGGTGAGCATCGCTGCCACGAAAATATACAGACCCGTGCCGCCATAGCTCAGCGAGGCGATGGACGGACCCGGGCACAGGCCCGCAAGGCCCCAGCCCACACCGAACAGCAGCGAGCCGATGACCAGCTTGCGGTCGATCTGCGTGCTCGGCTTGGGCGGCAGCGGTGTGCCGAGCGCCGAGATCGTGCGCTTGCGGGCAAAGAGCCATGCCAGCGCCATGGGGATCATCGCGCCGCCCATCACGAAGGCCAGCGTCGGGTCCCATGCGCCGAAGACGTCGAGCCAGCCCTGCACCTTCGCGGTGTCGGTCATGCCCGAGATGAAAAGACCTGCGCCGAAGAGGCCCCCGGCGACGAGAGCAAAGAAAAGGCGGGCTGCAGAGGAATTGCCCATGTCAGATCACTCCAAGGATGTGGCGGAACAGGACCACGCCGACGCCGCCGGCGAGAATGTAGCAGCAGGTGGCGACGAAGCCGCGCACCGAGAGCCGCGACATGCCGCAGACCCCGTGGCCGGAGGTGCAGCCATTGGCCAGCCGCGTGCCGACGCCGACCAGTAGGCCTGCGGCGACCAGCACCGGGATGTTGTCGGTGATATGGGTGTCGACCGTGCCATAGAGCGGCAGCAGCAGGATCGGCAGCAGAATGACGCCGACGATGAAGCTCAGCTTTTCCCATTTCGTCGAACCGGCAGATCCGTCCACCAGCCCGCCGATGATCCCCGAGGCTCCCATGATGCGGCCGTTGACGAGCAGATAGACCGCCCCGCCGGTGCCGATCAGCAGGCCGCCGATGAGGCCCCAAATCCAATCTGGTTGCATTCGCGCGTTTCCTTGTCGTTCGGCCGCCTTGGTGCGGCCCTGCACTGCACAATGTGTCGTGCCTCCGCAGGTCTGCGGAGGCACGCGCCCCGTCCGTGAGCGGAAATGAGGCGTCCGGTCAGAGTTTGTTGACCGGGACTTTCAGAAAGACGTCGCCCTTTTCGTCTGCGGGCGGCATTTGCCCGGCGCGCATGTTCACCTGCAGCGACGGGATGATCAGTTTCGGCATCGCCAGCGTGGCGTCGCGCGCATCGCGCATCTGCACGAACTCCTCGGCCGATTTGCCAGCACCCACGTGGATGTTCAGCGCCTTCTGCTCGCCCACGGTGGTCTCCCACGCGTATTCGTCGCGGCCCGGTGCCTTATAGTCATGGCCCACGAAGATGCGGGTGTCGTCGGGCAGCGCTAGAATCTTCTGGATCGAGGCGAAGAGCGTCTCGGACGAGCCGCCGGGGAAGTCACAGCGGGCGGTGCCGAAGTCGGGCATGAACAGCGTGTCGCCGACGAAAGCGGCATCGCCGATCACATAGGTCAGGCAGGCCGGGGTATGGCCCGGCGTGTGCAGCACGTCTCCGCGCAGCTGGCCGATGTGAAAGCTGTCGCCCTCTTCAAAGAGCCGGTCGAACTGCGAGCCGTCGCGCTGGAACTCGGTGCCTTCGTTGAAGACTTTGCCGAAGGTGTCCTGCACCACGGTGATGCGCTCGCCGATGCCGATTTTGCCGCCAAGCTCGCGCTGGATATAGGGCGCGGCGGAAAGGTGGTCGGCGTGGACATGGCTTTCGAACAGCCATTCGACCTTATAACCCTTCTCCTTCACGAAGGCGATGATCGCATCGGCGGAACGGGTGTCGGTGCGGCCGGAGGCGTAATCGAAGTCCAGCACGCTGTCGACGACCGCGCAGGCGGTGCCCGACGGGTCGCGCACGACATAAGAGATGGTGTTGGTGGCCTCGTCGAAAAAGGCGGAAACTTCAGGTGACATCATGGTCTGATCCTCCGATTTGAAACTCATATAGATAAACCTGAATGTGTATTCAAGGATTCGTTGCGATTGACCCATATCATGGTGAAGCTCACGCTTAAGGTGCATGATTCACGCACAGGCTCGGCTGTCGGACTGCCGTGGGACCATTGGCATCTGGCGGCTCTTAGGCACGCATTGCCGACGCCCGCTCTGGGCGGCCTGCCGTGATTATCGTGACGCGCAGCCGGGGTGGGACCAAGGCTGGGACCAGGGCTGGGACATGGAGGAGAAGGCACATGACCGAGACACATCGCATGGACGACAGATTGAAGCGGCGGATCGACGCGATTGACGTCGCATTGGGCGAGGTTTCCGGGGCCGAACACGCGGCGCTGGTGGCCGAGCTTCAGCGGCTCGCCGAAGAGTTGCATGCGCGTGGCCAGCACATGCCAGCGCATCTGCGCGAGCTTCTGCGCAGCGAGGAAGACGCCGAAATCGAGGCGCGTTTCGACAATATGCCGATCTGACGGGCGGCCCCCGCCGCCCCGCGCTACCGTAAGGCGAGCGTCCCATTTCTTTGCTTGCCGTACCTGCTGGAACCCACTAGCTCGCTGTGATGCCGAGATGGCAGGAGCAACGGGCAGGGGGCGCGGCTGCGCCCGGTCGGGAAGGGCAGGCAGATGGCGGGGATGGACGGCGCGGCGACGCTTGAAGGGATCGACGAGCAGATCGAGGACGGGATCGCTTGGCTTGGTCTTTCGGGCCGGGACGGAAACCGTCTGACCGCGTCTCTGTGCGCCGCGCTAGATGCCGCGCTTGAGCGGGCGGAGGCGGATGCCGCCGTGGCCTGCATCGTGCTGCACGGGGCGGATGGCTGCTTTTCCAAGGGCGAGCTGCCGTCCGAGCTGGAGGAGCTCGCCCCGCAAACGCGCGCACTGCCGGGCGCCGCTGACCTTTGCCTGCGTATCGAGCGCTGCAGCAAGCCGGTGATCGCGGCGCTGCAGGGTGCGGCGCTTGGCACGGGGGCCGAGCTTGCGCTGGCCGCGCATTACCGCGTTGCCTCTCCCGGTACCCGCTTTGGCCTCACCAATCACCTGCTCGGGCTGCCGCCCGCCGCGGGCGCGACGCAGCGCCTTCCGCGGCTGCTTGGCGCCGGACCGGCGCTTGATCTGCTGCTCTCTGGCAAGGCGGTTCTGCTCGATGCGGCGCCGCAGGCGGCGCTGCTTGACCGTCTTGCGCAAGGCCCGCTCGACGAGGAGGTTCGCGCCTTCTGCGCTGAACTGCGCGCCGAGGGGCTGGGTCCACGCCCGTCCGCCGCAAGGCGCGAGGGGTTCGCCGATCCGGCAGAGTATCAGCGCGCCGTCGCCGCGCGCCGGGCCGAGACGGCCAAAGACCCAAACCCCGCGCGTCGCGAGATCGTCGCCGCCGTGGAAGCGGCGCAGCTTTTGCCCTTCGCCTCCGGTCTCGCCTTCGAAGCGGACGCTTATGAGGATTGCCGCGCCTCCGAAGCGGGGCGCGCGCTGCGTGCCTGTGCTGCTGCCGAGCGCTCGGCTTTCGAGGCTGTGCCGCGTGGCCTAGCGCGCCGCGGACATGTGGCGGTGCTGGGCGACGGGCCGCTCGCGGTGCCCATGGTGCAGGGACTGCTCGCCGCCGGGGAAGAGGTCGACTGGGGCTGCGATACGCCCGAGGCGCTGCACGCCGGGGTGATCGCGCTGCGCGACCGGCTTGGCCCGCAGACCGACGGTGACGACGAGACTTCGCCGCTGGAGCGGCTGCGGGTCGGCGCGCCCGCTGAGATGGCTGCTGCGGCGCGGATCGTGCTGCTTGCGGGGCCGGGGCAGCGCGCCGTGCCGATCCCCGAAGACGCCATCCGCGTCATCGCCTATCCCGCGCGGGTGGATGGCATTGGCCTGCGGTTCGCGCCGACGCCGGTCGCCCCCCGGCTGGTCGAGGTCATCGCGGGCCCCGGCGCGCGCGCCGATCGTCTGGCCGAGGTCGAGGCGCTGGCGCTGCGTCTCGGGAAGCTCGCGCTGCGTGTGCAATCCGGTGGCGAGAGCCTCGGCGGACGTCTCTTTGACGTGTTGTGCCGTGCGGCGGATGCGCTGGTCGATCTCGGGCAGAGCCCCGACGCCATCGACGCGGCCTGCAGGGTCTGGGGCTGGCGGCGCGGCCCCTTCGTGCGGCGCGATCAAATGGGGCTCGACCGGCTCGGCGCGCAGCAGCGCGGGCCGGACGCGGCAAATTGGGCCAGCGTTCTGGCAGGCGCGGGCCGACCGGGGCGCAGCGGCGATGCGGGCTTTTACGATTGGGACGCGGCGGGAAAGCCGCATGCCAGCGCGGCGGTAGAGGCGCTTCTGAACGAGAAACGGCCCGCGGCGGATCCCATGCCTGCGGCGCGACTGCGCGCTTTGCTGCTGGCGGCGCTTGCCAATGAAGGCGCGCGAATGCTCGAGACCGGGATGGCGCGCTGCGCCTCGGACATCGACCTCGTGGCGCTGCAGGTGCTGGACCTACCGCGCTGGCGCGGCGGTCCGATGCATGCGGCTTCCGAGCTTGGCGCGGCTGCGCTGCGCAAGGCACTGGCGGAGATGATGCATCCGGACCGCGAGATCTGGGCGCCGCATCCCGCATGGCAGGCGCTGGCCGCCGCGGGCGGTGATTGGGATGTGGCGGCGGGCGCAGGCGCGCCGACCGCGGGGCGCTGGCTCAGCCGAGCATAACCCCGATCAGGACCATCACGAGGCCGAAGACCGACAGCAGCAATGCGCCCATGTTGATCGGCACGATCTTGCGCATCACCGCGCGCAGCGCCTCGTCGTCCATCCCGGCGCGTTTCGCGCTCCAGACGCGGAAGATGCACCAGAAAAGGCCAAGCAGCCCCGCGAGAGAGACCGCAGCGCCGGTCCAGATCAGCCATTCCATGCCGCAAATCCCCTGAATGTGATGCGCATTGAGATGCGGCGCCGGGTACTGCATCGCCCCCCGCGCCGCAACCCCTTGATGGGCGCGGGTAGGGGGGGTAGTCAATCGCCCGATACCGGCAGGAGATGATGTGATGCAGGACAATGATTCCGGCGCCTATGGCGTCGCAGCGGGCGAGCTCAAGCAGTTCATCGAGCGTTTCGAACGGCTCGAGATGGAAAAAAAGGAAATCGCCGACCAGCAGAAAGAGGTGATGGCCGAGGCGAAAGGCCGCGGCTATGACACCAAGGTCATGCGCAAGGTCATCGCGCTGCGCAAGCGCGATCAGGACGACATCGCCGAAGAAGAAGCGGTGCTCGAGATGTACAAGGCCGCGCTCGGCATGGCGTAAGCCTCTCTGCCGGGCCCGTCAGGGCTCGGCGCTTCCGCTCTCAAGCCTGCGGAACTGTTCGGTCACCAGATCCTGCGCGACGCCGATATGATAGCCGATCGCGTGGCGGGTACCGGCCTCGTCGCCGCGGCGCAGGGCGTTCACGATAGGCTCGTGGGTTTCCGCGATCTTATGCGGATCGTCGTACAGCCGCCCGATGACCATGATCGAAAACTCGGTCTCGGTAGCAATCTGTTCAAACACATGTAGGAATTTCGGGTTGCCGCTGCCTGCGCAGAGCAGCCGGTGAAATTCCATGTCCGCCTCGACCTGCGTCAGCATGTCGGCGCCTTGCTGCGCAACCTCGTGCAGCGCGTCGATTTGCGCTGCCAGCCGGTCTATGGTCTCGGAAAGCCCGTGGCGGATGACCCGCATCGCGGCGGCGGTCTCGATGACGATGCGCAGCTCATAGAGGTTGCTCAGCGCCTCGGCAGATGTCTCGCGCACGAAGAAGCCGCGATTGGCGTGATAGGTGACCAGACCGGAGTTCTCGAGCAGCCGTGCCGCCTCGCGCACCGGGGCGCGGCTGACGCCCAACTCGCGCGCGACGACGGATTCGGACAGGCGCGCGCCCGGCGCAAGCTGGCCGGTGACGATGGCCTTGGTCAGCAGGGTCGAGACCTGCTGCACCAGTCCTTCGCGGTCGAGCGGCTGAAAGCCGGGTGTTTGTGGAGATTTGGCCATTTTACGCTGCGAGATACTCTGAGGGTCTGCTGCCCGAATTTTCTCCAGAGTAATTGTCGTTTTGACGATTGTCGACAATTCACTTGACCGAGATGGGGGCGCTGCCCTTAGTCTGTCTGTAAATGCAGCAGAATGACTCGCCTCTGAGGTGAGCGATCCTAGGGAGCCTCTCATGCCCGATGGCACAACACCCCCCGAGGTGCAGGACCTTCGCCGCGACCTTGCCGCCGCCTACCGGCTGATCGCGCTCGAGGGGATGGACGACGGCATTTACACCCATATCTCGGCGCGGCTGCCCGATGGGCCCGGTGGCGAGAAGCGGTTTTTGCTGAACCCCTTTGGTCTGCGCTTCGACGAGGTGACCGCCGCCAATCTGGTCACGGTGGATGAGACCGGCGCGGTGATCGACGATCCCTATGGGGCTGGTGTCAACGCTGCGGGCTTCACCATTCATTCGGCTGTGCATATGGCGCGCCATGATGCGGTCTGCGTGCTGCACACCCACACCGTGGCGGGCGTTGCGGTCTCGTCGGTCAAGGAAGGGCTACTCAGCCTCAACCAATGGTCGGCGCAGTTCCACAATCGCATCGCCTATCACGACTATGAGGGCATCGCGCTGGATCTGGCCGAGCGGGAACGCATCGTCGCCGACCTTGGCGAAAAGCAGGTCATGCTGCTGCGCAACCACGGCACGCTGCTGCTGGGCCGTTCGGTGGCCGAGGCGGTGAAACTGGCGCTCAACCTTGAGCGCTCGTGCAAGGCGCAGGTTGCCGCGCTCGGCATGGGGCTGACGGCGGATGTGCTGCCCGAGGCCGTGGCCGAACATACTGCCAGCCAATATCAGCGCGCCTATGACGGTGTCGAAGAGCGCGGCAAGCCCGATCCGGAATGGGCCGCGCAACTGCGACGGCTCGACGCTCACGCCCCGGACTACCGGGGCTGAGCCACTGCGCGCCCCGGCAGTGAACGGGGCCTGACTTTCAAAGAAAAGCAGACAATCAAAACCGACAGGGATCACCATGAACAAACTCAGAGCGACCACTTTCCTGATCGCCGCCGCCCTTGCCGCGCCGCTTGCCGCGCAGCAGGAAGGCGGCCGCCTCGACATCGTCGTGCAGCCGGAACCGCCGGGGCTGATGCTCGGCCTCGTGCAGAACGGCCCGACGCAGCTGGTGGCGGGCGACATCTACGAGAGCCTGCTGCGCTACAATTCGGATCTGGAACCGCAGCCGAGCCTTGCCGAAAGCTGGGAAATCTCGGACGACGGTCTGACCTACACGTTCAAGCTGCATGACGGCGTCACTTGGCACGACGGCGAGCCCTTCACCGCCGCGGATGTGGTGTTCTCGGCCGATGTCTTCCTGCGCGAGACCCACGCCCGTCTGCGCGCCTCGCTGGCCTATGTGGACAGCATCACCGCGCCTGACGACACCACCGTGGTGTTCCAGCTGAAAGAGCCCTTCGGCCCGTTCATCAACGCCTTCGAGGTCGGCACCATGCCGATCGTGCCCAAGCACATCTATGAGGGCACGGATTACGCCACCAACGAGATGAACGCGACGCCCATCGGCACCGGCCCGTTCAAGTTCGAGAAATGGGAAAAGGGCAGCTACATCCACCTCGTGAAGAACGAGGACTATTACCTCGACGGCAAGCCCTACCTCGATGAGGTTTACTACCGCGTGATCCCCGATGCCGCCGCCCGCGCCGTGGCCTTCGAGACCGGCGAAGTGGACGTGCTGCCCGGCGGCTCGGTCGAGAATTGGGACGTGCCGCGCCTGACCGAGATGGAGGGCGTCTGCTCCACCGGCGCTGGCTGGGAGTTCTTCGCGCCGCTGGCTTGGATGTGGATGAACAACCGCGAAGGGCCGACCTCTGACGTGCGCTTCCGTCAGGCGGTGATGTACGCCATGGACCGCGAGTTCGTGAAGGACGTGGTGTGGAACGGCTTCGGCAAGGTCGCCACCGGCCCGGTCGCCTCGGCAACCAACTTCTACAGCGACGACGTCACCCAATACACCCACGACCCCGAGAAAGCCGAAGCGCTGCTCGAGGAGATGGGTTATGACGGCGCGCCGGTCCGCATTCTGCCGCTGCCCTATGGCGAGACGTGGCAACGCTGGGCCGAGGCGGTGCGTCAGAACCTCTCCGAGGTCGGCATCAACGCCGAGATCGACAGCACCGATGTGGCGGGCTGGAACGAGAAGACCTCGCAGTGGGACTACGATCTGGCCTTCACCTATCTCTATCAGTACGGCGATCCGGCGCTTGGCGTGTCGCGCAACTACACCGCCGACCGGATCAAGAAGGGCAGCCCGTGGAACAACGTCGAGGGCTACGAGAACCCCGAGCTTGACGCCAAATGGGCGGCGGCGGCCACGATGGTCACCCCCGAGGAACGCGCCGCGGCCTACGCCGAGATCCAAAAAGAGATCGTCGACGACGTGCCGGTGGCATGGCTGCAGGAGCTTGAGTTCCCGACCATCTATCGCTGCGACGTCAAGGATCTGGTGACCACCGCGATCGGCATCAACGACGGCACCCGCGACGCCTGGGTCGAAGAGTAATCCTCGCAAATGGGGCGGGCCCCGGCGGCCCGCCCTCAAACCGCTCCCCGGCAGGATCGCCAGAGGGGGCAGGAACCAACGGGACGACCGCTGTGTCGACGGGGGCCAATGAGCATATTCACAGTCATCCTGTCGCGGGCCTTCAAGGCCTTCGTGACGCTTCTGGCCATCGCGGTCCTGAACTTCTGCCTGCTGCACGCGGCGCCGGGTGATCCGGCGGTGGTGCTGGCGGGCGAGGCCGGGGCCGCCGACGAGCAGATGATCGAGCAATTGCGCCAGCGCTTCGGCCTCGACCAGCCGTTCTACGTGCAGCTGGGCAAATACGTCGGCAGCGTGCTGACGCTCGATCTGGGGTATTCCTTCCGCCAAGGCGCGCCCGTGGCCGAGCTGATCGCCGAGCGCCTGCCCGCGACGCTGCTCTTGACGCTGACCGCCTTCGTGATCTCGCTGGTGCTGGGCATCGCCTTCGGCGTTGCTGCCTCGGCCCGCGTGGGCAAAGCCTCCGACAGCCTGCTGACCACGCTGGCGCTGCTGTTCTACGCCACGCCGCTTTACTGGGCGGCGCTGATGGCGGTGCTGGTGTTCTCGGTCTGGCTCGGCTGGCTGCCCGGTTTCGGCTATGAGACGGTGGGGGCGGATTACACCGGCATGGCACGGGTGATCGACATCGCCAAGCACCTCGTGCTGCCAGCGCTGACGCTGGGCCTTTTCTTCATGGCCGTCTACATGCGCATGACCCGCGCCTCGATGCTCGAGGTGAGCCAGCTCGATTTCGTCAAGACCGCCAAGGCCAAGGGCCTTTCGGGCCCCGCCATCCGCCGCCGCCACATCCTGCGCAACGCGATCCTGCCGGTGGTGACGCTGGCGGGCCTGCAGGCGGGCCAACTGGTGGGCGGCGCGGTGCTGACCGAGACCGTCTTTGCATGGCCCGGCATCGGGCGGCTGATGTTCGAGAGCCTCGCGGCGCGCGACTACAACACCATCCTCGGCGTCTTCCTCGTGTCGGCGGCCATGGTGATCCTGTTCAACATCGTGACCGACATCGTCTACCGGCTTGTCGATCCGCGCATCGGCGCGCGCGCGTAACGGAGGGCTTTGATCATGTGGAAACGGTTTTCCTCCAACATCGGCGCGATGATCGGCGTGGTGCTTCTGGTGGCGGTGATCGCCATCGCCATCTTTGCCCCGCTGCTGTTCAGCCACGATCCGTGGCAGATGGTGCAGCGGCCCTTCCTTGCGCCCTTCACCATGGATGGGCTTCCCTTGGGCACCGATACTCTGGGCCGCGACGTCGCCTCGCAGCTGGCCTATGGCGCGCGGGTGTCGCTGCTGGTGGGCCTTGTGTCGACGCTGGTGGCGCTGCTGATCGGCGTGCCGCTGGGGGCGCTCGCGGGCTTTTACGGCAACTGGGTGGACGAGGGTGCCATGCGCTTCACCGAGTTCTTCCAGACCATCCCCAACTTCGCGTTGGCCATCGTGCTTGTGGCGATCTTCCAGCCCACATTGGCTTCGATCACCATCGCCATCGCCATCGTGTCGTGGCCGCCGGTGGCGCGTCTGGTGCGGGCCGAGGTCATGTCGGTGCGCAAGCGCGAGTTCGTCGATGCCGCACGGCTGGCGGGCCTGTCGCGCCCGCGCATCCTGATGACGCAGGTGCTGCCCAACACCGTGTCGCCGATCATCGTCATGGCCTCGCTGATGGTCGCCACGGCGATCCTGCTGGAAAGCTCGCTGTCCTTCCTTGGCCTCGGTGATCCCAACGCGATGAGCTGGGGCTACATGATCGGCGCGGCGCGCACGGTGATCCGCAGCGCGTGGTGGCTCAGCTTCTTCCCGGGCATCGCCATCGTCATCACGGTGCTGGCGCTGAACCTCATCGGCGAGGGTCTGAACGACGCCCTCAACCCCCACCTCAGCCGGAAGGGCAAGGCATGAGCGCGCTCTCCATCGAACACCTCAGCATCGGCCTGCCGCAAGGCGCCGACCGGGCCTTCGCGGTCGAGGATATCTCCTTTGCCATCGAGAAGGGCGAGATCCTCTGCGTCGTCGGCGAGAGCGGTTCGGGCAAGTCGATGACTGCCAACGCGCTGATGGGGCTGCTGCCGCCGGGCGTGACGGTGAAGACGGGGCGCGCCATGTTCGAGGCGCGCGACATCCTGCGCCTGCCGGAGCCTGAAAAACAGGCGCTGCGCGGCGAACGCATCGCGATGATCTTTCAGGAGCCGATGACCGCGCTCAACCCGTTGATGCGTATTGGCGAGCAGATCGCCGAGGTCTTTGCCGCGCACAACCGCTTCAGCCAGCAGGAGCGGCGCGAGAAGGCGCTGAACCTGATCCGTGAGGTCGGCCTGCCGGACCCCGAGAAGATCATCCGCGCCTATCCGTTCCAGCTTTCGGGCGGGCAGCGGCAGCGGGCGATGATCGCCATGGCGCTGGCGCTGGAGCCGAAACTTCTGATCGCCGACGAGCCGACCACGGCGCTTGATGTGACCACGCAGGCGCAGATCCTCAAGCTGATCCTCGACCTGCGCGAGCGGCACGGGATGGCGGTGATGTTCATCACCCACGACTTCGGCGTGGTGGCCGAGATCGCCGATCAGGTGATCGTCATGCGCGAGGGCAAGGTGGTCGAACGCGGCAGCGCCGCCTCGGTGCTCACCGACCCGCAGCACGATTACACCCGCCGGCTGCTTGACGCGATCCCTACCGGCAAGCTGCCGCCCGCCCGTGCCCCGCGCGACGTTCCGGCGCTGGAGATCAAAGGACTGCGCAAGGTCTACCGCACCGGCGGCGGCATGTTCCGCCCGGTGCGCGAAGTGCGCGCGGTGGACGATGTCTCGCTCACCGTCGGGCGCGGCGAGGTGCTGGGGTTGGTCGGCGAGAGCGGCTCTGGCAAGTCGACGCTGGGCCGCACCGCGGTGCGGCTGGTCACGCCGGACGGCGGGCAGGTGCTGGTCGGCGGCACCGATCTGGCGGCCCTGTCGGAAGAAGAGCTTCGCAAGCAGCGCCACAAGGTGCAGATGGTGTTTCAGGATCCCTATGCCTCGCTCAACCCGCGCCAGCGGATTATGGGCGCGCTGACCGATGGGCCGATCACCAAGGGCGTGCCGAAAGCGCAGGCGCAGGCGCGGGCGAAGGAACTGCTCGAGATCGTCGGCCTTGGCGCCGATGCCGCCAGCCGCTTTCCGCATGAGTTCTCGGGCGGCCAGCGCCAGCGTATCGGGATTGCCCGCGCGCTGGCCATGGACCCCGAATTGATCATCGCCGATGAGGCAGTTTCGGCGCTGGACGTCTCTATTCAGGCGCAGGTGCTGGACCTTCTGCGCGATCTGCGCGAGCGTTTCGATCTGTCGATCCTGTTCATCACCCACGACCTGCGGGTGGCGGCGCAACTCTGCGACAGGATCGCCGTGATGCAGAAAGGCAAACTGGTGGAGATCGGAACCGTGCACGACATTTTCCTCAATCCGGCGCAAGCGTATACGCGGCAGCTTCTGGCGGCCGTGCCGGGCGCCGACTGGGCCAGCGAGGGCGCCGCATGAGGGGCGTCATCACCACCAGCGGCGGTGTCGATCTCTGGCCGCACTACAGCGAGATTTTCGCCAAGGATGCGCCCGAGCTGACCGTCATGCGGCGCGAGGATATCACCGATCCGGCGCAGGTGGATTTCGTCTTTACCTTCATCCCGCCCGCCGATGTGTTCGAGGGTATGCGCGGGCTCAAGGCGATCTTCTCGGCGGGGGCGGGCACCGATGCGATCATGGCTTGCCCGTCGCGCCCCGAAAGCGTGCCGGTCTACCGGGTGGAGGACGCCGATCAGGCGCTGCAGATGGCGGGCTTTGCCGCCTTCCACGTGCTCTGGCATCACCGCGACATGGGCCGCTACGTCGCGCAGCAGGCGCAGGGCAAATGGTCGCGCACCGTGACCGGCCTTTCGCCCAGCTACCGCCGCGTCGGCGTGCTCGGCTTTGGCCATATGGGCCGCGCCATCGCCAAGGGGCTGATGGGGCTGGGCTATGCGGTGGCGGGGTACTCGCGCCGCGCGCCCGATCCGGCGGAACCGGGGGTGCAGCATTTCCACGGCGACGGGCTCGATGACTTCCTTGCTCAGACCGACATCCTGATCAATGTGCTGCCGCTGACAAGCACCACACGCGGGATGATCGACGCGGGCTTTTTGCAAAAGCTGCCGCAGGGCGCGGCGCTGGTGCAGATCGGTCGCGGCGGTCAGGTGGTCGAGGACGAGCTGATGGCGGTACTGGACAGCGGGCATCTCTCGGGGGCCTCGCTCGACGTCTTCGAGACCGAGCCGCTGCCACAGGAGCATCCGCTTTGGGCGCATCCCAAGGTGCTCATCACCCCGCATGTGGCCAGCATCCCCGAGCGGCGCTTCGTCGTGCAGTCGATCCGCGAGCGGCTCTCTTCCCTGTAACCTTCCGAAGGCCCTTCCATGACAGACCCCAACGACCTTTCCGCCCGCAATCTTGCGGCGGCGATCCGCAGTGGCCGGATGCGCGCTCAGGACGTGATCCGCAGCTCGCTTGACCGTGTGGCGCGCGAGAACCCGGCGATCAACGCCATCGTGCAGGACTGCAGTGCAGACGCCATGCGCGAGGCCGAGGCGCTGGATGCGCGCATCGCGGCGGGCGAGACGGTGGGGGCGCTCGCCGGTGTGCCGGTGACGGTGAAGGTGATCGCCGATCAGAAGGGCTATGCCACCACCAATGGCACCACGCTGGCCAAGGATCTGATCGCCACCGAGGACGCGGGCTTTCTGCGCAACATGCGGGCGCAGGACGCCATCGTCATCGGGCGCACCAACTGCCCGGCGTTCTCGTATCGCTGGTTCAGTTCGAACAAGCTGCATGGCACCACCAGCAACCCGCACAACCCGGCGCTGACGCCGGGCGGCTCGTCCGGCGGGGCCGGGGCGGCGACCGCGGCGGGGCTGGGGCATATCGCCCATGGCACCGATATTGCGGGCTCGATCCGCTACCCCGCCTATGCCTGCGGTGTGCAGGGGCTGCGTCCGACGCCGGGGCGGGTGCCCGCGCAGAACAACACCGGGCCCGACCGCGCCATCGGCCCGCAGTTGATGGCCGTCGCAGGGCCGCTTGCACGGCGGGTGGATGATCTGCGGCTGGGGCTCGAGGCAATGTCCGGCTACGCGCCCGACGACGCGTGGAGCACGCCGATGCCGCTGATCGGGCCGAGCCTGGCGCGCCGCGTCGCGCTGGTGAAACGGCCCGGCGGCATCGACACCGATCCGCGCATCATCGCCGATCTCGAACGCGCCGCCGCGATCCTTCGCGCGGCGGGCTGGCAGGTGGATGAACCGACCGAGGTGCCCGACATCCGCGAGGCGGTGGACGTGCAGATCGACCTTTGGCTGTCGGACGCGCATTCGGACAAGCTGGCGGCGGCAAAGCTCGAGGGCGATCCCGGTGCCATCGCGCTGCTCAGCTTCTACGAGGCACGCGCCAAGGCGATCGATGTGGCCGGGTTCAGCGCGCTCTTCACCCGCCGCTCGCGGCTGATCCGGGCGTGGCGGGCGTTCCTCGTCGATTATCCGATCGTGCTGATGCCGGTCTCGTCGGAACTGCCCTTCGCGCAGGACGAGGACCTGAACGGCCCCGAGGCCATCGCCCGGCTCTGGGAGGCGCAGGTGCCGCAGATCGGCATTCCGGTTCTGGGGCTTCCGGCGGTCTCGATCTGCTCGGGGGTCGAGGCAGGCGTGCCCTGCGGCGTGCAGCTTGTGGCCCCGCCGTGGCGCGAGGATATCTGCCTCGAAGCGGGCGAGGTGCTGGAGGCGGCCTTCGGTCTGCATTCCCCGGCCTGATGGTTCACCATCCGCCATGAAAAAGCGCCGGCCCCGCAAAGGGCCGGCGTTGTCATTTTGCGCGCGGGCCAGCCCCGGGGAGAGCCAGCCCGCGCGGGTCCGGTCACTGTCCGTAGACCAGATCCACCAGCGAGAGAGACACAGCCGGCACATAGGTGACGAGCAGCAGCACCAGCACCAGAACCCCCACGAAGGGCAGGTTGGTGATGGAGGTGCGCCACACGTCGGTGCGCGCGATCGAACAGGAGGTGATCAATACGCTCGCAACCGGCGGCGTCTGCTGGCCAAGGGCAATGTTCAGCGTCAGCAGGATACCGAACTGGATGGGGTTGATCCCGAGCTCATGCACCAGCGGCATGAAGATCGGCACCGTCAGGATGATCGCCGCCGCGCCATGCAGCACCATGCCCACAAAGAGCAGGAAGAGGTTGATGATCATCAGCACGGCAAACGGGTTGGTGGTGATCTGCGTGATGCCTGCGGCCAGCCGCTGCGGCATCTCGGTCTCGGTCAGGTAGAGCCCCAGCACCGCCGAGGCGGCGACCATCAACATCACCACAGAGGTCTGCAGCACCCCGTCCACCAGCGCCTGATAGAGATGGCGCAGGTCGATCTCGCGGTAGATGAAGACCCCGATGAACAGCGCCGCCACCACCGCCAGCGCCGCGCCTTCGGTCGCCGTCACCACGCCGCCGAAGATGCCGCCCAGGATCACCACCGGCAAGATCAGCGCCCAGGACGCCTCTTTGGCGGTCTCGCCGAGGCGGCGCAGCGAGAAGGCCTCGTCGCGCGGCAGATCGTAGCGCCGGGCCATGTAGTAGCAGAGCGCCATCAGCAGCCCGCCGCCAAGCACGCCGGGCACGATGCCCGCGACGAAGAGCTTGACCACCGAGGTGTCGGACATGGCGCCGTAAAGGATCATCGGGATCGACGGCGGGATGATGATCGCCAGCGAGGCCGAGGAGGAGGTGATCGCCGCCGCCATGCGCGGGGTATAGCCTTTTTCCTTCATCGCCGGGATCAGCACCGATCCGGTCGCGGCCACATCGGCCACGGCGGAGCCGGAGATCTCGGCAAAGAACATCGACACGCCGACGTTGACCATCGCCAGCCCGCCGCGCACGAAGCCGATCAGCGCCGAGACGAAGGCGATGAGCCTTGTCGAGATGCCGCCCGTGTTCATCAGCGCGCCTGCGAGGATGAACAGCGGAATGGCGATCAGCGGAAAGCTGGTGGCTCCGTCATAGAGCGACAGCGCGGCGTTGAGAAAGCCAAGCTCGCCGTTGAGCAGGTAGACGCCCAAGAGTGCCGATCCGAGGATCGAGAAGGCGATGGGCATGCCGACGGCGATCAGCACGAACATGAACAGCAGAATGCCGGCTTCGATCATTGCGTGGCCTCCCGGGGCGCGGAATGGGGGGGATGGGCGCGGGCCTGTGCCAGTTCGGCCTCGGCGCGGGCGATCTCATGCTCGATCTCGGCGGTATCGGGATCGACGCCGTCGCGGACCGCCTGCAGACGCTGCGGCAGCGTCAGGAGCCGCCCGACGAACATCAGCGCAAAGCTCACCGGCAGCACGCCCTGCAGCACGGCGCGCGGCACGAAGCGCACGGTGGTCATCACCTCATCGCCAAAGATCTCGAGGATTGCCCAGCCCGCCCATGTGACGATGGCGCAGATGGTCAGGAACAGCAGCTCGACAATGCCGAAGAGCACGAAACGTCCAGGGCCGGGCAGGCCGAACATCAGCCCGTTGAACCCCATGTGCGAGTTGCGCACCACGGCCAGCGCGGCGCCGGTGAAAGTGATCCATGCGAGCAGCGCGGCGGCGACTTCGTCGTACCAGATCAGCGACTGGCCGGTGTAGCGATAGGCGACGCCGAGCAGCACCACGAGGGCCAGCACGACGATCATCGCGATCGTGGCGATCTGCAGGGCGCGATCAAGCCAGCGGATGGAACGGGACAGCACGTTTGCCTCCGTATGAATTGGGGGGATGGGGCGGCGCGGTCAGGGCCGCGCCGCCGGGATGGCTCAGGACCCCGAGCCGTTTGCCAGCGAGAGCGCCTTGTCGATCATCTCCTGTCCGCCTGCGACTTCGGCGGCGAACTTTTCGTAGATCGGCTTGGAGGCTTCGACGAAGGCGTCGCGGTCGGTCTTGTTGACCTTGAGGCCACCCTCTTCGAGCTTGCCCACGAGTTCCTCATCCTGCGCCGCGCCCGTCTCGCGCGCCCAGAAGGCGACTTCCTTGGCGGTCTCCTCGATGATCTGCTGTACCTCGGGGTCGAGCTTTTCAAACGCCTTGATGCCGACCGTCGGATAGGCGGGCGAATAGACGTGGCCCGAGAGCGAGAGATACTCCTGCACCTCGTTGAGCTTGCCGCCGTAGATGTTGGTCATCGGGTTTTCCTGCCCGTCGACCACGCCGGTCTGCAGCGCCACGAAAAGCTCCGAGAAGGGCATCGGCGTCGGGTTGGCGCCGTATTCCTTGAACATCGCCACGCGCCAGCTCGAATTCGGCGTGCGGATCTTCAGCCCCTGAAGATCGGCAGGCGTGGTCACCGGATGCTTGGAGTTGGTGATCTGCCGAAAGCCGTTCTCCCAGATCGCCAGCGGCTTGTAGCCCTTGGCTTCGGCGGCGGGCAGCAGCACGCTGTCAAACAGCGCCTCGTCGATCTTCGCCAAGTGCGCGCGGTCGGCCACGAGGAAGGGCAGATCGAACAGCGCGTATTCCGGCGCGATCTCGGGCATGGTCGAGCTGGGCAGGGTGATGTGCATCGTGCCCAGCTTGATCTTCTGCAGCATGTCCTTGTCTTTGCCCAGCTGCGAGCTGTCAAAGACCTTCACCACCGCTTTGTCGCCGAGTTTCTCGTTGGCGCGGCGGGCAAATTCCTCGGCGGATTGATCCTGCAGCGAGCCGTCGGCGGCGCTGATCCCGAAGATGATCTCGGTTTGCGCCAGCGCGGGCGCGGCCTGCAGCGTCGCTGCGACGGCTCCGATCAGTGCGATATGCTTGAGTTCCAAGTGTGTCTCCTCCCTGAGTGCTTGGTCCTGTTGGTGGGGGTGGGCTCAGCCGGCCAGAACCTCCGGTTCGGTGAGCGCCGCGATGGCCCCGGCCGCATGCATGCGGTCCTCCTCCGTGGCCGGCGGCCGGGGCTGCAGCCCGGCCAGCTTCCGGCCGAGAGCGATTGCATTGAAGGTGGCGCCGGTGTCGGCGCAGCCCTTGCCCGCGATGTCGAAGGCGGTGCCATGCGCCGGGGTCACGATCGGGAACGGGTAGCCCGCGATCAGCGTCACCCCCCGGTCGAAGCCGATCAGCTTCATCGCGATCTGTCCCTGATCGTGATACATGGTCATCACCGCGTCGAACTCTCCCCCCTTGATGGCCCGCACAAAGACGGTATCCGAGGGCACGGGGCCGGTCACGTTAATCCCTTGGGATTTCGCGATTTCGATGGCCGGGGCGATCACCTCGTCATCCTCATGGCCGAAATTTCCGCCGTCCCCGGCATGGGGGTTGAGCGCCGCGACGCCGATGCGCGGGTTCGGAATGCCCGCGGCACTCATCACGTCGGCAGTGAGTTTCAGGCTGTTGGCCACACGCTCGGTGGTGATGGTGGCTGCCACCTTGCTCAGCGGGATATGCGAGGTCACCCGGGCGTTCCACACTTCGTCGAGCACGTTGAACTCGCGGCCCGATTGCTCGGCCTCGATCACCGCGTCGACAAAGCCGATCTCGTCCACATAGCTGGAACGGGCGAGGCGCATGGAGTGTTTGTTGAACGGGGTGAAGGCGACCACGCCCGCGATCCCGGCCTTGCCCAGCAGCAGCGCCGTGGCGAAATTCTGCAGCGAGGCGCGGCCCCCGGCGTTCGAGGATTTGCCCGGCGGCACGGTGGCCGGATCGCAATTGTGCAGGTCGAGCAGCAGCGTGCCTTCGGGCAGCGGCTTTGCAAGATCGGCGGTGGAGATCATCGGCAGGTCAACCTTCACCCCGGCGATCTGTGCGCCTTTCGCCAGCAGGCGTGCATCCCCGATGACGATCAGATCGCCAAGGTTCGCCTGCGCATCCGCCACGATCTTCGCAGCCAGTTCAGGCCCGATCCCGGCGGCATCCCCGATCGCCAATGCCACTCGCATATTCGATTCTCCTCCACATGTATTTTGTATATTTTGTGTTCCAATACGGTATCGCGTGGCAAGGAAAATCTTGCTAACCTAGGCGAAACAGTCACTGCGGAGGTGTCATGGACCTGTCTTCAGCTTCGGCCATGCCATTGCAAATCAAGAAGGAATCCCTTCACGATCAGGTCGCGAACCGGATCCGGGACCTGATCATCGAAGGCCATCTCGAGCCGGGAAGCCGGATCGACGAGGTGCAATTGCTCGAACAACTGGGGGTGTCACGCACCCCATTTCGTGAGGCGTTGCGCACTCTGGCCGCCGAAGGGCTGATCGTCATCCAGCCCTCGCGCGGGGCTACGGTGCGCAAGCTGTCGCCGCAGGATGTGTTCTCGATGCTCGAAGTGCTGGGCCATCTGGAGAAACTGGCCGGCCAGACCGCCTGCGAACGGGCCAGCGACGAAGACATCGCCGGAATGCGCGCGCTGCACGAAGAGATGCTGGAGCATTACCGCAAGCGCGATCGGCTGCCGTATTACAAGCTCAATCAGGAGTTTCATTCGCGGCTGGCGGCGCTGTCGGGCAATGAGACGCTGCAGGAGATTCAGCAGAACATTCAGGGACGGCTCAAACGCATCCGCTTTGTCGGCAATGGCACCGAGACGTTCTGGGCCGATGCGGTGGGCGAGCATGAGGAGATGATCGCCGCCTTGGAAGCGCGCGATGGCGCGCGGCTCGGCGATGTGATGTCGCGCCATCTCACCAACACTTGGGACCGGGTGAAAGAGACGCTCTGAGCCGCCGGGGCGACCGCGCTCCCCAAAACTGCAAAAGGGCCCGGCAGGAGTGCCGGGCCCTTCGTTTGTTGTCCTTAGTTCTTGGGCGGCGGCGGCATGTCACCACCGGGTCCGCCGGGACCGCCGGGGCCACCTTCGCCGCCCATGGGCGGCGCGGCCATCGTGCTTTTCTCGGCGTCGAAACCGACCGGGATGGTCAGCGTGCCGGTGTAGCCCTCCGAAGCGCTGCCGCTCATCGCCAGCGTCTGCTGCTCGATCTCGGCATCGGTGTTGTCGCCGAACACGTTGTCGCTGGGGATGGTGATCCGGCCAAGGTTGCGGGTGCCGTTGGAATAACGTGCGTCTTGCTCGTAGATCTTGGCGGCCTCGTCTTCCGGCAGGGCGATCTGCGCGGTCAGCACCGGCTCGGCTCCGCTGACGGCAGCCTCGGGGGACTCGAAGATCTCGAAGTGGATGTGCGGCCAGCGCCCGTCGTAGCAGCCCGGCACGATGGTGGTGAACTTCACCTTACCCTCGTCATCGGCGACGCCGACGCCGCGCAGATAGTTCGCCTCGGGCGTGTCATAGAGCGAGTAGAGCCCCGTCGTGTCGCAATGCCAGACGTAGATCGCGTGCCCGGCGAGCGGCGTGCAGCCGTCGGCATCGACCAAGGTCAGCTCCAGATCCAGTTGCAGACCATCGGCCTCGGCGGTCATGTCGCCGAACGAGGGGCGCAGGTCTTCGCGGATAACGCCTTCTTGGGTCAGCGCGTTGACCACCGATCCGTCGCGGCTGTTGCTGCCATCGGCGGGGTAGGGGCCAGCGGTCTCCCACGGCAGTGCCACGCATTGCGCCGCCAGCGCAGGCAGACCGGATGCCGAAGCAAGGCCGACACCGCCGAGAATGCTGAGAAGTTTGCGGCGCCCGATCATCCGCGGCAGATCGTGAGAGAAGCCGAGGTCGTGGTCATCGTGGTCGTGGCTATGCGTCATGTCTGAAACTTTCGCTTGTTCTTGGTCTTGTCACATAGAGGTATTCCACGCGCGGGGCGCGGAGTTCCGTCGCAGAAAGTTTCAGGTCTGACGATTTCGTGAGCCGTGACAGGCGATTGGCGCCGCGAAGGATGCCCGGTCAGGTCTTGGCCAGCCGGTAAATCGCCGGGATCACCAGAACCGTCAGCGCGGTAGAGGTCAGCAGTCCGAGCAGCAGCGAGATCGCGAGCCCCTGAAAGATCGGGTCCATCAGGATCACCGCCGCACCGATCATCGCTGCCAGCGCGGTCAGCAGGATCGGCTTGAAGCGCGTCGCGCCCGCCTCGATCAGCGTCTCCACGTCGAGCGGTCTTTCTGGGTCCGCGTGGCGGATGAAATCCACCAGCAGGATCGAGTTGCGCACGATGATCCCCGCCAGCGCGATGAAGCCAATCATCGACGGCGCCGAGAAGGGTGCACCAAAGAGCCAATGCCCGAACATGATGCCGAGGAACGTGAGCGGCACCGGCGTCAGGATCACCAGCGGCAGACGGAAGCTGCCGAACTGCGCCACCACAAGGATGTAGATGCCCAAAAGCGCCACGGCGAAGGCCGCGCCCATGTCGCGGAAGGTGACCCATGTGACCTCCCATTCGCCGTCCCACAGGATGCTCGGGGCGGAAGTGTCCTGCGGCTGGCCGTGCATGGAAATGGCGGGCTGTTCACCCTCGGGCCAGTCGAGCCCATCCAAGATATCCGCCGAGGCGAGCATGCCGTAGAGCGGCGACTCGAACTCTCCCGCCATTTCGCCCATCACCATGATCGTCTCGATGCCGTTGTGGCGGAAGATCGGGTAGGAGGTAAGCTCGTCCTGCAGGGTGACCACATCGCCCAGTTCCACCACGCCGCGCCCGCCGGGCAGGGCGTCTGCCGGGACGGGCGTCGAGAGCGCGGTGGCATCCATCACCCGGTCGGAGCGGTCCCGCGACAGCACGATGGGGATGGGCCGACGCTCGCCGCCGCGGTGCGAATAGCCCACGGTTCCCTCGCCGTAGAGCAGCGAGAGCGTGCCCAATGCGTCGGCTTCCTGCACCTTGTAGAAATCCAGCGCCGAAGGATCGAGCACCACCCGGCGGCGCGGCGCCTGCACGCCGTAATTGTCGTCGACGTCGACCACATAGGGGATCTCGTCGAAGGCGGCGCGCACGCGCTCGGCGACCATGCGGCGGGTTTCGGCATCGGGGCCATAGACCTCGGCCATGAGCGTCGAGATCACCGGCGGGCCGGGGGGCGGCTCGACGGTCTTCAGCACCGTGCCCTCGGGCAGGTCGAGCGCGGTCAGCTTTTCGCGCAGGTCGAGCGCGATCTCATGGCTGGTGCGGTCGCGCTCGGCCTTGGGCGCGAGGTTGATCTGCACGTCCCCCATCTCGGGCATCTGCCGCAGGTAATAGTGCCGCACCAGCCCGTTGAAGTTGAAGGCCGAGGCGGTGCCCGCATGGGTCTGGGCCGAGATCGCCTCGGGCAGGGACAGCGCCACGCGCGCCACTTGCTGCGCCACGGCAGCCGTCGTTTCCAGCGCGCTGCCCTCGGGCAGGTCGATGACCACCGAAAGCTCGGACTTATTGTCGAAGGGCAGCAGCTTGACCGTCACGTCGCGGGTGTAGAGCGCGGCGAGCGAGCCGAAGGAGAGCACCGCCACCACCAGCAGAAAAAGCGCCGAGACGGATTTATGCGCCAGCAGCGGGCGCGCGACGGCGGCATAGATGCGTCCTAGTGCCCCGCCCGCCGCGCCGTGCTCGGCTCCGTGATGGAGCGGCGCGCGGCCCGCGATTTTCAGCATCAGCCACGGCGTGATGATCACCGCGACGAAGAAGGAAAAGATCATCGCCGCCGAGGCATTGGCGGGAATGGGGCTCATATAGGGGCCCATGAGGCCCGACACGAAAAGCATGGGCAGCAGCGCCACCACCACCGTCAGCGTCGCCACGATGGTCGGGTTGCCAACTTCGGCCACCGCCGCGACGGTGGCGCCAAAGCGGCTCTGGCCCTCGCGCTTCATCGCCCAGTGGCGGGCGATGTTCTCGATCACCACGATGGCGTCATCGACGAGGATGCCGATCGAAAAGATCAGCGCGAAGAGCGACACGCGGTTCAGCGTATAGCCCATGATCCATGCGGCGAAGAGCGTCAGAAGGATCGTCACCGGGATCACGATGGCCACCACGATGGCCTCGCGCCAGCCGATGGCAAAGAGCACGAGGATGACGATGGAGATGGTTGCCAGCCCGAGGTGGAAGAGCAACTCGTTGGCCTTCTCATCGGCGGTCTCGCCATAGTCGCGGGTGATCTCGACCTCGATGGAGGAGGGGATGATCTCGCCCTCCATCGCCTCGATCCGGTGCAGGATTTCCTCGGCCACAATCACCGCATTTGCCCCGGCGCGCTTGGCCAGCGCCAGCGTCACCGCGGGGCGACTCTCAAGGCCCTCCGGTCCGTGGGTGACGGTGCTGACATAGTCCGAGCCGGTGTCGGTCTCTAACGTCACATCGGCCACATCGCGCAGATAGACGGTGCGCCCGTCGCGGGCGGTCAGTTCGAGATTGCCGATCTCTGCGGCGGTGGTCAGCGTCTCGCCCACCACAAGCCCGACCTGCCTGCCGCCCTCACGCAGAGTGCCGAGCGGCAGCGAGGTGTTGGCACCCTCGATCTTGCCCCAAAGCTGCTGCAGGGTGATCCCGTATAGCGCCAGCCGCGCCGGGTCTGGGTTCACGCGCAGCTGCGGTTCGGTGCCGCCGATGACATAGGTGAGGCCCACATCCTCGATCGCCGCCAGCCGTGCCTCGACCTCGCGCGCGACGCGGGTCAGGTCGGCGGGGGTGACCACGGTCTGCCCTTCGGCAGGCGAGAGGGTGAGCGCCACGATGGCCACGTCATTGATGCCGCGCCCGACGATCAGCGGCTCGGGGATGCCCACCGGGATCCGGTCCATATTGGCGAGAATGCGGTCGCGCACCCGCAGGATCGCGGTGTCGGACGAGACGCCGACGTCAAAGCGCGCGGTGACCATGACCGCATCGTCGCGGGTCTCGGAATAGACGTGTTCGACCTCGTCGATGCCTTTTACGACGGTCTCGAGAGGTTCGGTCACCAGCTTGACCGCGTCGCCAGCGCGCAGCCCGTTGGCTTGCACGTGGATGTCGACCAGCGGCACGGAAATCTGCGGCTCCTCCTCGCGCGGCAGGGCGGCAAGGGCGATCAGCCCCACCGCCAGCGAGGCGATCAGGAAGAGCGGGGTGAGCGGAGAGTTCAGGAAGGCGCGGGTGAGGTGCCCGGCCAGACCGAGGGCCCCGCTGGGCCCGGTGTCATGATCACTCATCGGACTGAAGCACCGTTTCGCCGGGTTCGAGCCCGGTCAGGATTTCGCGCCAAGGGGCACCGTCCCGGATCACCTCGCGGCCCGGCACCACGATCCGTTGCACCGGTCCCTCGGGCGTCTCCAAGGTGACCATGTCGAGACCGCCGCCCCGCGACAGCGCGCGCTCGGGGACAAGGATCGCGTCTTGCGTGCCAACTGGCAGCCGCACCGGCAGGCGCAGGCCCACGTAGCGCTCTTCGAGCCCATCCACTTCCACATCCGCCTGCAACCGCCCGCCTTCGATCTGCGGGTAGAGCTTGGCAATCGTGCCTTCGCCGCTGTCCATCTCGATCTTGTCACCCTCCGCCAGCGATTGCGCAAAGCGTTCGGGGATGGACAGCCGCAGGAAGGCGCCGCCGCTGCCGATCAGGGCGACGGTCTCGCCCTGCGCAATGAAAGAACCGCGCGAGACCGGAACCGACAGCACGATGCCCGCCTCGGGGGCGGTGACGCCGCCTTCCTCGATCTGCCGCTGGATCACCCGGCGCTGCGCTTCGGTCGCGGTGATCTGATTGGTCAGCACATCGACCGAGGTTTGCAGTGCATCAAGCCGCTGCGCCGAGATCGTGCCGCTTTGCTGCAGGGTCTTGCCACGGTCGAGATCGGCCTGCGCATTGCTCAGCTGCGCGCGCAATGCCTCGGCCTGCGCGTTGAGCGCGTCGATCTGCACGCCGAGTTTCTCATCCTCGATGGTGGCGACGATCTGCCCGGTCTCGACGTGATCGCCCTCTGTCACCGACAGGTCCACCAGCGTGCCAGCGATACGGGCCCGCGCCGGAAGCTCGTTGCGCGTTTCGACCTCGCCATAGACCGGCTTCCATTCGGTGATGGTCTCGGGGGTCGCCACAAAGGGTTCGGGGGGCGCACCGGTCTCGGCCAGCGCGGCGCTGGCGGCGGTGAGCAGGAAAATCGGTAGGACGGAAAATCGCATGGCAGTCCCTCGTGGTCAGGTGGCGATCCTGAGTATTCATATTCTTTAATGTGAATATGAAGGAAGTTCCAGCGATATCTTACCGTTTCGGCCTGGAGGTCCCTTGATTTGGGTCAAGTGAGGTGAGGCCAATCGGCGTAGGGCAGCTCGGGTGCCATTTGACATCCGAACTGCCCCTCATCGACCCGCAGAGACAATCTTTGGCGCGGCGAAAAATTGCCCGTGCTTAGAGGTCTCGTGTGATCCGCAGCGCGTCGTAGATCGCCGCGTGGGTGTTGCGCGCGGCCACGGCATCGCCGATGCGGAACAGACGGAACCCGCCGCCGGGATTGCGCTCGACGCTCTGCGCGACGCCGGTGGAAAGCGCCTCGTAATCGACCTCGCCGAGATTGCGCGACAGCGGCTTCAGCGCGAAATAGAGCTCGTCGAGCGGGCGGGTGCCATGGTTGACCACAACCTGATCGACCTGCCGCTCGCGTGTCACATCGCCATAGTCCGAGCCCAGAACGGCGCGCAGTTGATTGCCGTCGCGGGACACCGAGCGCAGCCGCCACGTGACGGTGAAGGTGGTGTCGCGGGTCTGCAGCGCGCGCATGTAGGGCACGAGGTTCATCGCCATGACCTCTGGCGCGAAGGCGCGGTCGGGGGTGACGATCTCGACCCGCGCGCCGGTGGCAGAGATCACATCGGCAGCCTGTAGCCCCGCGTGATCGCCCGCGTCGTCATAGACCAGCACGTTCTGGCCGGGTTTGACGTCGCCCGACAGGATGTCCCATGCCGAGACCACCAGATCGTTGCCCCCGGTCAGCACTTCGGTATGCGGCAGCCCGCCGGTGGCGATGATCACCTCGTCGGGTGCCGTGTCCAGAACGTCAGCTTCATCGGCGAAGGCGTTGAAGCGGAAGGATACCCCGCGCTTTTCGCATTGCTCGAAACGCCATGCGATGATCGAGGACATCTCGCGCCGCCGCTCCTGCAGCGCGGTGAGGCGGATCTGCCCGCCGGGCTGGTCCGCCGCCTCGAAGACGGTCACCGCGTGGCCGCGCTCGGCGGCGACGCGGGCGGCCTCCATCCCAGCCGGTCCGGCGCCGACGATGGTCACGCGCTTCGGTGTCTCGGCCTTGGCGATGGCGTGGGGCATTTCGATCTCGCGCCCGGTCGAGGGATTGTGCAGGCACAGCGCCATGCCGCCCTGATAGATGCGGTCGAGGCAATAGTTGGCACCGACGCAGGGGCGGATGTCGTCTTCGCGGCCTTGGGTGAGTTTGCGCACCAGATGCGGGTCGGCCATATGGGCACGGGTCATGCCGACCATATCGAGCTTGCCGCTGGCGATGGCGTGGCGCGCGGTGGCGACATCGGGGATCTTGGCGGCATGGAAGGTGGGGAAGTTCGTCGCGGCGCGGATCTCTCCGGCGAAGTCGAGATGCGGTGCGCCGGCCATGCCCTGAATGGGGATCAGATCGGTGAGGCCCGGATCGGTGTCGATATGGCCGCGCACCACGTTGAGGAAATCGACAAGCCCCGAGTCCTTCAGCTTGTGCGAGATCGCCAGACCCTCCTCGCGGCCGGTGCCGCCGGGCAGGCACTCGTCGCCGGTGTAGCGCACGCCGACGATGAACTCCTCGCCGCAGCGTTTGCGGATGGCGCGCAGCACGTCGAAGCCAAAGCGCAGACGGTTGTCGAGATCGCCGCCGTAGGGCGCCTCGAGATCATTGGTCAGCGGCGACCAGAACTGATCCATCAGGTGGCCGTAGGCTTCAAGCTCGATGCCGTCGAGCCCTGCAGCCTGCATGCGCTCTGCGGCCTCGGCGTAATCCTCGATCACCCGCGCGATATCCCAGTCTTCCATCTTCTTGGGGAAGGCGCGATGCGCGGGCTCACGTTCGTACCCGGGCGAGATCACCGGCAGCCAGTCGCCCTTGTCCCAGCGGGTGCGGCGGCCAAGGTGGGTGAGCTGGATCATCACCGCGCAGCCCTCGTCGTGGCATTCCTGCGCCAGCTTGCTCATCCATCCGACCACCTCGTCTTTCCACGCGAGGACGTTGTTGAACACCGGCGGGCTGTCGCGCGAGACCGAGGCCGAGCCCGCGGTCATGGTCAGCGCAACCCCGGCCTTGGCGCGCTCTACATGGTAGGCGCGGTAGCGGTCCTTGGGCATGCCGTCCTCGGGGTAGGCGGGCTCGTGGCTGGTGATCATGATGCGGTTTTTCAGCGTCAGATGCTTGAGCTGATAGGGCTGCAAAAGCGGATCGTTCGACATGCGTGGTGCCTTCTGCGGATGGGGTGCCTGCGCGCCAGAATTCCAAAATGTGCACACCTGTCAAGAAATAGTTCACCAATGATCATTGCGACGGTGAGTAAATCTGGACAGTAGTGCATATTTTGTAGACAAGGGGATCAGGTAAGGGGGGCACCGACCATCAAGGCGCAGGACATGACCGAGAATTCTTCGACCGACCGCGGCTGGCGCGGATCGCAGGACGTCTGGCTGGACGCGGCCTATGCGGCGCTTGTGGAAAAGGGCGTCGATGCGGTGAAGATTCTGCCGCTGGCCAATGCGCTGCAGCTGTCGCGGACGAGTTTCTACTGGTTCTTCAAAGACCGAAAACAGCTGCTGGGCATGTTGCTCGATCGTTGGGAGGCCAGCACCACCGGCGCGCTGGTGGCTGCCAGCCGCGACTACGCGGCGACCGAGACCGAGGCGATGCTGAATGTCATCAGCACCTTCCTGTCGGATGTTCTTTTCGACACGAGGCTCGAGATCGCGGTGCGGGCCTGGGCACAGCAGGATCCGCAGGTTCTGGAGCGGCTGCAACGCGCCGACGCCGAGCGGCTGGCGGCGCTGCGGGAGATGCTGGAGCGCTGGGGGCACGGGGCCGAGGATGCCGACGTGCGGGCGCGGACCATCTATCTCGTGCAGGTCGGCTATATTTCGATGCGGGTGGAAGAGCCGCTGGCGGAACGTCTGGAACGCTTTCCGAGTTACGTGGAAATCTACACCGGAAAGCGCCCGCCGCAGCAGGAGATGGAAAGGTTCATGGCGCGGATCGGCTATCGTGGCGCGGCGTCCCGACCGCCTTGAATGGGGGCACCGCGCGCGTTTGGCGCGCGGCGCGTGAGGTGCAGGCTCAGCCCAGAACGCTGGTGATGGCGTCCTTGGTGACAGAGACGATCTTGTCGGCTTCGTCGGTGGTCAGGCAGAGCGGCGGCGCGAAGCCGAGAATGTCGCCCTGCGGCATGGCGCGGGCGATCACCCCGCGCTCGAGCATCGCGGCGACGACCTTGGCGCCCTTGCCCTCGGAGGCGTCGAAGAACTTGCGCCCGTCACGCTCGGCCACCAGTTCCACCGCGCAGAGCATGCCCTCGCCGCGCACTTCGCCGACGTTGACGTGCGCGCCCACGGCCTCTCGCATGGTGTTCACCAGATAGGCGCCGGTCTTGGCGGCATTGTCGACCAGCCCCAGCTTGTCGATCAGTTCGAGGTTGGCGATGCCCGCCGCCGCGCCGATCGGGTGCGCCGAATAGGTCCAGCCGTGGCCCAGTACGCCATATTCGTCGGTGCCCTGACACAGCACGTCCCACATGCGCTGCCCGACGATCGAGGCCGAGAGCGGCGCGTAGGCCGAAGTGAGGCCCTTGGCGGAGGTGATCAGGTCGGGCTTCACGCCGTAGTGGTCGGAGCCGAACATCGAGCCGAGCCGTCCGAAGCCGGTCACCACCTCGTCGACCACCAGCAGGATGTCGTGCTTGTCGAGCACCTTCTGGATCGCGGGCCAGTAGCCTTCGGGCGGGGGTACGATGCCGCCGGTGCCCAGCACCGGCTCGCCGATGAAGGCGGCGATGGTGTCGGCGCCCTCGCGCTCGATCAGCGCTTCGAGTTCGGCGACGCAATGGGCGGTGAAGTCGGCCTCGGTCATGTTCAGGTCGGGGCGGCGGTAATAATAGGGTGCCTCGGTGTGGATCACCTGCGCCAGCGGCAGGTCGAACTTCTTGTGGAAGAGTTCCAGCCCAGTCAGCGAGCCGGTCATCAGCCCCGAGCCATGATAGCCGCGCCAGCGCGAGATGATCTTCTTCTTCTCGGGACGGCCAAGGATGTTGTTGTAGTACCAGATCAGCTTGATGTTGGTCTCATTGGCGTCCGAGCCGCCGAGGCCGAAATACACCCGCGCCATGTTCTCGGGCGCGCGGTCCATGACCATCTTCGACAGGGTGATCGAGGCTTCGGACCCGTGGCCTGCGTAGGCGTGATAATAGGCCAGCTCATGCGCCTGTTTGGCGATGGCCTCGGAGATCTCGGTGCGGCCATAGCCGACGTTGACGCAGTAGAGCCCGGCAAAGCCGTCGAGCAGCTGGTTGCCATCGCGGTCGGTGATATGCACGCCGCTGCCGCCGGTGACGATGCGCTGCGGGCCTTCGCCGCGCGCGAACTGGCCGAGGTTGGTCGAGGGGTGGAAAAAGCTCTCGCGGTCCCATTTGGCGAGTTGGTCGTTGGTCAGCATGTCATCTCCTTATATGTCCTGTCGGGTTGCCGCAGGGATTGGTCGCGCGGGATCAGCCCCAATCGCGGCAGACGTATTTGATGTCGGTGAAGGCCTCGAGGCCCTGACGGGCGCCCTCGCGGCCCAGCCCGGATTGCTTGGTGCCGCCGAAGGGGATCGGCGCGCCGGTGACCTTGGTGCGGTTGACCGCGACCATGCCGAACTGCAGCGCGCGGGTCAGGCGGTAGATGCGGCGCGGGTCTTGGCTGTGGACGTAGGCGACCAGCCCGTATTCGGTGGCATTGGCGCGGGCGATCACCTCTGCCTCGTCATCAAATGCGGTGAGCGGCGCGACCGGGCCAAAGGTTTCCTCGGACATGATCGCGGCCTCGTCCGGCACGTCGGCCAGCACGGTGGGCTTGTAGAAGAGCTTGCCGAGGTCTTCGTCCACACCGCCGCCGGTGAGCAGCTTTGCGCCCTTGGCGATGGCGTCTTCCACATGCGCCTGCTGCTTGTCGATGGCGCGTTCGTGGATCAGCGGGCCGATGTCGGGATCATCCATGCCGCGCCCGAGGGTCAGCGCCTCGACCGCCTTGGTGAATTTGGCGCAGAATTCCTCGTAGACGGGCCGCTGGATGTAAAAGCGGTTGGCGCCGAGACAGTCCTGCCCCGAAGTGGCGAATTTGGCCTTGATCGCCTCGGTCACCGCGCGGTCGATGTCGGCGCTTTTGAAGACGATGAAGGGCGCGTGGCCGCCCAGTTCCATCACCAGCCGTTTCACCGTATCCGCCGACTGGCGGTAAAGCAGGCGGCCCACCTCGGTGGAGCCGGTGAACGAAAGCGCCCGCACCCGTTTGTCCGAGGTCCATTCCCCGACGATCGCGGCGGCATCGCCGACCACGGTGTTGACCACGCCTTCGGGGAAACCGGCGCGGCGGGCGAGTTCCGCCAGCGCCAGCGCCGACAGTGGCGTCTCGGCGGAGGGATGGATGACCACGGTGCAGCCAGCGGCCAGAGCGGCGGCGGCCTTGCGGGTGATCATCGCCGAGGGGAAATTCCACGGGGTGATCAGCGCCGCCACACCCACCGGCTCGCGCCAAAGCTCCATCTCGGCGTCGGGCAGATGGCTGGTGACGCCCTCGATGTTCGGGCGCAGCGCCTCTTCGGCGTAGAACTGCACGAAGCTGGCGGCGTAATCGATCTCGCCCCGCGCCTCGCTGATCGGCTTGCCCTGCTCGGCGACCATGATGCGTGAGAGATCCTCTTTCGCCTCCATGATCAGCGCGTGCCAGCGATGAAGGATTGCCGCGCGGTCCTGCGGCAACGTGGTGGCCCAGCCGTCGAAAGCGGTATGGGCGGCGTCCACAGCCTGCCGCGCGCCGCGCGCGTCGCTGATCGCGACCTGCGCCACCAGCGCGCCGGTGGCGGGGTCCCGGACCGCGAGGCGGCCCTCGCCTGCAAAATCACCGCTGCCGGGCAGCAGGCCCGGATCGGTAAGTCCGAAAGTCGGTCTGTTCGACAGATCGCTCATGCTTGCGCACCTCCTTGTTGCGACAAGCATGAGGGCGAAGGCAGAGAAATTTCTCGGGAAGTTTCCTGTTGGGCAAGAAATTTTCTCTGCCTTTTGGGTCTGGGGCAGAGAAACTCTCTGGCTGAAGGCCGGACTAGCCGCGCAACAGCCCGAGCGCGGGCGGATCGCTCTTCACCGGCTTGGTGACGATATAGCTGTAATAGCGCCGCACCCCGGCGCGGCTTTCCAGCAGCCCGTCCATCATGTCCTGAAAGGCAGCCACATCGGTCGTGACCACCTGCATCAGATAGTCATAGCCGCCGCCGATGGCCCAACAGCCGGTGATCTCATCCATCCGCGCGACGGTGCGCTCGAACAGCTGGAAGCTTTCGGCGCGGTGGCTGTCGAGCTCTACCGTGACGAAGACCTGCACATGCGGCCCAAGCGCGGCGAGGTCGATCTCGGCGCGATAGCCGGTGATCAGCCCGGCCTTCTCGAGCCGCTTCATCCGTTCCCAGCAGGGGGTGGGCGACAGGTTCACCCGCGCCGCCAGTTCCGTCTTGGCGATGCGGCCTTCGCGGCTGAGCGTGGCGAGAATGGCGATATCTCGGGTGTCGAGGCGGGTGGAGTCCATCCCTCGCTTGTTCCGGCGATCCGGCGTTTTGTCAATCTTTGCCGGGGCAGGGGGCGCGGGGTGCACAGTTGTCGGGCGTCGTCGGTCACGACCAAAGCCGCCCCGGTCCACAACGCTGGACATCGAGAAACCTCTGGGCGACGGTCGCCCTCACCGGGCTCGCCAGCGCCGAGCCGGTCCGAACCAACGCGCGACCGCGCAACTGCAACCGATGCGTCCGCCGCATTGTCGAAAGAGGTCCGAATGCCCGAACTCCAAAGAACCCCAGAGCGCTACACGACCGAAGAATACGAAGCCCGGCTGGTGAAAATCCGCGCCCGCATGGAGCGCGAGGGCCTCGACCTGCTGATCCTCAGTGACCCGTCGAACATGGCTTGGGTCGCGGGCTACGGCGGCTGGTCCTTTTATGTGCATCAATGCGTGCTGGTCGGCGCTGACGGCCCGCCGGTCTGGTTCGGCCGCGGGCAAGATGCCAATGGCGCTTATCGCACGGTCTGGATGCAGCCCGAATACGTCATCGGTTATCCCGACCACTATGTGCAGTCTACCGAGCGCCACCCGATGGAGTATCTGTGCTCGAAGCTCGCGGAACTGGGCTGGGACAAGGGCAATATCGGCGTCGAGATGGACAACTACTGGTTCTCGGCCCGCGCCTATGAGCGTCTGAGCAGCGGCCTGCCCGACGCCAAGCTCAAGGACATCACCGGCTTCATCAACTGGCAGCGTGCGGTGAAGTCGGAAAAGGAACTCGAATATATGCGTCAGGCCGCGCGCATCGTCGAGCGCATGCATCACCGCATCGCCGACAAGGTCGAGGTGGGCATCCGCAAATGCGATCTGGTGGCCGAGATCTATGACGCCGGACTGCGCTATGATGAATGGTACGGCCTTGGCGGCGACTATCCGGCCATCGTGCCGCTGCTGCCCTCGGGCCCCGATGCCGCCGCGCCGCATCTTACATGGGACGATCTGCCGATGAAGTCGGGGGAGGGGACCTTTTTCGAGATCGCCGGCTGCTACCAGCGTTATCACGTGCCGCTGTCGCGCACGATCTACCTCGGCAAACCGCCGCAGGAGATTCTGGATGCCGAGAAGGCGGTGCTCGAGGGGATGGATGCGGGTCTCGAAGCTGCGCGTGCGGGCAACCTCTGCGAGGACATTGCCAAGGCCTTCTTTGGCACGCTCGAGAAATACGGCATCGAGAAGGACAACCGCGCGGGCTATTCCATCGGTCTCAGCTACCCGCCGGACTGGGGCGAGCGCACCATGTCGATCCGCCGCGGCGACAAGACCGAACTGCAGCCGGGGATGACCTTCCACTTCATGACCGGCCTGTGGATGGAGAGCTGGGGCTATGAGACCACGGAATCCATCGCCATCACCGACGGTGCGCCCGAGGTCTTCTGCGACATTCCCCGCAAGATGCTGATCAAGGAATGAGCCAATCCCGCCGCGCCGCCTCCTGGACGGGCGGTGCGGCGGGCCTAAGTTGAGCAAAACAAGGGCTTCAAAACCCGCGCCGCACGGCTGACGCCGCGTCGGCTGAAGAAAAGATCCGAAAATCTGAAAAAACCGCTTGCGGGTCCCGGTGGGTATCCGTAAAAGCCCCCTCACCGGCGGCGCTGAGGCGCTGATCGGGACGCCAGACGGGGCGGCGGCGAGGCGGCAAGCTGAGCCAGCGCAGACGA